>JBDRKX010000116.1:0-22735 GCA_043813605.1 Elusimicrobiota bacterium | reverse complement strand
TCCGAGCTGCGCTTTCTTGGCAGTAGTCACCATGTCCGGATGATCCTGTCTGCCATCCGCCGTGACAAGGCCCATCTTCTCGAATGCGAAGAAGGTGCCCGTTGTACCGAATCCGGTCTGTACTTCGTCCATTATCATCGGAACACTTATATCAGTTCTTCTTGTAAGCAGTCTAAATGCTCTCCAGAACCTGTACGTAGCGTGCATATCGCCGCCTTCACCCTGTATAGGTTCGGCTATGATAGCTGCGCATTTTTCCGGCGCAGCCGCCACAAGTTTCTCAAATGAGAGCAGTGTCTTTACTTCCTTAAGAAGGAGACCGGCTTCTTCGCGTTTTGCATCAGAAGTGAATCCCAGTCCCGTCAGTACACTCTCGTCAGAAACGCTTATGGCATCTTCAAGAACTCTTTCCAGTTCAAGAAGGCCGCCTTTTTGAAGAACTGCTTTGCGCAGTTGTTCTTCACCGGCTATTGTATTCTTAACACTCTGGAAAGCTAATCTCCCGTTAAGCGTATCTTTTTGAGTTATGCCCGGGAAGACTATCTTCGGCCAATCGTGGAACATGCCGACAAATTTCTCTTTTATCTTTATCTTGTCAGTAGCCGATATAGCGCCCAGACTTCTGCCGTGGAATGCATGTTCGAATGAAACCACGTATTCGGACGCAGGCCTGTGATATTTGGCTGCCTTAATGGCGTTTTCAACCGATTCCGCGCCTGTATTGCAGAAGAACACGTTCGTCAATCCGAGACATTTTGCATAGCCGGAGAGTTTTTCCGTGTACCTCACGTACGACTCTGTTATGAAATCACTGAACGCCAGGTTATTGGCCGCATCGCTCAGGTACCTGAGGAACGCGTTGAGTATCTCCGGACGGTTATATCCCATCGGATTAGAACCGAATCCGCTTGCCATATCGAGCAGGTATTCGCCGTCAACTGTCGCAAGGTAAGAGCCTATGCTGTTCTTTGTATCGACCACCAGGGATTCCTTATCACGCGACTGGTACTGGTAAACCCGTTCGAGGATATCCTTTGAAACAGGAAGCATCTCGTCGAGTTTAGCCGCATTTCCGCTCTCTATGAGCTCGCGTATCGAACTCATGATATTCCTGAGCTCAGCAAGATCACCTGCCGGTACCATCGTGCCGGCAGCCTTTATAGCCCTGCCTATGGAATCAATCGGAACGGTTATACCTTCGCTGTTCACAGCCATCTGAGGCAGTCTTCCGGAATTCCTGAGCATCTGTTCTTCAAAGTTCTCCGGATAGAATATCTCGACATCAATTATCATACCTGAGGCATCGTATACAGGCCTCAGTTCAGGCTGTATCTCCGCGATATAGAGAGGTATGTCGAGAGTTTCATATCTCTCGTGTACCTCGTCCCTTAGTTCAGTATTGACCGGCACGCCGTATGTTTCAACCAGCGCTTTTGCAGCTTTAAAATCACCTTCGCCTATGACTCTCATCAGCTCAGCGGCAAGTTCACCTACAGCTTCATGCGCTTTTTCTACATCGATCACCTCTACATATGTCTTACCGTCTATTACTTTCAATTCGAGAGCACCCTGGACACGGCGCAGGTTCTTTACACCGGCTTTCTTCAGGTCATTCAGCGAATCTTCACTGAATCCCAGTAGATAGTTGACTATCAGGTTGCGCCCGATCGCGTGCGCGCCTTCTTTCCGGTCAGAGCTCTTTGGTACTGTTCTCAGGCTCACGAGTCCGTTACTCATCATAAATGATCTGAATGCCCATTCAGTCAGCTTTTCATCCGGCACAAGACCGTTTGCTAGGAACTCCTCGTCCCCGATAAACCATAATGCCGCGAGTTCCGCACGGGCTTCTTCGAGAGCAAGATAGTACTGCTTCAAGTGGTCCTTAGAAATACCTGAAAGCGACGGATTATTGCGTCCGAGGGCATGGCCGGCACCTTCGTGGAAAGCTATCATGAGCGCAGTGGACAGTTTACCCCACTTCTTCTTCAGTGCGGAATCACGCTCAGGATCGGCCGAGTATTCAGCCAGTACTTTTCCTTTTTTGGCTTCTTCCAGCGCCGGCATTATATTCTGTATTATAGTGCTCTTGGTGCCATATTTCTCGACTATACTTCTATCGTTGGGAAGGTTATAGCCCAGTGTATGGGATATTCCTCCCGACGAACCTGTACGCAGTATATCCTGGATGAATTTCACGTTAGGCAGTTGAACCTCTTTCTTCTTATAGAGGTCATCCCACGGGGCATTCTTTTCCATATACTCTGCATTTGTCCGGAGTTGAGACACTATATCATCCATTGTCGGGTCACCTATATTGAGTGAAGCCTCAAAAGTGGCTTTCTTGTTATACGGATCGTCATAAGATTCGATGAGTCCTATTACCACGTCGACAAAAGCGCCGTCCTGTACCCAGGCGATATTGTAGCGTTCAAACTCTTTCGGATCACCTGTCCGGAAATGGTTTACCAGGTGCCTCAGCGCTTTGGCCTGTTTAGGTTCGGCATATTCGATAGCTTTTCCCAGGTTCCTTATCATATTCGCATATTCTTCAGCAAGAATACCCGCCGGTATGCCTTTTTTCGGATCTCCCGCACGGGCTACCTGCTCTGTCAGTCTGCCGTTGACCTTCACGAGCCTGCTGTTTTCACTATAGCGCTCATAAGGCCGCTGGCGCGTTCTCCAGCCGAAAAGGAATATCCAGTTCATCCATGCGCCTATCCTGCCGGCAAGTGTCTTAGGTTTCTTATAAGAATCTATCTCGGCATCAGTAAGGTTCTCGTAGAAATTAACCCCGCTTGACAAGGCTTTATCCGCGCTTTCAGTCATATTAGTGAGCACAGGATCAAAATCCGGATCGAATATTATCCTGTCGAGATCGTCAATCATATTTTTTAGCGCAGGAGCAAGCAGTTCAACCGCATATTCATCGGTACCGCCGCTAACCAGAACGGCATTCTTGTAGCGTGCCGGTTCTTCATCTATCAGCAGCCCGAATATATTCCTTATATTATCCGCGCCCTGGAATGCTCCGTTCTCTTTTGCTTTCAACGCTGCTGCCTGCAGCTCTTCAAGCGTAAAATCAGGGATCTGTTTTTTCTGGGTAACATTATGATAGATACCTCGCATCGCCCATACGCGATGCGTATAATCGCGGATCTTCTCAAGGACTACAGGGTCAATACCATCAGAATGCGTTATTATCTCTTCCATAAGGTTCCTGACCGTAAGTCCCTGTTTATGGAACTGTTTAAACGTTATGTCCCAGCCGGCGAGCGCGGACTGATGGAGATAATATGCAAGCAGTTTCTGGTTCTTGCTGAGCTTATCGAATCCATCGACTTTTATCTGCGCGTAATCTATCTTGTCTTTTTCTTCGGCAACCGTTCTTTCCCAGCGCATGAACTGGTACATATAATCAGGTCCACCCGCTTTTGCGAGACCTATACCCGAACGCTTGAAACCGCCGAACGGCTGCTGTGAAACAAGCGCGCCGGTTATGTTCCTGTTAATATAGAAATTACCAACCATGAATTCCTTTTTTGCTCTTTCTATATGACTCGGTGTTCTCGAATATATTCCGCCCGTAAGAGCGAATCGTGTATCATTGGCTATATCAACAGCATCATCGAAACTCCTTGCTTTCATGACCGCAAGAACAGGCGCGAATATCTCTTCCTGCGCGATTTCGGCATCCCGCGGGACATCCTTAAAAACAACCGGGCCTACGTAGAAACCTTCTTTGTTTATCTCGCCTTTTTCAACAAGAGGAGCTATTCCTCTCTCTACTAAAACGTCTATACCGGCATTCTTTGCCCTTTCTATGAATCCGAGAGTCTTTTCTCTCGCGCCGGCATCTATTACCGGGTTAACAAACGTATCCGGTTCTATCCCGTCACCGATCTTGAGTGCAGCTACCTTTCCTTTCAGCCTCTCAAGAAATTCTTCATAGACGTCTTCATGGACGATCACACGGGAACAGGCGGAACATTTCTGTCCGGAGAATCCGAATGCCGAAGTGACTACTCCGGCAACAGCCTGGTCTATATCAGCACTGGAATCGACAATAACAGCATCCTTGCCGCCCATTTCGGCTATGACCTTTTTAGGTATTTCACGGTCCGTTTTACCGGCTTTCTCGTTTATTGAAAGACCGACCGCTTCCGAACCCGTAAAGGTTATCATATCCACATCAGGATGGCTGACAAGATAATCACCTATCTCCCTGCCCATTCCCGGCAGGTAGTTCACGACTCCTTCAGGCAGCCCGGCTTCCCTGAATATATCCATAAGTTTTCCGGCTATTACAAAAGACTGGCTTGCCGGTTTCATTATGGCTGTATTACCGGACGCAACCGCCCCCGCTGTCATGCCTGTAAGTATGGCAAGCGGGAAGTTCCAGGGCGCTACTACGGCACAGACGCCTCTGGGAACCCTCTGCCAATCAGTGATACCTTTTGTTTTATCTTCTTCTTCGATACGGACCGCCTCGTGCGCATAGAAATCAAGGAAATCCATCGCTTCATCGACATCTCCGAGCGCCTGGCGCCAGTTCTTGCCTACTTCATATGTCATCCATGCGGCAAGTTCGTATTTCCTTTTTCTCATTATCCTAAGTGCAGCGTGCAGAAATTCGGCCCTTTCGGATGCGCTCTTCCTGCTCCAGCTCTCAAAAGCTTTTTTCGCAGCCTTCACGGCTTCTTCAGCTTCAGCCGGCCGCGCCCGATATACTGAACCTACTACCAGAGACGGATCCGCAGGATTGACTGATTCCATTATACCGTCTGTCTTAACCTCTTTTCCGCCAATTATCAGCGGGGAAGGTTGTTTCTGGGTTTTTATGGTATTCTTGACCTTTTCAAGAGCACGCACCATCTGCCGTCTTTCGCTTTCTTCCGAAAAATCAACAAGAGATTCGTTCCGGAAAGGCGTTCTGTATTTTGCGGAACCAGACAGTTCCGGAGCAACGCCCCTTCGCAGCATGTTCTCTGTAATAGTCTTTGCCGTTACGAATTCCATAACAAGTTCCGGCCTGACACCGGTTATCATTATCTTGGCTGAAACCGCATCTTCCGGCGTAACAGCAGCTTGCGCCCTCAGTCTTGCTTCCTCTTCTTTTTTACCTTTAAAGAAGACCCAGTCGAGTCCTGAATCCGAAACAGCATCAAGTGCAAGTTTATCGGAATAAATATTCACTCTTACAGCCTCTTCCAGTAATCCTTCTTTTACAAGATCGCTTACAAGGTACTCGGCGCCTTCTACAGCAATCCCGGGTACAAGTATTTCGTTTATCTCGTTTCCGGCAGCAAGCGCGGAAAGCACGGCTTTTCTGAGTTCGATCGCATCCGGTCTGATACTGAATATAACTTTGCCTTTACCGTACGGTATATATTCGTAACTGTTGATCTCTGCGGAATAGCTCTTTACAGCGCCATCTGCCCGTTCTTCAAGAATACCGACATACTTTTCATACTGTGCCTTGAGGGGAGATATCTCCTTTTCTTCCTTGGCGGCTTTTTCTGCTTTTTCAGCTTTCTTGGCTTGAAGAACATTGTTTATCCTGTCCAGGTGTCCTTTCAGTTTAATCAGTTTAGCCTGATATGCGGGAGCAGCCAGAAGACTGTCAACATCCTGCCCTTCATGGAAAGTCAGCCGCAGGAAAGAATCGTTAGAGGTATTCTCAAGTATCCTGCGCACAAGATATGCCATGCCGACAAGAAGTTTACCGTAAGGAGTGTATTCCCTGACAGTATATCCCTTGTCTATAAGGGCTTTTTTCATCGCTTCGCCCATACCGTAGAGTATCTGGAATTCAAATTCCTCCGGAGTCGCACCGTATTTATCCGCAATAGCCAGTGCCACCGCCATGCTCCTTATGTTATGAGTAGCTATGGCAGGCTTTATCAAATGTTTGTTCTCAAAGAGCAAATTGATAATAAGCTCGTAATTCAAATCTGTCTCGTGCTTTTTCCCGAATACCGGCGATTCCCAGCCGTAGTATTCGGAAATAAGGTTCTCGTACTCCCAGTAAGCGCCTTTGACAAGCCTTAAGGTAAAAGTACGATTGTTGATCTTTGCAAAATCGACAAGGTCGCTGACATCTTCATAAGAATCTTCCAGGTACGCCTGTATGGCTATGCCGAAATTGTTCATATTAAGGCCTTCGTCTTCAAGTATCATTTCCTTGAATATCTCGATCGTTATATCCTTATAGTCATACTGCTCTATGTCTATATTTACAAAAACACCGGCCTCTTTTGCTTTTTCTACTATCTCTTTCAGTCTCGTTTTAACAGCAGCCTTCGTTCCTTCAAAGTCCATAGGATTGAATTCAGAATATAGTGAAGTCAGTTTGACAGATACATTTTCGAGTTTACCGCGCAGGCCTTCCGAGCTGAGCAGTTTATTGATATAAGTATCAACATACTCGTCTGCTTCTTCTTTACTGAGAACAGCTTCCCCGAGTACGTCTATCGTATGTTTGAGCCCCTTAGAAGCAGACTTTGTTATCGCTTTTCCCACTTCCTTCTCTGTTACGCCTGCAAAGAAGTTCTTTGCGGTCATCTTTACTGAGAACCGCACTATTGCCGCAACGATCGGTGTGCCGACAAAAGGAACTTTTGCAGCTATTCTGCCTATTCCCACCATCAATCTCAGGGAAACAGGAAGCCTTGTATCTTTTACAGGAAAATATTCGGCCATATGCTGTACTATTCCCCTGCTGGTAAGTTTCGGCAGCACGTCTATGAAAAAGAGCAACTGTAACTTTGTATATTCGTCCTTCATGCCCCATTCCATTATCTTGCCGGCAATATTGAGTTTTCCACTGACACCTTTCTGGTGCTGCATCGTCCTGTCGAAGATATCTCTGCCGATCTCATGGACTCCCGCTTCAAAGGCTTCGTCAACTTCTGCATCAAGGACCTCTTCCGCTGCCGGCTCTATTTCATGCCACAGGTATTCTTCAGTAGGTGATTCCATCTCATCAAATATCTCGTCCTTGAAACTGAAGAGCACCATCTGTTCAGGATCGACTTCTGCCAGTAACTCGTGAAAATCCGCTGAAGTGCTTCCCCTGTTTTCATTAAGGAAACTGGATTCTGACATCTCATGCCTTGCAAGGAGCCTCAGGAAAGACTGTACAGTATAACCTTCCGGCGCACCGCGCCTTTCGAGGGTCTTGAGTACAGACTCGTGGATTATCATCTCCGAGCCGTCAACTGTCGCGAGCAGGTACATGTTCCTGTCAGCAAGCAGGTAGTCACTGTACTGTCTGCTAATCTTTACTTTAAATCCCGACACCTTCTGGAGTGACCTGAGCTGCGATCTCCATGCTGCATCTTCAAGTTCTTCTATATCATACACCCTTGTTTCACCCGGGCCTTTGAGCAGTTCTACGGCTGAATTCTTTACAGCGCTTAGAAGCGCAAGAATAAGTCCTGAATTCGGCTCTATCCTTGAAATAAGCCTTATCGCGTTCAAGTATAATCCGGCAAGATCCTCACCGTATGCCACATCAGAACCTATCTGTTTCTGTTCTTCCTCATGTACATATTCAGCTACACCCTTGAATATGCCCAGGATCGATGCTATATGCGGAAGTCTCTCCGTTATCACCTCGTGGAGACCCAGTACAAGATCGCCTTTGATGAAACCGGAGAAAGTATCCAGGAGATTAGAGATGGATTTTACACCCATTTCCCTTGCTTCCCGTATGACCGTTTCAAAACTGACTGTCCTTACCGGAATAGACTTATCTATGTTTACTATGTTCTCCTCAGCCAGTTCCGCGACCCATTTATTTATCAGTTTCGCGTCTATCTTCTTTGCCTGCTCTACAACCGATTCCCAGTCTTCAGTGGTCTTCTGTTTTGTCGTCGTTAGTATCCATTCTGTGGCTTTTGCGTTCACATACGGTATCACATTGACATCCACATTTGCATCCCTTAAAGCAAGCACAAGCTTGACAAAAACATCCTGGCTCAGCCGCTCCGCCATTTCATGGATCTCTCTGTAGGCTTCATAGGGTTTCAGTACGACATCCCGGACACCGTGATATTTTTCCGTTGAAAAAGCCATCACGCCTACGGCGTTATCTATATCTTCTTTTGCTTTTTCTTTAGCCGCCTCTATGAATTCCCGCCTGAAATCCATGACAGCATCATCTATAAATAGTTCCTCTCCTGCCATCTCTTTGCCTATATTGTATATTTCGGAAGGAGTGAGCATCTCAAGGACCGTTTCAACAGTTGTATCCGCATCGTCCTCAACAGCCTTGCGGATCTTTAAGAGTCTTTCTTTACTTATCTGTTTTTTCAGTTTTTCTAACAGTTTCTCCTTGTCCTCTTCTTCTATCCGGCCTGTTATCCATTCTTCCAGTACTCCCTCTGCATATTTGTTTACCTGTATGACATATTCAGAAGCATTTTCGAATGCAAGATGCGCTGTCTTTCTCAGTATATTAACCCCGCCCAGCCTGTCCTGTAATTCAGCATTAGATACCCATTTCAGGTCTATGTCCAGCTTTCCTCCTACAGCATGTCCTATTTCAGAAGCCAGTGCCAGCAGGTTGCCGCCTATAAAGGTCCGCCAGAAGAAACCGTTGTTCCAGGACATGCAGTCAAACCCGTGTTTTTTATGGTACCCTTTTTCAAACCTGGCTATTATCTCCGGAGAATAGAACCTGAGATGGAGAGCATATATCAGTGCGAGGAAATAATCCCTGTCGTCGTTCCTGTCAGCGCCCATTTGATCGACTACGCTTTCAACCTTATTCACTATGCCGTCCAGATTTAATCTGAATCTCCTGTTTTCCGGTATATCCCAGCCCGTAAGACCGATAACAAGGGCTTTTCTCCAGTCAGTATCTATTTCAGGATATTCGGAATGTTTTTCCCGGAAATTCTTTCTTGCCGCAGCCGATAACCCTTCTTTGATAAAGGTCTGATATTCTTCTGCTGTATCCATTTCAAGGAGTTCCGAAAGCATACCGGTCGCTTCTTCCCGGCCTATGGTCTTAAGGTCAGCTGCCATATTAAGAAAAGTAAACGCCAGCTGGAACGAATCTCTTTCAGCAGAAGACCGTTTGATCTTTTCCAGACGGTCGAACAATTTGCTCACAAGATCAGCGTTATAGCGGATATTGTCAAAAGTCTCAATAACCATCATGAATTCGTAGATCTTTTCGTTAATAACCGGCAGGCCTGCCATCATATCCGGGTTTTCAGACACCCACCTTATGACATTTTCTCCCACAAACCTCGAGAATCCTATTACAGAATCCCTGTTTTTGAGCAGTTCGTCCCAATTAATAACGGAGTAGAGCTGTTCAAGTACTTCGACTTTCATCTTACGCTCTTTCTTCGAGATATCGGCCATCGCGCTAAAGAGCGCGGCGCTCTCACCCGAATCCAGGATTTTATCCCAGTCGATCGTACCTTTTGGCGTACTGAAATATTTCATGGAACCGGAACCTACCTCATCCCAGGAAGCCATAACGCTCACAGCTTTACCCGCGATCGCCGCCATCCTTGTCAGACGGTTATCCTTGCCGCTCATTATATCTTTAAACAAGCGGGTAACCGCGAATTTTTCTGCCGATTTAACATCTTCACGCGCCATCTTGACCAGGACGGTGAAAGCTTTCAGCTTAACACCTGTGTTTATTATCTTTTTGACATCGTGTATCCTGTTACGCATAAAATCTTTCAATAGTCCGGCATATTTCTCATCGACATTTCCTTTTTTATCGCTTGTCTCGAGCATCAGCTGCAATCCCTTCTGCAGTCTTACCGAAAGTTGAGGATCATTGCTGATCGTTGGAATATAGCTGTTTGATGCCAGCTTTTTCGCAAACGCCTTATTGGTTATAGCAGCAGTCGCGAGTGATTCAAAGACAAGCGCAGAAGGCTGGCTTTGAGCTATAAAGAGGTTACCTTGCTCAGAGCAGAACCCTGCCATTATTTCCCTGAATTCTTCTTTTATCAGGCCTTTTTCATCGAGCAGTTTATCGAAGGTCTTATGCTGCATAAAAAGACCGAACAGCATCTCTTTATTAGAGAGCAGGTTCTCTATAAGCATCCTGTTGGAAAGGATCATCTCGGCAATAGCGGGATTCTTCTCGTATATTCTCTTTATTACAAAAGTGAACATGACGAAATTATTACCTTTGTCCTTGAATATCTCGGCGGTATACTGTGAATCTTGTTTCTTTTTATCGTCAAGTACCATACCGGTACAGATGTTCTTCAGCATACCTTCTTCATCTACCTGCTTGGCAAGCTCCATATCGGCTTCCGCCAGCATAAAAAGCCCCTGCAGGTAATATATGTCTTTCCAACTGTTCGTAAGTTTATATACATTGAGTTTTCCGTCCGCATCGATGTAGTCCTTGAGTATACCGTGCCATTCAGCATCTACTACACCGTTAGCGTCGACCCTGTTTTTAAGTCCCCACAGGTTATCGAATGATTTAGCCAGAGATTCATCAGTAAGGATCTTGTCGTACCATCCGGTTGATTTCAGGTAGGAGAGAAAATCATTGTTTATCAGTGACCATATAAAATATATACCGAAGGCCGCCTGGTTCTTCCTTGTTTTCATTATTTCGAACAGGTCAAGTTTGCCTTTACCGTCTACATACGGGCCGAAGTTCTCCGAGAACTGCCTGAATTCATAATCTTCCGTCATGAGGAACCTCAATGCATTCGGGAGAGTTTCTTTGAACTTGTATGCTGTCTTTTCACTTTTTGCGAGTTTTTCCATTATACCGTCTACCGATACCTTTTCTGCAAGACCCGGATTGAATGAAACCAGATCCATAAGAGCCTGGGCTGTCCATGCATCGTTAAGTTTTATGAAGACCTCGGCAAAATCCAGTTTTCCGCTGCCGTCTTGAACAATGTACTTCTCAAGTGCGCCGCGGTACTGTTTCCTTACAGTCCAGTCTTTATTCAGGATCATTCCCAACTTTTCCGTTCCGGCAAATATAAGGAATCCGAGTGCGGCATTCTCTTCTTTCAGTATGTATTCTTTGAAGAAGTCGTCATTGACGAGAGCTTCTGCCATTTCAAAATTACCCGGACCTCTTTCGCTCTGAAATTCCATCAGCCTGAGAAGGCCTATCATGGAGTACATCTTGGCCTGGCTCCTTAAAAGATCACCGAGACGGAGGAACCCGTCAGGATCAGTGTATCCTTCGAATATATACTGATACTCGGGATTGACTTTTCCGTCTTTGTCAAGAAACCCGTCCAGATACGCAAGCCAGCCGGAGATTACATTCAGATTTTCTATCCGGTTAAGGTCCCCAATTATGTCTTTCATGTATCCCCTGTTCAATACGACAAGAAAGAGTGTCGGACTGGCTTTTGCCAGGTTCATAAGACCGTCCTGGAGCGATTTTCTATACCTTTCCTTTATATAGTCGACTTCTATCATTTCCGGAGTAATAAACCTGTCCATTACGCCGGATTTCGCGAACTGGATAGCCAGTGTCCTGTTGACTGAAGCCAGTTTCAGATAGGTCTCGAATTTGAGCATGTCCATATTGCTGTTTATTATCTTGCCCACATGGATCATAGCGGTACTTTCATCTATATAATCTGACAGCAGGCTCCTGTAATCCTTATGTACCACTCCGGCAGCATCAAAAATGCCTTTATTGGCAACTTCAAACATGACATCCATAAAGGCATTTATCGTATCTACTGCAGGCAGACCCTGTTGTGAGACATACATCACCACATCCTGCCTGATCTCCTGGCAATATTGCGGCAGAATCCGGGATAACCTTTCAAAGTTATACATTATCATTGCCGCAAATACATTCATCTTCTGCAGCATATTATCCAGTATCTCGGGAGACGGTGTCTCCAGTTTATAAAAATCGGTCAGGGTCGAAAGTGTAACAAGAGCTTTTTGATCTTTTAACAAGTCCTCGGTTTTCTCCTTTTTCAACCTCATCGCTTCTTTACTGTTAATATTAAAGAGTTTGACCAGTGTCATAAATAGAACCGCTTTAGGCGGATTTTTCAGCATCGAATCTATGTCAAGTTCATATGTGGGTTTGTCAACAAAGTCATCCAGAATTTCCCTGTATTCTGTCTTCACACGGGCCATCTCATCCAGCACTTCAGCGATCTCAAGTGACATGCCGCTGAACAGCTGCATAGCCTGCTGGTCCTTCTTAGCTTCTTCCAGAATATTCTTTCTCACTATATATTCAGCTGCCGCTACATTCCTGCTCGCTATTTCATAAAGAGTCTTAAAGGTGAACATATTAACAGGCTCTTCCAATATGGAATCTATATTTATAACGCCGGTCTTCTTATCCGTAAAACCCTTCATTATGCCGGTGAATTTTGCAGGCTGTCCGTTATATTCCAGCAGATCGGCAAGGATCGGGAATATCGTCCTGAATTTTTCACCATATTCTTTGTTTTCTATTATTTTTGAATATACATCCTTGTCAGCGAAAAATTCTGCAAGCTGTATATCCATTTGACTCACATTTACCATGGTTATGAAAGCGTTTATAGCGGCTTCATTCGCTATTATGCGGTCAATATCTATCTGATCCTTATTTTCTTTACTGAGGAAAGGTTTGAATATCTTTTTGTATTTCTTTTTTATTACAAAAAGATCTTTCGCGACTTGGTGCAGGAATATGGAAAGAGGTATGAGCATATTCGTTTCCTGCAGCATATTCTCTATTTCGTCAAAATAGTGTTCCATCATATACCGGGCGAGCGGCTGACTGTGTTTGGCTATCTCCCCGAGAAGGTAGAGTTTTTTCAACATTGCCTGCGGAGATTCGATGATCTCTTCGCGGTATTTTTCGAAAAATCCTTCTTTATCAAGTTCCAGCGGGAACCCGGCGGCATGGAAACTGACGAGCACGCGCCCCATAAACATGGCGGCGCTTCCGGGTTCTCCGAAAACTTTTTCCGTATTAAGTAATTCTCCTTCAAGGTAATCAGCGATATCTGCCCTGAACACTTCATTGATCTTACCCTTCATGTTAAAGAGCGCTCTGAAGAACGGGACTGATGTATCATCAAATATCAGCATCAGGTTTTCGTAATACACATCATCGGTAAGGAACTTATTAAGGTTATCGACAAGATAAAGCGCGACAGCAGGATCCTTTTGATTTATCTGCATCAGCATAGGCATTACCTGCCCAAACCTTTCATTATTGTCTTTATCACTGTCCAACGCCGATAAATTCACACTATGAGTTACTCTGAACGCAAAAGTCCGGTCATCAGCCTTGAGAAGACCTATCACTACTGCCAAATGGAGTTCCTTTTCAAGCAGTTTCATAAGACTAATATTTCCGTCTTCATCAGCGAACTGTTTGAATATTGATTTCCATTCGTCGTCCATCAGTATATTTCCTTCTTCATCTATCACTGCCTCGCGAAGAAAACCGGCGACAACTCCCAACAGGCCTACAAGCTCATCTTTTTCCCAGGCTTTAAAGAATACACCGGACTTTATCAGGTTCTCTGCATTTACCAGGTTTTCTTTTGCAAGCTCTACTATTATCCTGAAAGATATTGCGCAGGAACCGACTGAAGCGATATCTTCGGCTGTCAATCCGTTAGCCGTGAATATTGCATCGTATATTTCCTTAAACTCGGGTCTTATCCCGCCTTTTTCATCAGATATCATATCGATTCCCGGTTTTATGACTCCCTCAAGGTTTTCAAAGAAATTAACCTCTTCTATAATCTGCTCAACACTGTGTTTCTTCAAAACATCTCCGAAACCTGTTTTTTGCAGCAGTTCTTCAACAGACTCTTTCTTGATCTGCTTGATCGTTTGTACCTGTACCGCCCGCATTATAAACTGCATTGCTGCAAGCCGGTTCTCCTTTGTATCCCAGAAAATATCCGGCAGGGAGACCTGCTCCAGCAGACCCATCTGGAACATTGATATTATATGCACAGGCTTGAACTCCATCTTAAGCTGTTTTTCAACATCTCTAATGATGTTCATTACATCTTCCGGTGACGGTAGTACCCCTGTTTTTTCAATATTTTCTTTAATAGCAATAAAAACATGAGTACCGGGTATATTGCGCTGAGGATCTTGCGCTGTAACAACTTCAAGTTGTTGTAATATGCCTTCTTTAATCTTATCGGGATCAACATCTTCCGGCACAGAAACAATTGCCTCTACATCTTCTTCAACTGCTTGCATGAATTCCATGAGAACACTTACCTTGTCCGGCTCGTTCTCTTCAAGAAACGCGTGATATGTATCGGGAGTTGCCGGCCAGTTATTGGCAAATATGAATTTATTGTAGGCTTTGTTCTTGTTTTCCATTGCATCATATTCACCTAATTCATGCTCGACAAGCAATTCAAGGAATGAACGCAGGTCATAGTTTTCTGGCAATTCATGGTTATTCAGTGCTTCAAAGAAAGCTTCGTGTACGATCAGTTCCAGGTCGTCTTTTTCATTCTTCCCCACCGTCGCGAAAGCATATATATCCTTATTAAAGAATACAAGGTTCGGTTTCTGGGCGCTAACTATTACTTTTATCCCGCTCAATTCTTCAAGAAGTTTTACGAACTTCCGATAGCCTTTTTCGTCTATTTCCTTATCGGCCATCACCTCAGCTCCCTCGGCACCCTTCAATACCAAAAGAAGCGGATTAGTTGTTGCCTTGGAAAGTGCAGCAAACAGTTTTGACTGAGGATCGGTCTGCATGAACATCTGGATAAGCATCTGGAAGTACGTCATTATGTTGCGGCTCAGCGCAACGGCTTTCCCTGCCAGCATATTAAATTCAAGTGAAAGGTCTTTCGCTACAACAGGATCCGTAAGTCTTCCCTGCGTTATTCCTCTTGCAAGTTCGGGATATTCTCTTACAGCATCAATGTAACCCTGTTTAGCTATTACCTCGAGGTACGGTTTCCCTTCAAGTAATACCGTCGTATCTTCAAGCATCTTCGACGCTACACGCGGTGTAGAACCGGGGATGTTCGGTATCCTGTAATGTATATGCCCAAAATAGTCTGTTACGGTGGGTTCATCATGCGATGTCATCTTTTCTACAGACTCGCCTGCAGAATTGACAAATTCAACTCCCCCTCCCTGATCTATGGATATATCAGATATAACCTTGCCGCTCGTTATAGACGCGAGGAGGTTGCGATCCATTACTGTCGGTGCACGCGCACCATGTATGTAAATAGTATCTATTACAGCTTGCGAATTTTCAATTGCTTCAATAACTTTTCTCACATTTGCAATTTCCGACCCTGTCATACCCTCCAGTTCAGGCACATAATCCTTATCTGTAAGAACTCTTCTTATCTGTTCCCGGCTGAGTACTTCCTTGAGTTTATAGCGGGGATCATCTATCACATTAATCCGGCCATTATAACCTTTACCTTCGAAATATCCCTTTAGTTCAGCCCGCCGCCCTGCATTGATATCAGTCATAATTACATTCGCGCCCATTGCCAGGGAGATTTCTGCTGCCTGCATTCCTGCCGCACCAGCCCCAAGCACCACAACATTCTTCTTGTCTATGCGCATATCTTCAGGTATTTCAAAATACTCGTCAAATTCATTAAACGCCCATATATGCCGGCGGATCTCCTGGCGCCGATCTTTACTGAGTCCGTTCAGCTCCTCTCCTATATACCATGCTGAACGCCGGCCGGCTACCAGGCTCATCGGCACAAGCTGTTTTGTCACTCCGTCAACTATTATCGTCTCGAATGGTATCACATCGGCCCCGCTATTGAGCAGGTCCAGCGTCAGCTGTTTATCGCCTGAAAGATGGTTGTAGTTATAGAGTATGAGTCCTTCCCTGAGGTATTTGCGCTCTTCGGGAAGCGTCTCTTTTACCTTTATTACCACTCCCGCACGGTTCCAGATTTCTTCAGCAGAATCGAGTATCGTCGCACCCGCTTCTATATATTCCTCATCCGTATAGCGGCAGCCCTCACCGGCACCTTTCTGCACGATCACTCTTATGCCTTTTTCCACCATGGCGGCAACTCCGCGCGGCGTAAGTCCGACACGGTTCTCGCCCGACTTGATCTCCGTTACTACGCCGATCTCGAGATTCTTGCCGAAATCACCGTTCACTATGTTCTGCCATACTTCGTTGTCTATATTGCTTCCCGTACTCAGGAGCATTACGTCTTTTATACCGCGTGACTTCATATTTTCAAGCAGTTCAGGATATTCCTCCAGTGCAAGATAAGGAAGTACTGACGCGCCCTCTGATTTTATGCCTGCTTCACGGTAATGGGCTCGTATACCTTCTTCAATCCTTGAACTGGGCACAATGACCATACCATCCGCAAGGTCATTAAATATCTGAAGTGCAAATCTTTCAACACTCTGAACATTTATCCCGTCTTCTAATATATCTCTGCCGGTCTTGACCCTTTCAACTCTATCAGAGTAAAGCGATTCATACATAGCCGCCGTCCGGTCTGACGCTACACCGATAACCGTTACTTCAGGATTAAGCTGTTTCAGCGCCATAAAAACGCCCGATGCTACCCCGCCGGCACCTACGGGAACGAGCACTGCTGTCTTTGATAGAGGCTGAAGCATACGCTGCATCTTGGTCAGTTCTGCATCATTAAGCAGGGATATCCTGCCTTTTTCAGCCTTGAGCTTCAATTCTATGTATTTATCAAAATTAAAATCTTCAGATATCACACCCTGTGATTTCCATCTATCGATAATATCCCGCACCATCTCAAGCCCGAGCGAACCATAGCTTGATACCGATAACGGGCCGCTGTGAGTCATATAGTAAACACCGCTGTTTCCGCTCTCAAGCAACGCCGCTGTCTCAGCCTGGTCATACTGGCCTTTCTGTCTGAATATTTCAGCACCGTATTCACGTATTTTATCTTCTTTAACCTTGGGTGTATCACCCGCAATAAATAACCTGGCAGTAAGTGGACGTCTGGTTAACCCGGGCCTCAATGCAGAGATAACCTGAGCCATGTAGCCGAAAAGCATCCAGAACCTGGTTTTCATCACATCGACTGCCCACGCAACAGCCTTCCCCTGATTCCCGGTTGTACCGGTTGTTATTACCTGGTATCTTGACGCAAACCATAATCTCTTAAACCAGTTATCCATGTTCTTGAAAAACTGTCCGAGTATCCTTGGTTTAAATGCTCCTGTTACCTGCTGTCCCTCATCTTTCACATATACATTCAACCCGGTCCGGTCGCTTATATCGTTAAACCTGACAAGCGGAGTGCGCTCAACGTAATTTTCGAGAGCCCGGGCATTGTTTACTATAGATTTAAACAGTATTTTTCCGGTAACTGACGGCAGTGATTCGCCTTTTCTCATAAGAAGCGGCCAGCCCGACTCAGTATCAACGGTCTCGAAATTAGAATTCTTCAAACCCGACCCGAGATGAGTCAGCCTTACATCTATCCCGGCAAGTATCTTGCGGTCAGCTCGACTTATTTCGTTTTCACTGAATTCCATCTTTTCAAGCTGTGTTGCTATATGATCAAAAACCACCGAAACTTCATTACCCTCTGTTCCGAGCAGAAACGCCCGGTTGAGACGGACCAGGATCTCCTGTATAGCTTCTACCTGCGCCATTGTATATTCGACATTACCACCGTGTGAACTGCAGGAAGATGCAGTATCTTCTCCTTTTTTCATTGCAGCAGCTACTACCGAACATGCGCCTTTGCCTACACATACACCGCACGGAAGGACATTCAATTCGATTGCGCCTTTAAGGAACTCCATCCTCATCCTCAGCGTATCTGCCGTATCTGCCGCCGCCGTCTTTATTTGATCCCATGCGTATGTCATGGAAACACCGCGGGCGGCTTTGACAAAAACATCCAGCGCGTGCCTCATTTCAACCATTGTCTCCGGTATCGGCTGGCCGGCTTTTGTGGGCATAAGCTGTTCCGATGCAAGTTTAAAAGCGGCCCTGAATATAAGGATGGTTATTTCAGTATTATACTGTATCCGGTCATCTTCAGTTTTCGCCAACTGTTTTCCAAGATTAGAGAGCGTTTCTAATATCACAGGTTCCCTGAGGGTTTTCGCTACTCTGACATCCAGGTAATAATCAGCGAGCATATCAAAAGCTTCACGGGTGCCTATACCAGCTATTGCCGGTATTACGTGGTCTTTACGCAGATGAAAATACGCGTCTTTTTCTTTACCGAGGTTTTTCTCAAATATGGCTTTAAGGAACTCCAGTGTGGTTTCGGCATTGAGCTCCCCGGCCCTGTGAAGTGCGCTTATGGTTCTTGTACGCCTTACAAACGCGTCAACCAGTTCAGCGTCTTCTGTTACAAGCAATATATCCTCCAGAGCAGATATAGCGTCCGCTCTGGTTTCAGAATAAAACGCGCGGTCCCTTTCCCTTATTATCCCGTCCGCTACTTCGCTTCCTATATCAAGCGCCTTTATATTCAGTTCACGGAACTTTTCAGGCACAAGTGAATTCACAGCCTCTTTCATATCCGTCAGTGACACCATACCGGTCAGTTGCGAAATCACTCCCAGTACAAGAACATTTGTTACCTGAGTTTTCTTCAGTTCTTTTTTCGTTATCTTTGTAAACGGGACTTCAACCACTTCAATGGAATCTTCCTCCACACCGTACTTTTCCAGCAGTCCGTCAACACCTTCCCATTCTTTTCCCAACTTTTCTTTTTTCTTCTTTATTTCCGCTGAATCAATAAGCAGCATACCACCGCGACGCAGTTGGGGCAGATATTTCATAAGAGCCTTATCGTCAAGCGCCACAAGGATATCAAGACTGTCCGGTTCAGGGCAGACAATATCGCTATTGCTCACTATTACTTTAGAACTGCTCTCTCCGCCTCTGGGAGCAGGATCGTAGAACCGTGTCTGAGTCACATTCCTGCCGCTCATCGCTCCCGCCTGAGCAAGTATATTGCCTGAAAGTATCATGCCTTCGCCGCCTACACCGGTGAAGCCGATATTAAGACGCCCTTCTTCCGATTCTGCCTCCGCACGGATCTCGTCTCCGAATATACCTTTAACTATTTCGGCAGGTGGTATGACATCACCACGCAGCCACGGTATTCTCTTTACTTTATCAATGCCGGTAACTCTCTCTACCATCTGCGCCACCTGACCATTATTTAGTTCAGGAACGATAACACGGTCCACATTGCCGGCAAGTTCCCTTACCTCATCTTCGGGAAACGGGGAAATCGCAATAAGCTGAAGGAGTCCTACTTTCTTCCCCTGGGCGCGTGCGCGGTCAACAGCCTCCATTGCAGATAATGCAACAGAACCGTAAGTAATGATCAGTATTTCGGCATCTTCTGTTTTATACCTCTTGGTCCACCTTATATCCTTCTCATTGCCCTCTATCTTCTCAATTATGTTCCTCTGGGCTTTTTCTATAGCATCCGCATTCGAACCCGGAAACGGTAACCCGGCCTCGTTTGTAGTCAGCCCCGACCTGTGGTACCGGTAACCCTCACCCATATCAGCTAAAGCCGGTACGCCTTTTTCATCCCGCTGACCGTACGGTATATATTCACTGGAAGCGACTTCGGGTTTTCTCCTGTTTATTATTTCTTTCGGATTATAGATCCTTACATTATTTGTAGTTGTATGGGCTATCTGCGCGTCGGAAAGCAGTATAACCGGGGTGGAATATTTTTCTGCAAGGTTAAATGCCGCTATGGTTGCGTCAAAGCACTCCTGTCCCGTTGCCGGTGCAAGAACGATCCTCGGCGCATCTCCGTGAGAGCCGTAAACTGCCTGATTTACATCACCCTGTGACGGCCTGGTAGGAAGTCCCGTAGAGGGGCCTCCGCGCATTACATTTACTAAAACAGAAGGAACCTCGGCTGACACACCCAGTCCAATCAGTTCCTCCATAAGCGATATTCCCGGACCGCTTGTTGCGGTCATTGCCTTTTTACCCGCCCATGACGCGCCCAATACTGTCCCGATGGCTGCAATCTCGTCTTCAGTCTGAAGGAAATCTACGCCTTCCTGATTTGAGAGCCGCTGAAGTACCTCGGATGACGGAGTTATAGGATATCCGCCGTAAAAACCCACTCCCGCCTTAATAGCTCCCTGTACTATCGCCTCATTGCCATGAAGAAGATATATACCTTCTTTCAGTTCTATGTTTTTCTTTTGCCCGGCCTCTACTTTTTCCTGCAGTTCATCTTTTAATAAGCCTATTACATATTTATTTTTAAGTTGCTCCAGGCTCATTTTTGCAGCCTCAACAACACTAATTGTATTTTCCTTACTGAAAGGTATTTTTGCATTCCTCTTTCCGAACTGCGTCGGGCACTGGGCAAGCACCTCTATAACTCCAAGTCCATCCCTCTTCATTGAAGCCTTCACATGTTCTGAAATACCTTTCTTATCCTGAGTCGTTACCCTGGCTACATAAGGCGCGCCTGAATGAACAGCGGTCTCCGCTATTTTAAAGGCTTCTTTCTGGGTCATACCGGTAGCGGTTGCCGAACCGTATGGTGTCGCAGGAGACATCTGGCCTCCTGTCATCCCGTATATAGAGTTATTTACAATTACTGCAGTTATATCGAGCCCTTTCCTTGCAGCATGCAGGAAATGGTTGCCGCCTATCCCAACAGCATCCCCGTCTCCCATTACAACCAATACCTTGAGCTCGGGATTTGCCACCTTTATACCCGCAGCCACCGTCAAGGCTCTTCCATGGGCCGTATGCACTGTATTTACATCCAGGTATACATTGATCCTTGCCGAACAGCCTATACCGGATACTACAACAACTTCATCCTTGGTATACCCGGATTCGCTTAACGCCACCGCGAGGCTCTTCCATACAGCCTCCGCACCGCACCCGGCGCACCACATGGTAGGCAATAACTCTTTTCTGTACCAGTCTTCCGGTGTTGTTGGTGTCTTCTCCGGAGTTGTCGTTCCCGGTTCCATGAGAGTGAACTCTCTCTTTTCAAACTGCACAAGCGCTTCGGCTATGGCGAGTATCTCTTCGGAATGGATCTCATCGTGTATTTCACGGTATGCTTCTTTAACAGTCTTGCCCTGTTCAACCAGACCCGAAACAGCTGTGAATTCGTTTATCTCTTCATCAACCAGTCTCTGGAGCAATTCCCTGCTGTCCATGGCAAGTATCTTTTCCGTGATCCCGTCGCTTCTCGGATACAGAGACAACAGTCTTTCCAGTTTTTTCTTGTTCAGGATGAGTCCCAACAGAGGACTGTATGCCGTAAACTCGAATTCTCCGGTATCTTCGTAACGGGTCAGGGCCGCCTGTACCCATGCTTTATCAACAGCACGTGTTTCTTCAGGCCTCATTTCAGCCAGTTCGGTTATTCTCAGCTGTTTTCCTAAGTCATCTATCTTAAGCAGAGCCGTAAATTCTGACTTTTCAAAAGCTGACCGGATCTCCTTTTCGTTTCTGACATAATCGGTTCTTGTTATCCTATCTACCACTTTGCTTATGGAGCCGAAATACGGTATCAGGACCTCAAGGTTCTGGCTTAATGCTGATACCATCTTTTTCGGGATATCTATCTTGTCTTTCTCTATTATTTCAAATATCTCTTTTGTTTCAACAACTTCGGCTCCGAATTTCACGCCCTGCGCGAGCACCAGGTCTTTTCCGTAGAACTCTATTACAGGCGATATGTCCGTCCAGTAGTCTATCCCGAAAGGACCTGCCTCGGAATCGGACATTCCAAGATTAGTGAGAGAATTCGGCTGGCCGCCGAACGGGCCGCCTATCTCTGCGCCGCTGGTCGAACAGTTTATATATCTCAAGCCTGCTTTGAAACGCTTTACAGCTATCCTGGCTGTCCGGTGGTCGTTTGTATGTATAGCTGCGCTTAATCCGTACC
This sequence comes from Elusimicrobiota bacterium, assembly GCA_043813605.1. GTDB lineage: Bacteria > CG03 > SLGR01 > SLGR01 > JBDRKX01 > JBDRKX01. The sequence goes on along the minus strand of JBDRKX010000116.1, from coordinate 866 downwards.
CTGAAGCGTTTCCTATTTCAATAGCTTTATCAAGATTCTTTGCGCGCTTGATTATCAGCACAGGCCCGAATATCTCTTCATTACCCAGCGACTGATTAGGAGTCTCATCTATAAATATAGTATTGGCGTAGTAGTTTCCTTTGTCGTAATCCCCGCCGGTCAATCTGTAACCGCCGGTCACTAGCCTTGCGCCTTTTGCTATAAGGTCTTGTACGGCCTTATCAACATTTTCAAGAGCTCTCTTATTGATCAACGGGCCTACGTCTGTCCCGAGCATCAGCCCATTACCCGTTTTCATAGCTTCCGCTCCTTCTTTTAGCTTCTCTATGAAATCATTGCTTACTCCTTCTACCAGTATCGCACGCTGCGTATGGGTACAGCGCTGGCCTGCTGTATAGAAACTACCGAAGAGCAGGTTCTTTAACGCCAGGTCCATATTGGCATCGGGCATTATGATATTGAAGTTATTGCCTCCAAGCTCCAGAAGCGGCGGGCGACGGGTATCAAGCTTTCCGCTCCTCTGTTTTATATCGCGACCTGTCTCCACCGAGCCTGTAAACGAAAGAAGGTCTATTCCGGGATGCTCCACTATCTGCCGGCCTATAGTAGAACCTCTTCCAAATACAAGGTTAACTACTCCTGCCGGAAGCCCCGCTTCCTCGAGGGCTTTCACTACCTCTATTCCCATGAGCGGTGATTCAGATGACGGTTTGAAAACCATGGTATTTCCGGCAACCAGCGCCGCCGAAAGGTTCCAGAACGGTATGGCTATCGGGAAATTCCACGGCGTTATCAGACCGCCTACTCCCACAGGTTCGCTTGTCATGTATATGTTCTTATCGGCTATCTCCGAAGGAACAGTCAGT
>JBDRKX010000115.1:0-43691 GCA_043813605.1 Elusimicrobiota bacterium | reverse complement strand
GAATTGTGATTTTTGATGATTTTATTTCCGTGATTTTATCTTTTTGAGGGATTTTATTTATGCGGGTATATTTTTTTGCGTTGATTTTATGCCAATTTTATTGCTGGTATGACGCGGATTTTATTGGCAAGGATTACAATCGCAATTAATAGTGAGTTAAGGGGCCGGTAACTGTGACTGGTGTCCATATAGTGTCTATTAATGGTACAAAACTATACTAAATGGTACAAATTGATATAAATAGTGATTTGTTATTTAGCGAGAATCTTTTCTATCAGTATAAGAGCTTGTTCTCCAGGTACGGCACCTTTTTCAGGTCATCTTTATCTATGTAATTTCTCCGGTAATAATTCATTCCGAAAAATATTATAATGCCCGCTATCACTCCCAGCATGATCTTAATGAATTTCAGTCTGCTGACTTGCATAATAATAAAATACACTGTCAAAACCAGCATAAGTATCGCCGATACATGGGCAAAATAATACCTGGCTTGCCACGGTATGTTAAGAACCGAGCCTGCTCCATAAAAAAGGAAGATCGGGACAAGGGCAGACTGGATGACGGCGCTGTTAAATTTCATCGCGAGAGCGGCAATGATAAGGTACGGCCCGAAAGAGACCAGAAACCATATCTTAACCGGTACATTGTTTTTCCCTACAAGAAAATAAAATGATACTGCGGCGACTGCAATTGCTGAAATTGTCAGAATCTTTTTTATCATCTTCTGCATTTAAAGAATTTTTTCAGTATATCGCAACTCTCGCTGCTGAAATCATCTACTGCAACATATTCGGTCTTATGAGTCGACGGATTCGCTTTATAGGATGCGTAGTGGACCGTCCCGATCCTTGCCCTGCTTATCGCTTCCCTGCACATGTTACATGGTTCTATTGTCACATACATGTCAGCGCCATCCAGTCTGAAATTGTTTTTTACTTTAGCCGCTGCCCTCAATGCAACCACTTCGGCATGTGCGGTCGGATCACTGTCTTCACGCTGCCTGTTGCAGCCTTCTCCTATTATCCTGCCGTCCTCAACGACTATCGCTCCTACCGGGATCTCCCCTTCCTGAATCGCTTTTTCAGCCAATTTGAATGCTTTTTCCATATATTCTGTCTTATTCATCTTTTAATAAAACCTCTGCCGGTAGGTATGAAATCCGCTATCGGATAAAATCGCTTTCCCCGAACCTTTTTTTGGTCGGGATGTGATACTGCATACTTCATCTTTTACCAAAATGTATTGCTTAAATGGAACGCCCGAGAGGATTCGAACCTCCAACCTTCTGGTCCGTAGCCAAACGCTCTATCCAATTGAGCTACGGGCGCATCCAAATAAATTCTATTTATAATAAAAATATATTCAAGCCTCAACCTGTTAACAAAGAGTAGATCCGTATTTCTCCTTTAATGGGTATCTTCCAGCAGCTCTGTTATCAACTCATTTATCTGAGCTATCTTAAATGGTTTAAGAATAAACCTGGAAGGCCCTTCCGGTTTGAGAGTTTCATACAACGCTTGATCCTTCACCAGGCCCGAATTGAATATTACAGGTGTATAACACCCGCCTTCCCTGATTTCTTTCACGCTTTTCCAGCCGCTCATTTTTGGCATCACAACATCCGAAATTATAAGATCGTAGCTTCCTGCGAGCGCCTTTTCCAATAACTCCGCGCCCGTTGTCGCTACTTCAAGATCGTAATTATTTTCCAGTATCGCCTTCAGCAACTTTATGATATCAGGCTCATCATCAGCAATAAGTATCCGTTTTCTTGAAGCGTCTTTTTTATCCCGGTCACGCCTGTTTCTTTCATCTGTCTTCGGGTATTGATCAACAATGTTTTTTTTATACTGGTCTATATCCAGCCCGGGTATTTTTTTAAGTGTCTCTAAGAACATCTCCCTGGAAAAAGGTTTGGCCAGGTAATCATCCACTCCTACGCGTTCCTTGATAAGGTCAAAACCCTCAAGTGTCATCATTATAACAAATGAATCATCGAGCGCCTCTCCCTTCGACAGTTCTTCTGCGAGATGATACCCGTCTATCCCGCTCAACATGTAGTTTATTATTATCAGCCTGGGCATCTCTTTTTTTGCGAACTCAATACATTCGTCCCGGTTCTTAGCTTCAATCAGTTCGATCAGATAGTCCCTCATGCACATCTTGACATGGAATCGGATATCCTTGTCTTCGTCAGCAACCAGAACTTTTATTTTTTTATACAATTTCAGTTTATCCTCTTTAAGTTCATCACAGGCAGCTACTCTATGTCAGCCTGCACTTTTATTTCCTTTATAATTTCATTCCCTTCGGAATCAACGGCTTTTATGGTTATGATATTCTCACCCGGTTTGAGGTATACAGCAGAAATAAAGCCGCCCCCCTCTTCTTTAACCGCTGAACTGTCATTTACTATTATAAAATCGGCCATTACTGCAGTGCCCCTTATCATGATTATCCTTTTAGTTATAACATCCCCGTTTTCAGGGCTTGTTACATTGAGTCCTAGCTTGCGGCCGCTTTCTCCGCCTTGCTGTATTCCCTGCTGTAATGTACATATTACTGATATCGGTACCTTTCTTCTATTACCGGCTGCATCAAAAGATTCTATGATTATCCGGTTTTTTCCCGGCTTCAAGTTCACACCCAACATAAATCCGCCATCTTCCTCAACAACAGCATGGTCACCATTTATAGTAACCAAATTTCCTGGCTTTGTCTTTCCCTGAACGACTATTATCGACTTCGCTATCTTCTCGTCTCCCTGGGGATAAATCACGTCTAATTTCAACGACTTTGAGATCTTCTTTTCATTGCTTTTTAACACACCAAACGCTCCCATGACTGTTATGCTCTCGGATGCAGTCCTGCCGTCATAATCTCTGACCACTGCTGTTATTTTATTAGGGCCGGGTTCAATATGAACAGCTGCAACAAAAGTTCCGTCTTCATACAAGACGGCGGCGTTGCCGTTTACTGTGACTGCTGTGTCTTTCTCTGCTTTTCCCTTGACGGTCAGTATCTGTTTTTTAATCTCTGCTCCGTCTTCCGGAGAAATTATATTTATTTCAACAAGCTTATTTTCTACTTCAAGTTCAACAGCAGCGGAATATTGACCCTGCATGCCCGACTTTGTCACAAAAGCGGCGCGCCACCAGTACGTGCCGTCTTCCAGCTGCTCTTTCCACAATTCCGGCGCGGCTTTCTCCACTATCCTGTCAATGACTATCCTGGAAAAATCCATATCCTGAGATACCTGGATATGTATTTTGTCAATACGGCCCAGCGGTTTTGTAACCTGAGACTTCTCTTCTTCCTGCTCTTTTGCCGCTAATTTTTCAAGTATGTATTCTGCGTCAAGATCATTTAAATTCATCTTTTTTCTATTCTCTGTTATCTCGCTACCGCCTGTCTCCAGGTCTTGGAATTTTGGCGGATCCGGAAGCTTTATCGGTTTTGTCGGAGGAGCATTCAATTCCGCCATTGACATGAACCCTTCGTTGACAGTCACTATCTCTCCGCTCGATATGAAATCCACCTTACCTTTGATCACGCTCAGTCTTGTTGTCTTTTCTTCATCGACTGACGCCGTATATTCGGCGTCTTTTTGAGGATCGATCGACGCTGATGCCGTCAGCACTTTAACATCCCGGGCAGTCAGTTCTCCCAGTTCAAGAGAAACAACATTATCTCTCATTTTTTCCGGCCTTAGAAACACCAGTGAATTTTCACCTATACTCGCACGGCCGCCCTTAAGATATTTTATCTTTGCAAAAGAATTTGCAGCAGTACGCACGCCGTCTTCAGGAAACAATCTCTGGTATAACTTGGCGTCCTTCCATGTACTGGCGTTTTTCCTGCGCGACCGGACATTATTTTTCATATAAAATATATCCGCTATCTCATCCTTGACCATTTCCGCCGGGACCTTGACCATGTCTCCCGGGAGTAGCAGATTCGGATTACCGGAAGGTATTTTGTTATATTCAAGAAGTTCCGGCCATCGAGCAGGATCATTTAAATATTTCTGGGCGAAACTGTGGAGAGTATCTCCTTCTTGAACTTCTATTTCAAGAAGATTGTACGGTATCTCTTCTCTTGTTTTAGGCTCAAAGAATTCCTTTGCATCAATATCACATGTACATAATGACATCATGTTAACAGCCATCAGCAAAGATATTATTTTTTTTATCACGCTTCTTTGGATTCCAGTCCATAAGGGATCCAGAATCTGAACTGCGATCCTTTTCCGAGTTCGGATTCTACCCATATCTTTCCTCCATGAGCTTCGACGACATGCTTTGTGATAGTCAGCCCAAGGCCCGTCCCTTTTGTCTTGCCTCTGCTGCCTTTTACCTGTTCGAATTTATTGAATATCTTATCAAGATACTCACGCGGCATTCCAGAACCCGTATCTTCAACCGAGACCTGGATCTTGTCTTCCATACTTTCCAGCACTATTTTGATCTTCCCTTTTTCAGGAGTAAACTTCAATGCATTGCTTACGAGGTTTTGTATGACTCTGAAAATGAGGTTCCTGTCGGCATCCAGGTTCTTCAGTTCATTGATTTTTTCCACCCTTAACTCTATTTGATCCTTCCGGGCCTGGGACTTCAGTGACTCTACTACTGAACATGCGATCTCATTCATGTCCAGGTTCGTCAGTTCTATGGGCATCGATCCGGACTCCATCTTGGCAACATCAAGCAGATCGTTTATCATTTCAAGCAACCTGCTGGAAGATTTATCTATAATGCCGAGGAATTCCTTCTGCTGCTCGTTCAGATCGCCGGCAGAACCGTCCAGCAGGAATTCCAGGAATCCGCGGATCGAAGTCATCGGACTCCTCAGATCATGAGTTATTGAATGTACAAAGTCATCTTTCATCTGTTCTATCTCTTTTTCAAGTGTAATATCCCTGATAACTGTGACTGTACCGAGTCCCTCCCCGGATTCCGAATGTGAAACTGTTGACGTATCAGTCCTTATGAATTTAGCTACCGGTTCCTCATCTTCCGATTTTCGAGTTATATTTATTTCCTTTACAATATTGTTTTTGGTTTCCGCCGCCTCCTTCAGACTCCGGGTTATTTCTTCTCTTTTAATGATATCCTGTATGTTCCTGTTCTCCAGATTTTCTGACGCATCTATATCCAGCAGTTCTTTTGCTCTCCTGTTGGAAAGAATAACCTTGCCGGAATAATCGGTCATTATGATACCGTCAGCAATAGAAAACAGTATCGCGTTCATCTTGTCAGCCTGCATATCGGTGAATCTCTTAAGCTGTTCTGCCATAAGTACGAAGGTATGAGCGAGTTCCGCCAGTTCATCTTTGATCTTTACTTTTCTCAACCAGCCGAAAATCAAGTCTACCTTAAAATCGCCATTGGCTATGTTTCTTGCTGTCTTTGTAAGTATAAGTATCGGACTGGTCAGGTTGTGTGCAGTAAGATAACCTATGATTATAGACGCTATAATCACTATGATCAGCAGTATTACCGCGGATTTTCTCATTTTTCTTACAGATAAATACGCCTCTTCTTTATCCTGTTGTACTATAACTCCCCATCCCAGGGCAGCCACGGGTGCATAAGCGCCTATTATTACGCGGCCGTCATCTGCACTATATTCCTTGCTTCCTACGAGCCTGCGTGTAAGGGCCTCCCCTACGATCGGCCTAGCCGAAACATCCTTTCCGGCCAATGCCAGCGAGAGATCCGGATGCATTATTATTCTTCCGCTACTGTTTATTATGTAAGCAAAACCTGTTTTGCCTATCGTCGTATTTCTTACTTTTTTAAGTAGTTCTTCCAGGCTTGCTTCTATATAAAGGAAAATGCCCCCGGCAAACGGATATACGATATTGAGTCTGGGTATATCATCGTCATAGTAAAGCTCGCTTATAGTTAACTGGTTTGTTTCTTTTGCTGTATTGAATGTAGTGTCTGCGGCCCTGCTCTTAAGCTTGACCTTGCCCTCCAGCGAGGGATGATATACTTTTGTAAGTTCGCGGCCGTCTCCCGAAACCGCGCTTACCGTAAGAAACTGGTTACTTGAGACTATCATAGATTTCAGCATCCTCTGGCTGAGGGTCCAGTTTATCGTTTCCGACTCTCCATGCGACGAGATAACGAATTTCAAACGTTCTCTCAGATTCCTCATATATGTCTCTACGCTTTCGGCTATGGAAACTGCCTCATTTGTCTGGAGTTCAAGGATGACATCCTGCAGGCCGAGCCTGTTGATATTTATAAATTTCAATCCGACAATAACCAGCGGGACTACTGAAAGCAGCATCATTATTGCAAGAAATCTATAGAAGATCTTTATTCTTTTAATCATTATCCGCACCCCCGGACAAATTATACAGACCGAATAAAATATTTTTATGCTCCAGATATGCAATATCCGCCATATTAGCTGTAGCTATTATTACATTGAAGCCTGTATTTTCGATCAGTTTTTTTACAATCATCTCTTTGCCGGAACGATCCATATCTGTGAAGGGATCGTCAAGCAGCAATATATCTATTGGTATTTCGGAATCGTTCTGTTTTATTATCCTTGCAATCGAAAGTCTTTTTTTCTCTCCTTTGCTCAGATGCCACGGCGACATCTCCGCTATGTCGCCCGGGAGACCTGTCTCCTCAAGATAATACTGCAACTCTCCTTCCTCAGAACCATTCCCCAGTATTTCCGTGCGGCATGTCGGATAGATGAATTGTCTTTCCGGTACCTGCATAAGATATACCATATTACCGTCAAGCATCATTTTGCCCGTTTCGGGCTTTTCCAGACCGGACATTACATCCATTAGCGTAGATTTACCCGTACCTGGTTCTCCAAAAATTATATTCACCCTTTCCTTGAAATCGATGCTCAATCCGTCAAGCACCTTTATATCTCCGTTGTATGAGCGTCTTACAACGGAGATATCATTGATCATCATCTGTCTTTACCAGTTTCCTGCCGCTGATCATATACCTCTGCCACTTCCCGGAAGGCAGCTCCTGAGTATCTCTGGGAAGCATGAGCACGATTGTGCGGCTCTTTTTCATAACTATATCTGATAACAGGCTGTTGATCATTTTATCCTGAGGCGGAGAATCTATCAGCATGAATTCCCTTCCTGAAAGATACGCCAGCGCTACAATAAGACGGGCTTTCTGAGAATATGACAGTTCAAAAGTACTTCTCTCAACAATTCCCTTAAGATCCAGCGCCGCCAATACGGCCGAATAATCTTTCTGGCTGTATTCCATTGACGAGAATTCCTCGAATACCGTTGAAAAGAAGAGCTGATCGTCATAGTTTTCAAAAACGCCGACAACCTTATCGCAGCCGCCTTCGACAGTGCCGGCCGATGGCGCTATAAATCCCATTATCATTTTCATTAAAGTCGTTTTCCCGCTACCGTTATCCCCCAGGATAATGGTATTTTCGCCGTATGGTATTTCCAGAGATATCTTATCATATACAGCCACACATCGCGGCGGTGGTGTTTTATAACTTACTTCCTGCAAGCTGAGCATATTACAACAAACTCTCCTTTTAACTCGCTATTACTTGATATTCTATCTTCTACTTCAACTGCGCTTCCCCTGATGATCTCTTCGAATTTCTTTGTCATCTCTCTCGCTATGCATACATCGAGTTCAGGGTTTATCTCAGCAATAAATCTCATTGTGTCCTTTATCCTGTATTTTGATTCATAAAAAACAAATGCATATTCCCTGCCGGCATGCTTTTCGAGATACTTTTTACGGGCACCTTTTTTTCTGGGAATAAAGCCTGCAAAAAAAACCTCTTTTGCCTTGATCCCGCATATACTCAATGCTGCGGTAAGTGCAGACGGCCCGGGCACCGGTATAACGTTTATCCCTCTTTTGCAGGCTTCCCGTATCATAACGATACCCGGATCGGAAATGCACGGTGTTCCGCACTCAGATATCATCGCAATATTTGTCCCGTTTTCAAGCATGGCCGCATATTTTCCTGCCTGATACGCTTCTTTCGGAGAATAATATGAAGCTGTCTTTTTTGAAATATCGTACCGGTTCAGCAGTTTTCTTGCTGTTCTAGTATCTTCACATATCACCAGATCAACGGACTTAAGAATTTCCAATGAGCGCATAGTAACATCTTCAAGATTACCGATCGGAGTCGCTACTATATACAAGTTTCCGCTTGCTTTTTGATTCAAACCTTTAATGCCGGACTTTCCGGGAAACGCCTTTTATGCGCTGAAGCTTCTATCAGCTCTTTAACACGATTTACTTTATTCTGATCCAGTTCTTTTTCAGAACCTGCAGCAATAGCCCGAAGAATGGCATCGAGTTCCGCATAACTTATCCCGAGTTCTTTTTCATCTTCCTGTCCCTCATAGAAACCGGCTGAAGGCACAACGTTTATTACACTTTCGGGTATTCCCAGTTCTTCTGCCAATTCGTATACCTGGCTCTTATACAGCCCGCCTATGGGACATATGTCTCCGGCCTGATCGCCCCATTTCGTAGTATATCCCGTCATTTTCTCGGTCATATTGCCGGTACCGACAACAAGTAAATCATTGGCAGCAGCATGATGATACAAAAACGACATCCTGATACGGGCGGCAAAATTTCCCGTAAGCACCGCGTTACTGCAATTTGTCTCTTTAACAAACTCTGCAATTATTCTGCCCAGATCGTATTCTACCATCGTCAATCCGAGCGCAGTGCACATAGCGCCTATGGTCTTCTTCAATTCCCCGTGCGCCGGCCTGTGAGGCATAAACACAGGATGAGTTCTGCCGGAACCGACAGCCTTATGAACGAGATAGAGACACACCGATGAATCCAATCCGCCCGAAACACCTATCACAAAGCCCTTTTTCCGTGACGATTCGATCTTTGCCCTTATAAACTCAACAATATGACCCATAATATGATACGCTATATGCTCCTATCGTCCTTCACCAGCCCGTCAAGATCTTTCTGTTTTTCAGTTCCCAGCACTTTCAGGAATGCCTTAACCACCTGAGGATCAAACTGCAAACCGGATTTATCATTAAGCTCTTCTACTGCCTCTTCTTCGGTCATGCTCTTAGAATACGGTCGCTCAGAGATCATGGCTTCAAATGAATCTGCCACATTCAATATCCTCGCTCCCAGCGGTATCTCTTCGCCTTTCAGCCCTTCCAGGTAACCTGTGCCGTCATAATGTTCGTGATGATACAGTACAAGCGGCGCTATGTTCGTCAGGAATTCAATAGGCGCTATTATCTGTTCTCCGATCACGGGGTGTTTTTTGATCAGTTCATATTCAGTCTCGGATAAGCGGGCAGGTTTTGTAAGCACATCGTCTTTGATGCCTATCTTTCCGATATCATGTATCAGTGCAGCAAATTCTATATTCCTCACCAGCTTTTCTGAAAGATTCATCTCTTTGGCTATCTTTACTGCATATTCCGTTACTCTCTCGGAGTGACCCTGTGTGTATGGGTCTTTAGCATCAATAGCTTTAGCAAGTGTCTTTATGGTTCCGACATACATTCCTTTCATATCCCTGTATAACTGTATGTTCTCTATTGCTACAGCAGCCTGGTCAGCAAGGATATCCAGGAGTTTTATATCTCTCCGGCTGAATTGCTGGCCTTTCCGCTTACTGTTAACATTCAGCACGCCTATAACCTTGTTTTTTATCTTGAGCGGGACGGCGACAAATGATTTTGAAGAGTATCTTATTTTTGAATTACGCATGAAGCGGACATCATTTTCAATATCTTCACAGTAGATAGTTTTCCCCTCATGCGCAACGATCCCGGCTATTCCTTCTCCTACATGGATTTTTGTTGATTTTATTACCTTTGTAGAAAGACCGCGCGCCGCTACAATCTCCAGCATATTCGTATTCTTGTTAATCAGCATCAAAGAGCCCATCTTGGTATCGAGCATATCAGTCGAATATTCAACAATAAGGTTGCAGATATCAGTCATGTCTTCTATGTCCGCATATTTCATGCCCATCTCATGAAACCTTGTTAACATTGTAAACAGATTATCCAAGTCATCAATATACTTTTTATTTTCTCTTTTGCCCTCTTCCAGGTCTTCTATCAGCTGGGCATTATTGAGCTTCTCTTTTCTATAGAGAATCAAGCCGGCCGTAAGTAGAAGAAGAACTCCTATTAAGAGAGCTATCCAGTCCCCGTATCCTATTACCATCAGCGCCTACTCCTTACAATTTCTTTTATTTTCATCAATCTTGTAATATTTTCCCTTTCCATTTCTTCCAGCTGCATAGACACATATTCGATGGTTTCTTCAAGTTTCGGGATAAAAATATACTCAAGTGCATTTACCCTTCTTCTGACTTTCTGCAGTTCTTCGGCAATCATGTACATTTTTTTTTCAGCATTGGCCAGTTCAATTATATCTTTTACAAGCTCCATGTATGTTCTTATAAATCCCGGCATGACTGGCGGATGTAAATAACTGCCCATATAGTCTGTATTGTCCGTAAATTCAACTTCAAACTCCGGTATAATCAGGTTCATCAGCCGTGATTTTGCACCCCTTATGGCCGCCTTTACCGGGGGATAGACAGTATTTGTAATAAACGCTCTGCTGTCGCTGGCCGTTCTCGTCAGATAATACGGCATCTTTAAACCTTCATACCGCTCTTCGATACCTTGACGCAACTTTCTTGCATATACTGTTGCTTCTGTAAACATATCCATCAATTCATCCTGCTTATCCTTCAGCAGCCTGTGTCCCCTCATGGCCAGCGAATGCCTTTTAGAGAGTTTCATCAACTCCATCCTGTTAGGGTTTATATTTAAAACATTTCCCATTATCTTTTCATTTTTGATCCAATTGCCGCTGAATTATTTCATATAACGTTTTATCTGCTCTTCCTTTACTCTTTTTAATTCTTCCCTCGGCAGCATTGCCAGCAGGCTCCACGCAAGATCCAGGCTGTATTCAATACTCCTGTCTTCATACTCCCCCTGAGCGACATAGTCCCTTTCATATCTATCAGCAAACTCCGAAAACTTCCTGTCCGTATCTGAAAGTGCCGCTTCACCCAGGATAATAGCAAGTTCCTTGGCCTGTTTGCCCCTTGCATAAGCCGCAAAAAGCTGCGAACTTACTGCGTCATGGTCTTCACGCGTTTTCCCTTCGCCTATACCTTTCTGTTTGAGTCTCGACAGCGACGGCAGTACATCTATAGGCGGATATATATTCGCATGCTCAAGTTCCCTGGACACTATGATCTGGCCTTCTGTAATATAACCCGTAAGGTCCGGTATGGGGTGTGTCTTGTCATCGTTAGGCATTGTCAGTATCGGTATCTGGGTAATTGATCCCGTCTTTCCTTTTATCCGGCCGGCCCTTTCATATATTGTCGCCAGATCTGTATACATGTAACCCGGGTAACCGCGACGGCCCGGTATTTCCTTCCTTGCTGCCGATATCTCTCTTGAAGCCTCTGCATAGTTGGTCATGTTGGTCATAATAACCAGCACATGGTAGTCCTTTTCAAAAGCCAGATACTCGGCCGCCGTGAGAGCCATCCTCGGCGTAGCTAGCCTCTCGATAGCAGGGTCATCCGCAAGGTTAATAAACATTACCGCTCTTTCAATAGCTCCTGTTTTCTGGAATTCACTCTTAAAATATTCGGCTTCTTCAAAAGTTATGCCCATTGCCGCAAATATCACACAGAAATCTTCCTTTTTCCCTTTAACCTTGGCCTGCCTAGCGATCTGGGCAGCGATCTGATTATGAGGCAAGCCGCTTCCTGAAAATATCGGAAGTTTCTGCCCCCTGACAAGAGTATTCATGGCATCAATAGCTGATATGCCCGTCTCTATGAATTCGTCGGGATAGCTTCTTGCATAGGGGTTTATCGCTGCTCCGTTAATATCCAGCCGCTTTTCAGCGATCACTTCTCCTGCCCCGTCTATCGGCATACCCAACCCGTTGAATATCCTTCCCTGCATATCTTCTGCCACAGGCAGTTCCAGCCCCCTGCCGAGAAATTTCACCCTCGACCCGTTAAGATTGGCACCGGAAGTACCTGCAAACAACTGCAGGAGAACCACATCTTCATCCACTTCCAGTACCTGTCCGAGCCTGTTCTCTCCCGACGGAAGCTGTATCATTGCAATTTCACTGTAAGCAACATCCTCCGTCTTTTCTACATAAAAAAGAGGCCCCGCTATGCTTCTAACAGTAAAGTATTCCCTCTTCATATTTCCTTAATGCCTTTCAGATGTTCTTTTATCTGATCGTTCAAACTGTCAAATTCCCCGAAGCTGTCTTTGGATATATATTTCATCTTTGAAATTTTTTCTTTCAAACCGGCACAATATAGACTATTGAAGTCCCGGCTGCCCGCTATAGCTTCCAGTGCCTGATCGTGATAACTGATTATGGTCTTCAGCATCAGGTACTGTTGTTTGATGGGCGTATATGTTTCGTCCGGATCAAACGCATGCTGCTGCAGAAAATCTTCCCTGATCATTTTTGCCGTATCAAGCAGCTGCCGGTCCGCATCAGACAATGATTCTTCGCCTACAAGCCTTACTATCTCCTGCAGTGATTCCTCTTTCTGCATTATCGCCATCGCCCGGTTTCTCAGTTCTACGAAATCATCAGCTACCTGTTTCCTCATATACTCGCTTACATTATTTACATACAATGAATAAGACCTGAGCCAGTGTATTGCCGGGAAGTGCCTTTGCGAAGAAAGGTTGTCATCGAGGCCCCAGAATACTTTTACTACCCTCAGAGTGTTCTTTACAACCGGATCGGAAAGATCGCCGCCCGGAGGAGATACGGCTCCGATGATTGACAAGGATCCCTCTCTTCCGTTTCCCAGACATTCGACCCTTCCTGCTCTTTCATAGAATTCAGCCACCCTGGAGGCAAGATACGCCGGATACCCCTCTTCTCCCGGCATTTCTTCCAGTCTGCCGGACATCTCTCTCAACGCTTCCGCCCATCGTGAAGTCGAATCTGCCATGAGCGCAACGGTATAGCCCATATCCCGGTAATACTCTGCAATCGATGTTCCCGTATATATAGATGCCTCCCTCGCAGCAACCGGCATATTCGAAGTGTTGGCGATAAGCACCGTTCTCTTTATAAGCGGTTCGCCGGTATTGGGATCCTCGAGTTCCGGAAACTCCTGAAGCACGTCAGTCATCTCGTTTCCGCGTTCTCCGCAACCTATATATACAACGATTTCTGCGTCAGTCCATTTAGCAAGCTGCTGCTGGACTACTGTCTTACCGCTCCCGAAAGGCCCGGGAATGCAGGCCACTCCGCCTTTTGCTATCGGAAAAAATGTGTCTATCACTCTTTGGCCGGAAATAAGCGGTTCCGACGGCAGGAATTTTTGCTTATACGGCCTTTTTATCCTGACCGGCCATTTATGCATAAGGCTTACTTTATGCTTTGTGCCTTTTTTGTCAATGATTACGGCAATTTCTTCTTCAACTGTAAATTTGCCTGAACTGATTTTTTCTATTTTTCCTTCGATGCCGGGCGGGACCATAACACGGTGTTCTATTATAGTAGTCTCCTGAACATTACCTATTATCACACCCGGAACTACATTATCCCCCTTTTGAAGATATGCTTTAAAATCCCATTTTATAGACCTGTCAAGCGAATCGACTTCCACTCCTCTTGCTATATAATCCCCGGTTTTTTCCATGACTATATCCAATGGTCTCTGAATACCGTCGAATATGGCTCCCATAAGACCGGGGCCCAGTTCTACCGACAAAGGTGAGCCGGTAGAAAATATCTCTTCTCCGGGTTTTAAGCCTGCCGTTTCTTCATAAACCTGTATCGAAACATATTTGCCCTGGAGTTCCACTACTTCGCCTATCAGTCTTTCACTTCCAACCCTTACCACTTCATTCATCTTAACCCCGACGAGGCCTTCCGCAACTATGAGCGGACCGGCGATCTTTTTTACTCTACCCTTTATTTCACTCATTAGCTCCTCCGTGTATCATTCTGTTTTTTCACTGGCAAGGTCTATCCCGAGAGCTTTTATAGATGCATTCCGAATCTTCCTTTCAGCCATTACCGAACGGCCCCAGGAACGCATTATCACAATGTTCACACCGGCCGCCTCAGTTTTTTCAAGATCAGCGGGACCACTGATTAACTCCTCTTCTATAATAAACAATGTTCTATTGAGATCGCAACCGGATATATATCCTGCCGCTTTGTCAAAATCCTCTAATACGCTGGACTTTATGCCTGTTAATGCAAACGGCATAACAAAATCCTCTCTCCCCAGCGCTATAATGCTGTAGTCATCAGATGTATGCAAGACTTAGCCCCTCTTTTATCCGGACGTTCTCTAATCCCATATTCAAGCCTGTTCTTATCATGCCGAGATTAAACGCCTCTTCCAGAATACTCAGCATATACGCTACGACAGGCTCCGGCCCGAATGATACCATGCGCATTTTCCGGATAAGCCGTCCCAGCCATGTACGGGTAATATTATCCCATTTGCTGCGGTCTTCTTCTGCAAACAGCCTATCTGCATAAGGCTGGGCCTTCAGCTTGAGCGGTATTTCTTCTTCAATATTTATATCCCGCCAGAAATTCTCATTAATACTGCCGCCCGAAAGGTATATCCCGCTATTACGGCGGTAAAGATTTATGAAAAGATTCTTTATATCTATTGTACAGCTCCAGTATCCTTCGATAAACCGGCTTTTGATCCTGCCTGCGTATGTTTCATTAACAATATCCACGCAGACTTTTTCTATGATATTTTCATCCGGGACATCTTTGTCCTTTGCCCTTGTCATCTTAGACATCCTTTCCCGGACTTTCCTGAAAAAAACCGGCTGGCGGTCTTCCTTCCACCATCCGGCTTTGAAAACGCCCTGTCCGTAGAGGTCTTCCTCTTTTATGCCTTTTTCAAAATTCATATAATTGAGGATATCATTTTTTATCATGAATATATCAAGAACCGCGGAGTCATCCATTTTTTTTCTGAAATAATCATAGCGATCGTAAATAAATTCTCTCAGCCCTTTTTCAAAATCTTCTGCAGTAATGAAACCGCTGTAAGGCGAATC
The DNA here is from genome assembly GCA_043813605.1 of Elusimicrobiota bacterium. Classification (GTDB taxonomy): domain Bacteria; phylum CG03; class SLGR01; order SLGR01; family JBDRKX01; genus JBDRKX01. The sequence goes on along the minus strand of JBDRKX010000115.1, from coordinate 28,591 downwards.
TGCAAGGTCATTTACAAGGCTTTCTGTATCTTTGTGTTCCATGAGCCTGCTGTACCTCGACAGATCAAAAAGCTCTTTCTCCATAGCTCTCACTTTGCCGGTCAGGAAAAGATAGTTTGATTCTTCACCCATAATTTTCCTTCTAAGTTTCCCTCCGAAGTTTCCCTTCGAAAAGCTCTTTTGCAACCATGTCTTCATAGGTTTCTCTTATGTGATCTTTTATGTTCGCCCAGTCAACGACTGTCTCATAATTCTCGCCTTCGATCACAAATCCACCGCTTATGCCCGGGTTCTTTTCTCCCAGTTTGAGTTTCCATCCGTATTTCCTGTTGAGTCCGCTTATAAACCCGGTATCTACCGGGGATATCCCTTCTGCCGGACGAACGATCTCATTTTTAGAAGTAACAGTTTCTACAAGGAGCTTCTCCATTGGAATCAGCAGTTCGCTTTTATCTGATTTATTAAGTATTTCCATGATCCTATCGAAAATACCCTCGATCAGATCCCTCTTCTTATTCAAAAGCTGTTTTTTTACGCGCAGTTTCTCCCGTGTGATCATTTCTTTTTTAATAAGCTCTCCATTCCTGTTGAATTCCGATTTTTTTTCATTAATCAGTCTTTTCTTCTTATCTTCGAATTTGCCTCTCATACGCTCAATTTCACGCTCAGCTTCAATCCTTATTATATCCGCTTCTTTTTGCGTTTCCTTAGTAATCCCGTCAAGGATATTCTGAAGTTTTTTATTTTCCATTTATTAGAGTTTTATCCCGTTTAAGAGGAATATTGTCACTACAAGCCCGAGTACGGCATATGTCTCAACAAGTGCTGCGTATATAACCGCTTTCATCGCATCCGCGGGTTTTTTTTCTGCCACTCCGATACCCGCAGCGCATACTTTACCCTGGTGTATCCCGCTGAAAAGTCCTGTTACTGCAATTGGCAGGCATGCGCCCAGTATCTGCCATCCCTGACTAACCGAGATCTGTACGACTTCGCCAAGCAGGCCGACTTTAAGAATCACAAGAAAAGCCGCCAAAAACCCATAGAAACCCTGCGTTCCCGGCAATGCCACCAGTATAAGCATTACTCCGAATTTATCGGGATCCTCTGACAAAACCCCGTTTGCAGCCGATCCCGCGTAACCGATACCGATTGATGATCCGCTTCCGGCCAGGAACATAGCCGTGGCCGCACCTATTATCGCCAGTATTATACCTTCCATAATCCGCCTCCTGTCAATTTACAAGATTAACTCTTCTGTTCTTCCAGCAAAAAGGCGTAAAATTTCTTCCGCCGCCTTTGAAAAACCATTTAAAAAACTCTACATACTGTAATCTGGACGTATGAATATAAGCACTTAGCATACTCATAACTATGTTGAAAACATGTCCCGCTATAAATACAAGGACAAGTATCAGATATCCTACCGGAATCCCTGCGATTCTGATTCCTGATGCCTGCAGCGTCATCTCATTTACAGCCATCCCGAGTATTGCCGTTCCCATCCCGAGCGCAAACAGCCTAGAATAGGAGATTATATCTTTGAAATAATCCATACCGCCATAGATACTGTATAAACCTGCGCCAAGCCTGGCAAATATATTTTTATTTGTTCTTCCCGAAAACAAAACAACAAAAGTTAAAGCAGTCATAAGTAAATATACGGATACTTTGTAGACAGCAGGATTAATATGCGCTTTGAAAAGCCATATAGATAGGCATACAGGCAAAGTAAAAAGTATGGTGATCCAGGAAATATCTACAAATCCATTCATTTTGTCATTAATCTTTATATTTTCAACTGCCGAAAGTGCAACACCGAAAACTACCTGTATATACCCAAGCACTACCGCAAAGTAAAGAAAATATTGCGGTTTTTCCAGGGGGTCTATTATCTTAATGTTGTCAATAATTTTTATGTTTGCGAAAGCATTCCCAAACCAGCCGCCTGTCAAAGCACCTGCTACTATTGACGCCAGACCACCCCACAGCAGAAGATACATAAATTTTTTTAAGCCTTTTGTAAGTTTCAAACTCTTAATGGCCCAGATACATAAACCTGAAATTATAATTCCGTAACCGGCATCTGTAAGGCATATCCCGAAAAAAAGAGCAAAAAACGGTGCTAAAAACGAAGTAGGATCTATACTGCTGTATGAAGGTGTTCCATATAGGTTTGTAACCACTTCAAAAGGATCGGCAAAAGCACTGTTCTTGAGCAGCACAGGCGGCTCTTCTCCGGCTACCGGCTCTGAGAATTCTATAAAGCACGAGCTATATTCACCGCCAAGTGCATCTTTTATCCTGTTTTTCCATTCCTGCGGGACCCAGCCTGAAATAACAGACATGTATTTGGTATCTTCCGTTTCCGCCGATCTGTGCTTCAACTCTAACCTGTTCTTGTATCTGTCGAATAATACTTCGTATTCATATTTTTCTTTCATGTATTCCTTCTTGACAGCATCTAAAAGGTCCTTACATTCATTCTCTAATTCGGCGATCTTTTTTTCCAATGTTACAAGCGTTTGTGACGGCTTTCTATCGGAAGGCAGATATATTTCCTGAAACCCGGTTTCCCTCAAAACTCTTTCTATATCGGATTTATCATGTAGCGGACATATCACAGCTATCAAGGGTGTCTCGTCTTCCGATGATATTTCTTCTATATATATCTCTGTCTTCTGGCGCAGTTTCTCCAGCCTGTCTTTTTCCATCTTACCTGTCTTAATGCACACATGCCTGAAATTCAACTCTGACAATGCATAATCCAGATTCGACAGGGATTTCAAATCTCCGGACTGTGTCTTCAGCGCGTTTATTTCAGCGGTTTTTGCCTTTACCGACTTGTCGATATTCCGAAGTTCATTATAGTATTTTGATATGTCTTTTTCTTTTTCTATTTCTCCCGCCTTGCCGGCTGACACTTCAGGCAACCCAAATTTCAACCTCTTCCATAACCCCTCTTTTTCTGAAAATATATCCAGATAGCGTATAATAAAATCCAGCTGGAACATCTTCTCTTCAGTTATGTCTTGCCCCTCTGAATCTCCGGCAGATTTGTTTTCCGCTATCAGTTCCATACCGCCCCACAGCTGCATCTTCTCCAGCACAGCTTCTTTTGTTTCTGACGGACAGACAATGTGGACTTTTTGAACTCTTTGAATAGCCAATTTACTGTTCTTTGCCCAGAAAATCCCTGATTACCGATTCAATGATCGCCTCTTTTTTTGAAATGAGCTTCTCTATTTCAGCTATGTTCTTTTCGGCGCCGGCCTTGATACGGGCAATCTCTTCTTCGGCTTCTTCTTCAAATTTTCTAATTGTTTTTTCTTTTACTCGGACCAGTTCTTCTTCGGTTTTTTTCCATTCTGAAGCACAGTTTTCATTGAATTCACGGGTTTTTTCAGATTCTTTTTCCCTTATAGAACGCAGTTTTTCGTCGGATTCTTTTTCCGCCTGTTTTATTTTTTCAATAGTTTCCCTTATCAAAACATGCTCCCTCGCAATCGCTTTTTGTGCCCAATCACAGAATAAAACTCTTTATTTGGCACAAAATCACATGTACTCCGGATTTTTTATGCCGGTTTCTCATATATAGAAATGTATTTTATCGTATTATAATAGTAAAATTTTATTTTATAAGAATGGCATTGTAAAGTCAATTATCTTGACATCACCTCTTTTTTTTGATATATGCCCTGAATAAGCGATATGAACCTGAAAGATGCAATGAACGACGAATTAACATTAGTTATAATAAAGCCCGACGGTTTAAAAAAATCCCTCACAGGAAATATTTTGACAAAGTTGTCGGAAACACAGCTCAGGATAGTAGGAGCAAAAGTAGTTCGTGTCAGTGAAGACCTTGCAAAAGACCATTACTCACACCTCCGCGGCAAACCTTTCTTCGATGAATTGATAAAATATATTATGGGAGATCTTCATGGAACAGGGTATAACAGGGTACTTGCACTGGTATATTGCGGCAAGAATGCCATACATAAAGTCAGGGAACTTGCAGGAGCCACAAATCCTGAAGAAGCCGAGCCTACATCTATAAGGGGTTCATACGGCAGGATTACAACCGCAGGTGTCTATGAAAATGTAATACACACCTCTGCTAATCAGGAAGATGCGGAAAGAGAGATCCTGCTCTGGTTCAAACCCGGCGAGATAGTAGATAATATTTGCCCTGCAGCCGCTGACGGCAGCATTCCGGAATAGATATACCGGCCTGCTCCGCAATACGGGCCGCAAATTTTCAGCCCAGATTTATATATTCAAGTCCGGAATCGTTCAAAATCAGGAATTTTCCCGGAAATTCAAATTCTGACAGGATATGAAACTCTTTTTCCCTGCCATCAATTCCGATTTTTCTGTCTATCTCGAAATGAGCATGCCCGGCCACTATAGCATCATATCCTTTGCTGAAATACGGTACCGCAAAATCTAACATATCTTCCGCAATCGCTTTTTTTCTTTCCGGTCTGCTCTGGCCTACCCGCGTAAACATCTCTACAACTTTAATGGCAAATCCTACCGGCAGCTTTTTGAACGCGAATGACGCGAATGGTGATCTGATAAATTTCTTCCATATCGCATACCTTATATCCTTTTTGGCAAACATGTCACCATGTGTAAGAAATATCTTTTTCCCTGATCCAGTTTGTATATCCAGTGTTTCTCCTATATATTCCACTTTTGAATACTGCTTAAAAAATTTCCCTGCTGCAAAATCCCTGTTGCCTACAATAAAATATGCTTTTTTCCCGTTTTGAACAAAATCGCCAATAGCATTCAATACCGGGTTATCGGAATAGAAATCTATTTTTTTATGTTCATACCAGTATGAAAAAAGATCTCCCAGTATATACAAGTTACTGCAGTCTTTCTTTATAAATTCCAAAAAATCGATGAAACTCCTGTACTTTTCAGGAGGACCTGATATGCTCAAATGCAAATCTGCGATGAAAATCGAATACAATTATTCTACGTAGCTTACTACGCCTACTACTCTTTCTCTTCTTTCTCTGAGATATACCGAGCAGTCCTTGCCTTCTTTTGAAAAAACCAGCTTCATTTTTGTCGAACCGGATTTATAATCACTTGTCGCAAGTTTATAATCCATGAATAACATCTTCTGCCGGTAATAATTCTGCACCTCTTCGATGCTTCCTGCAGTATCAAAAACATAAGTTGTAATACCCTCATTGGCGTATTTCTTAGTATTCTCTGCTTCATTAAATATATACGGACTTTCTTTCTCTTTCAGCTTTGGTTCCGGTTTTACGGGTATCGACTGTTTAACGGGTTGTCTAACTTGTACAGGTTCCGCCTTCTTTGCCCTTCCTGATACCATAAAATACGCGATACCGCCTGCAATGAGTACCGCAGGGATTATAATCAGTAATTTTGTTTTTTTCTTTTTAATTTCTTCTTCTTTTGTAATTTCATTATCACCCGAAGAAACTCCCGGCATATCTTCAATTTCCGATCCCGTATCAATAGGTTCAGCCGGTATCTCATCCGGGATACTTTCCGCGAATTCACCAGGAATAGCAGATTCACCTGCATCTGCAGCTTCCGGTATATCGGATAATGAAGACAGCTCACCTGAAGTCAGGTATTCTATATCTGAATCTAATTCATCTTGTGAAAGTTTTCCCGTTTCCGGTATGTCTTCGAGGAAGATCTCATCTGTATCCGGATCCAAAACCTGATTTTTATCATCTGTTTTAATACTATCGTCATCAAAATCGATACTTCCAAGATCTATCTTCTCAAGTTCACTGTCATCTTCTTCACCCAAGCCTATTCCTGATTCCGGCAGATCACCATCTAATGATATCCCGGCATTATCTGTTTCCGATGATACCGTGTCAATTTCAAGAAGGTCTATCTCGGGTATTTCCGATTTGATCTCACCGAGATCTTCACGCGGAACTTCCTGGACATCAGAATCTGGATCGGAAAAACTGATTTCAGGTATTTCTATTTTATTCTTCAATTCCTGAATATCCAAACTTTTCTGTACATCATTTTCTATGTCCGGTATTTTAATGTTTTCTTCACTGATCTCCTCTATACCGAACGAACCTATTTCATCAATATCACTTTCCGTGATAATTTCTGTGCCCTCATTATCGCCGTTCTTATTCAGTGAATTCGCAACTTCTTCTATCTCCGGCTTTTTTTTATCTTCTTCAGGATTACCGGAACCGATGTTGATATCCAATCCGTCATCCATTTTCATACCTCCATTTTATTCATAGTTTAATGGTATTATATCCCGATTTTACTCATTATTTACGGCTCTTGTTTTTCTATATTATTTGTATCTTTTTTTATCGATTGATCGTATACAATTTTTACAAATGTTGACAATATGACCACAACAGTGGCGCTTCTGATAAGTTCTCCGGCAGCGGCCATAAAAATGGCGGCAACCGTACCTTTCAATCTAAAAGCATTTTCCATCAGCATATATGTGCCCATCATCATTAATTGTACCAAAATAAAAACGTAGATCCCGGCAGTCAGTAATTGAAGAAGATTATTTCTGATAAGCCGGGCCTGAAACTCTGCGGATTGCTTTAATGATCTGCCTGCGATTTTTGCTGCAGGTATAAAAGCCGTAAAAAATATTACACCTATCAGAAACAGCATCCCGGCATAAGAAAGAATAAAAGATGAGCCAAACTTATTAACTGCAATATTGATAATCTTTGAAACAGCAAAAACGAATAATATCCATACTGCAATAACAGGAAAATAAAAGATCCCCCCCCTAATATAATCGTACCATTTCCATAAGCCGTTTTCTTCATAATCACATAGTGCGCGCAATGTAGCTGTCAGTAAATATATATAAAGCGTAATCGATAAAATTAAAAATACAGAACTGCTGTTCCATACTCTGACCTGCAGATATTTAATGATGACACTTCCCGAAAAAAACAATAAGATCAATTCAATATTGTTTCTTACAGAAAGCAGGGAGCCGATAATTATCTGCTGCATATTATGTCCGATATCCTCTCAAATTCATCCAGTGAATAGAAATTAACATTTATAGAGCCGCTTTTGCGATTCCTCATTTTTATTGATACTTTTGTTCCAAGAGCTTTTTCAAAAACTTCTTCAAACTTCAGTATTTCCGGATCTGCATTGAATGCCTTTTTTTGGGCAGGAACCCTGTTCGCTTTACCTGATGCAATAGCAGCAAGCTGCTCTGCTTCTCTTACCGTTAAGCTCTCTTTAACTATTTTTTCTGCCAGGCTTTTGCGTTTCCTGGCATCTTTTACCGAGAGCAGGGCTCTCGCATGCCCGGCATTCATTTTTCCCTGTTCGATCAGTTTTCTTAAATCTTCAGGAAGAGTCAGTATCCTCAGCGTATTTGCAACAGCAGACCTGGATTTACCGACTTTCTCTGCTATAGACTGCTGTGTCATCGAAAATTCCCGGATCATCCTGTCGTATGCCGCCGCTTCTTCTACCGGAGACAGGTTTTCGCGCTGAATATTCTCAATCAAAGAAATTGTAAGATAATCTTCTTCATCCATTTCTCTTTCTATGCACGGTACAGAATCAAGTCCCGCTTTTTTTGCCGCACGCCATCTTCTTTCTCCCGCTATCAGCATATACTTTCTGCCGGATTTTGTTACAATCAGCGGTTGAACTACATTTTTTTCTTTTATCGATTCTGCGAGCCCGTCTATTTTCTCATCATTGAAATCATTTCTCATCTGGTACTTATTGGGCACTATGTTTTCGATTTTTATTTCTTTTATCTCGTTGCTGGCTTCCTCAGGTATAAGCGAATCCAGTCCTCTTCCAAGTGCTCTTTTCATTATTCTTTCTCCTTTTAGGTTCTTTGCCTTCGGGCCGCCTGTTCCGCCCGCGGACTTTTTTGTAACTGTCAGTAATTTGACTCCAGGAATTCCTTTGACAGCTCATCAAATGCTATTGCGCCGCTTGAGTACGGATCGTAGTCAAAGATCGTCTTCCCGTAACTCGGGGCCTCGGCAAGTTTTACATTCCTGGGTATTATAGTACTATATACAGCCCCCTTAAAGTGTTTTTTAACTTCATTTACAACATCAAAAGAAAGGTTTGTCCTGCGGTCATGCATTGTGAGCAGCACACCTTCGATCTCCAAAGTCGTATTCAGGCTTTTCTTGACTTTAGACAGTGTGCTCATCAATTGCCCCAATCCCTCCAGGGCATAATACTCACACTGTATTGGGATTAATGTAGAATCGCTGGCTGTCAGAGAATTAACAGTAAGCAGATCCAAAGACGGCGGTGAGTCTATTATAATATACCTGTAATTGGATTTAATCTCTTCAAGCGCGTTTTTCAGTCTGTATTCTCTGCCGCTAGCTTCAACAAGTTCAACTTTTGCACCATTCAGGCTCATATTTGCAGGAATAATATCAAGAAGACCTATTTCGGTTTTGCGCACTACGTCCGTTATCTTGACTCCGCCCATTATCGCATCATATACCGATTTTTTTATGGTCTCCTTGCCGAAACCAAGGCCCTGGGTTGCATTAGCCTGTCCATCCATGTCTATAAGCAATACATCCTGGAATCTCCTTGCCAGTCCGGCTGCCAGGTTCACGGCTGTAGTGGTTTTCCCCACGCCGCCTTTCTGATTAGTAACAGATATTATTTTGCACTTCATAATTGTCTAAATACAATATGATACAAAAAATACGAATAATATTCAAGAACCGGAAACTATTTTTTTCCATTTCCTCGGAAATTCGGCAGGTGTTGCTCTCTTTTTTTCAATAATCAATACCCCGTCTTTTCTTACTTCACTTACTGTGCCGCCCAGATTTCCCAGAATGTCTTCTGCTGTGATTATGTCTCTTTCGGAATTATCGCCTCTCTGAGCGTAGAATATACCGCCTCTTCTCAAGAACGGCAGCATGAGTTCGGCTGTTATCCGAAGCTCTGCCACGGCCCTGCAAGTACCGCAATCAAATTTCTCCCGCCATTTACTCTTACGGCCTTCTTCTTCTGCTCTTGAATGAACTATCTGCAGGTTCTGTATTTTAAGTTCTTTTTGCGCTTTTTTTAAGAAATTGACCCTGCTGGCTTTTGCTTCGATCAATGTCAGATCGATATCCGGTCTATTGATTGCTATAATTATACCCGGCAATCCGTTTCCCGAACCCAGATCTATACCATTTGCGCCTTTGATGATGCGGGACAGTTCTAATGATGGTATTACATGTTCTTTAATAATGGCTTCTTGCCCTGAACTACCTATTATGTTCCTTACTCTTTTTTCAAACACAAGTAATTCTATATATGATTCTATCCTTTCAAGGAAAGGCCCGGGGTCTATTTCTCTTTGATTGTACCAGCTTATAAGCGGATTATACAATGCTCTTTTGAAACCGGATGGATGTTTCACGTGAAACATATTCAACGGATTGTTTCACGTGAAACAATCCGCTGCTATTTCTTCCGCCCTTTTTCTGCTCCTTATTATTTCGTTTTCCGTATTGTTTCCAAGGCGCACCTCATGCACGGTGATCATATCCTGTTTCAGCATAAGCGGGCGATACAGGCTCCAGTCGATATTTCCATCCCCTACCGGCAGGTGTTCATCTTTTTCTCCAAAATTATCATGCAGATGCAGTTCTTCTGTTTTTTCTATCACCTCTTCTGCCAGCACCGCTCCCATCCCGGATATATTGGCATGCCCAGTATCCAAACAAATGCCTGTCCCGAATTCTCTTGCAATATCGATCATTTCTTCTATGTCATAGTCGTATGATAATCTATCTACTCCCGTGTTCTCTATTATTAAGTCTATCCTGTTCTTGTCCGCTTCTTTTTTTATATCTTCCATACTCTCCCGTATTATAGTCCGTACTTTTTGCATCACATATTGTCTTCTTGCAGGAACCCGGCCTGTGTGTACTATGAATTTTTCGATATGTATTCTACCCGCCCAGGTCATCGCTTTCTTTATCTGTCTTATGGACTCTTTCAATATCCCGGGGTTTACCGATGATATGTTTATTCCGTATATAGGCGAATGAACTGTATATGCAATTTTTTCATTTAATGATACCAGTTTATCTATAATGGTATCTATATCTTTGTCATCAACATAGCAGAGCGGCACATCAGCCCATATTTCAACACCGCTGAAGCCGTTCTCATATGCCCATTGAGCTATCTCTTCCGCATTTTTTTTGAAATAAAAGCTGTTCATGGCAGCGAAATGTCTCATTTTCCTATACAGAATTCTCTGAATATACTGTCAAGCACTTCCTGTTCCAATGTGCTGCCGTCTATCTTTCCCATATCTTTCATCATCTCATTTATTTCATACGATACCAGCTCCCTGTAGTTATCCTGCCATAAAATATCCATACTGTTTTTCAGGTTTTTCATAGCATCTTTAAGGGCCTGCTTCTGCCTGCATGTGACCATCAGTTTTCCGTTATCTTCTCTAATAAGAAAATTTCTTATCAGTTCAATAAGTTCCTTTATCCCCTGCCCCTTTTTGCATGAAATCAGATTAAACTTTTTTTCTAAACAAAACCTTTTTAATACTTTTTCATCAATTTTTATCTTCAAGTCACATTTGTTAATAACCGGTATCCAGTGTTTTCCTTTCAGCAATCTCTTTACACTGCTGTCTTTGGGCTCTATCCCTGTTTTTCCGTCAATAACATATATTATCATATCCGCATCGCGTATCTCCTGCCTGCTCTTCTTTACAGCTTCTTTATCAATAATAGTTTTTAAATCAAGCCCGATTCCTGCCGTATCTACCAGATTCACCAGAGATCCTCCCAGCATTGTATCTATTTCAATAACATCCCTCGTTGTGCCCGGTATCCTGCTTGTAATGCTTCTGGAACTTTTCAGGATACAGTTGAATAATGATGATTTGCCTGCATTTGGTTTTCCGCAGATGACTATTTTGCGGCCCCGGATGACCTTTTCCGCCGGCTGCGAATTTCTAATCATATCTTCCAGAATAGCCGTACATTCTGTTATCTTTTCTTTTATTTTTTCTCGTGACAGAATATTTATATTCTCTGTTTCACCCCATTCTATGTCTGCGTCTATATTTGCTTTGATCCTTATTATCCTGTCTTTCAGAGATCCCATTTTTTCTTTCAGTTCCCCGCGCAGGATCCTTACTGCTTCTTCCTGTGCTCTTGCCGAATGAGCATTGATCAGATGATTAACGGATTCTGCCTGTGTAAGATCCATTTTATTATTGAGAAATGCTCTCCTCGTAAATTCACCCGGTTCCGCTGCTTTTGCCCCATTATCCAGGCACAGATCCAGTATCCTTGTGATTATCAGACTGCTGCCATGGCATATGATCTCTATCATATCTTCTCCTGTATAAGAATGGGGGCTTTTCATAACAGTCATCATTACTTCGTCAATAACAACATTGGTGTCATGGATAACACCGTGTTTTAAGCAGTATTGTCTGCATTCAAGGCTGATTTTCTTACCTGAAACTGATTTAAATATCCTGCCTGCGATATCAAACGCATTACTTCCGCTCATACGAACTATTCCTAGCGCACCCACACCTTCCGGTGTTGCTACTGCAGCCACTGTATCAGAAATGTTCATTGCTTTTTAGTATTTTTTTTAGGAAGTTCAGGCATTCTTTTTGCTTATCGCATATTGGACAAAAAATGTAAGTATACTGTTTGAAAGCCAGTACAATACCAGTCCTGATGGGAATTTCATAAACATAAATGTAAACATTATAGGCATCATATATACCAGGCTTTTCTGCGGGCCATCAGTGCCCCCGGTAAATTTCTGCTGCAGGAACATTGCGCCCCCCATAAGGAATGGAAGCGGACCGCCGCCGCCTATTACAGGAATGCTCTTTAAAGCCGGTATTGTGGAGAACAGTATATCTGCCTTGGAAAGATCATTTATCCATAGGAAATGCGCATATCTAAGTTCTGTCGCACCTCTCAGCATTGTGAATAGACTTATGAAAATCGGCATTTGAAGAAGCAGGGGCAGACATCCGCTGAACGGATTGACCTTATTTCTCTTATACAGAGCCATCATCTCCTGATTCATCCTCTGGGGATCTTCTTTGTATTTTGTTCTTATATTGGTTATCTTGGGCTGTATCTCTTTCATCGCATTCATAGATTTATAACTTTTTGCTGTAAGCGGGAAAATGAACACCTGCAATACCATTGTAAGGAGTATGATCGATATCCCGTAGTTGCCCGTAAACGATTTGAATAATATCAGAATATTCAAGAATATTCTGCTAAGATAACTGAATATCCCGAAACTGAGAATCTTCTCGTATCCAGCTCCCATATTCTTCAGTTTCGCATACTCTTTAAGGCCCATGTATATTTTTTGAGAGAATTGATATTCTTCTTCTGTTCCTATCCCTACATTGCTTTCCATTATCAGTGCAGGATATTTATCGCCTTCGCCGCCCGCTGCCGCACAACCCCTGCTTTTCTTCTTTGCTCCTTCTATATATAATTCAGTAAAATTATTTTCTTTATTTGACAATATTACAATAAAATACCGGTTAACCACACCTGCCCATTCTATTTCACCTTCGTATTTGCCCTTGCCTATCCTGCTTCTGACTTTACCGTCTATTTTTGCAAATGATCTATTATCTATATAGTTTTCTTTATTTATATCTTCCGTAGTCCCAAGACCTTCATACCATTCCTGCTTTATCTTTATTTCCCTATGTTCCGGGCTCTTATTTGTTATTCTGTTTTCTACTTCCAGGATATTCTCCGGCCCAAGTTTGAATCTTCTTTCTATCTCTAATCCGTTTTGTGCTATTTTCGATATTAATTCGTTTTCTGATATTTTTTTCAGTTCCCACTCTTCTTTCCCTGTTATTTCTGAAAGAAGCGTTATCTGATTAGTATTCTTTCTTATAAGTTCTACTGTTCCTTCTTTTTTATCTTTTACCTTTATACTGCTTATACCCGATCCTATTGAATTTATAGCAATATCTAAATTACCGTTTGTTATTGTTTCCGTACTCCTTTTTATATACGCGTAATTCTGTATTTCTTCCTTTTTTGTTTCATCTTCAGTCCATGCCGCAGGTGTTTCCTTTTTGTCTACATTTTTATTTTCTTCGATATTATGAACCGGCTGCGGATTGTTTTTTTGCTCCATCTTCTGAAATATTATGAGTATCATTACAGATATTGCCACAGCTAATATTACTCTATTGTTCATATTCTAATCCTTAACGGGATCATATCCGCCTTTACTGAACGGGTGGCATTTAACTACTCTTGAAATTCCATTCACAAAACCGGGCATTATTCCCTTTTTCTCAATTGATTGTATAAAATACTCTGAACAGCTTGGATAGAACCTGCACCTTCTGCCAATGAATGGTGATATGCAGATTTGATAGCCTTTTATTATAATGATTATAATCTTTCTAAATAGTGCCTTTATTATCAATCTATGATCCCGGCTTTCAGCCAAAGCTTCATGAGGTTTTCCTGTATTTCACTGTATATCATCTTTTCTGAGCCTGGTTTATAAACTACAACGATCCCGAATTCTTTCATCCTATTTTTCTCATTTCTGAATATTTCTCTTGTCCATCTTTTCAGCTTATTGCGTTTTACGCTTTTACCGACTTTTTTTCCTACTACGATCGTGAGCGCCGGGAATTCGTTTTCAAGGTAATATACAATTATGCTTTTTTCTTTGAGTCTTTGACCGTTTTCAATAACATATGATGTTTTTTCAGATAGACGGTTTCTTTTCTCAAATTTGTTATCCACTTAGGCAGATAATTTTTTACGGCCTTTTCTTCTTCTTCTCTTTAATACTTCTCTGCCTTCGCCGGTTGCCATTCTTTTCATGAAACCGTGTTTTTTCTTCCTTTTTGCTTTTTTAGGCTGATATGTTCTTTTTACCATTTTCTCTCCTGAAATTTATTTATTTCGTTTTGTTAATTTGTCAATTATATTGATTAAATTTGCTATTGTCAAGATTCTTGACAATTTTTTTTTTATTTTATATGATACCGTAATCTTCGAAATAATTTTGGGTTTTTCGATACATTATTATTTTTTAACATTGTTAATAACTTGTTAATAACTTACTGAAACTTTGAATAACATTATATCAGATCATGAATTAATATGGGAAAAAACTACCTCTTCATTGAGGGATGTTTTTCCTCCTGAAACATTTAAATTATGGTTCAATTCTACCAGGGCAGTCTCTTCTGTTGATAATATTCTCGAAGTTGAGGTTCCGAACAAGTATTTTTATGAATGGATGCTCAAAAATATCGATCATATTGAAAATTCGCTTAAATCTGTTGTAGCTATTGATAAATTTAAAATCAAATTCATTATCCGTTCATCTGATGATGTCTTTAAACCGCCCCAAAAATATGATCTTCCCGAGCCTACATATCATCCGGATGATGAAACTGCATTTCCAAGTACTGATTTCAATCCCAGGTATACATTTGACAGTTTTGTTATCGGTTCATCAAATCGTTTCGCTCAGGCAGCTTCAGAAGCGGTTGCTAATGAGCCCGGTAAAAGATATAACCCTCTCTTTGTTTACGGTGGTGTCGGTCTTGGAAAAACCCATCTTCTTCATTCTATTGGACATCGTGTCAAGCATAATGATCCCAGGAAAAACGTCCATTATGTTACTTGTGAAAAATTTACTCAGGAAATGATAGAATGCATCAGAAAAAACAAGATGACTGAATTTAACAAAAAGTATACCAATATTTCTGTTCTTCTCATGGACGATATACAATTTATCGAGGGTAAGGAAAAAACACAGGAAACTTTCTTTCATATCTTTAATAATCTTTACGAGTCTCAGAGACAGGTTGTTATTACATCAGATGATCCTCCGGATAAGCTTAAGACGCTTGAAGAAAGACTGCGCTCCAGGTTTCAATGGGGTGTCATAACTGATATCCAGCCTGCGGATTTTGAGACAAGAATAGCTATTTTAAAATCAAAAGCTGAACGTGAACATCTTGATGTTCCTGATGATGTACTTTTATTTATCGCAAAAAATATCAAAGATAATATACGCAAATTGGAAGGTGCTCTTATACGTATTTATGCCTTTTCTTCTCTTACAGGCAGTGATGTTACTGTTGATAATACCAAAGAAATACTTAAGGATATTATTTCCGATGAAACTTTTTCCGCACCTGTTTCTATTGACGAAATACAGAAATGTGTTGCTGAACACTATCATCTTCATGTAAAGGATCTTACCGGAAAGAAGCGTTCGAAGAATTTTGTTTTTCCGAGGCATTTATCTATGTATATTTCAAGAAAACTGACCGAAAAATCAACAACTGAGATCGGTAAGGATTTTGGCGGAAGGGACCATGCAACTGTTATGTATGCATGCAAGATTATTTCAAAGAAACTTGATGAAGACCATTATTTTGTTAAAATGGTTGATAAACTTATTACCAAGATAAAGGAAAAAATATAATATTATTGAAACAGTTAATAATATTTTGTTCTTTTTAACATGTTTTTAGTCTTTTTTTGTCGTTAACGTTTTGATGTTTTTAACATTTTTAACAGGCACTATTTTAATAATGATAATTAAGTTAAGTAATGTATTTTTATAATTATGTTCGGGAGGAATAATGAAATTAAAACTTAAAACTCACGATTTTCTTGATTTATTGACAACGGTTATACCAGCTGTTTCTGAAAGGAGTACACTCCCTATATTATCTCACTTTCTAATAGAGGCTCAAGATAATATCGTTAAGGTGTATGCCAATGATCTTGAAATAGGAATAGAATCTTCAATGAATACTATTGTTGATAAAGCTGGTTCTGCTACCATTCCGGCAAAAAACCTTGTTAACATCGTAAAAGTAATAGACTCAAAAGAATGTAATTTTAAAAAAATTAACAATAACCAGTTTGAATTAAGTACTGAAAATGGAAATACCACATTCAATATAAATGGAAGAGAAAAAGAAGAATTCCCGGTTTTACCGGGCTTAAAAGAAGAAAAGACTATTGTTCTTAAGGCAAAAGACCTTATTGAAGGAATAAATAAAACAATTTTTTCTGTTTCAAGAGATGAATCAAGGTATGTTCTCTGCGGTATATATATGGAGGTGATTTCCGGCGATTTTAAAATGGTTTCAACAGATGGCAGACGATTATCTTTTTATAATAAGAAGATTGAAAATAACAAAGATAATATAAGCGCGATTATCCCGACAAAAGCTATAAATGTACTCGACAGGGCGATAACAGATGAAAATGCAGATATAAAGATAAGTATTAGCGCTAAAGAAAACCAGATCTATTTTTCATTCGGTAATACAGTTATATATTCCAGACTGATAGAAGGGGATTATCCGAATTATTCACAGGTTATCCCTGATAAACCAACAAAATCTATTATTGTGAAAACAGAAGATATACTTAATGCCACAAGAAAAATGATCGCTGTTACAAGTGAAAGATCCCTTGCGGTAAAATGTAAATTCAAAAATGATTCTGCCATTATATCGACAGGACCTACCGAAGTAGGAAGCGGCACAAGTACCATACCGGTACAGTATAAAGGAGAAGAAATAGAGATATCATTTAATCCCGAATTTATTATCAATAGTTTAAAAGTAATAAAAAGTGAGCATGTGAAATTAGGGCTTTCTACCCCGATTAACCCCTGTAAGATAACTCCGGTTAGCGATGAAGAAAATTACATCGGAGTGATCATGCCGATGAGATAAGAATAAAGTTCAATTTGTTTATAAAAGAACTGAACTTAATAAATTTTAGAAATTACAGGAACTTCAATATAAAATTCAGTGACGGCACAAACATAATCACTGGAAAAAACGGAACCGGAAAAACAAATATACTTGAAGCTATATTCCTGATATCTACAACAATTTCCCACAGGAACAACATACTCAGCGAAATAACAATGCATGATGAAAATGCATTCAGGATAACCGGAGATATAATCAATAGTACCGGTAAACTGACAGTAGGCCTGGATTATAAAAAAGGCGAGGGGATAAGAGCTTCACTGAATTCATCAGCTGTTAAAAAGAATACGCTCATAGACAGGTTCCCCGTTGTGATGTTTTCTCCGGAAGACATAGAAGTGATCAAGGGTCCTCCGGGAAGCCTGAGAAGGATGATGAATATCATCAAAGCGCAAACTGACAGCCGGTTCATCGATATTTTGTTGAAATACAACAGAATACTCAAGGAGAGAAACGCGCTTCTAAAAGAGGGCTATGAGAATAAAGGCAAGGAGTTTATGGACGGGCTTAATGTATGGACAAAATCACTTTTGAAATATGCAGAGAAAATAAGCGACTCCAGGAGGGAATTTATAAAAGAAATAAACAGCTCGATACAAGAGGAAACAAGTGATATGGGGCTTAAATATTTATTAAAAATAAAGTATAATATAAATAATTATAATTCGGATAAAAGCATAAATGACGACATTGCCTGCGGGTGTACTACATGGGGACCTCACAGGGAATCTTTTTGTTTTTATCTGGATGGGAAGAACCTGAGAAAATACGGTTCGAGAGGCGAGGTTCGCATTGGCGCTCTTATTTTCAGAATGGCTGCCTGGCGCATATTGAAAGAAAAAAAAGGGAAGCAGCCCATTGTGCTTCTGGATGATGTCTTCAGTGAACTTGATGAAGAGAAGAGACATTTAATAGAATCCAGACTTGATAATGTACAGAGTATAATGACGGCTACAGAAATTCCGGCGGAAATGAAGAATGTATGTAACATAATACCATTATGAACTGGAAAAATGCAACGGGAATAATAGACGGTATTCTAAAAAGCGCTTCAAGACATAGCAAGGATGATATAGAAGCTGCCTGGAAAAGTATAGAAGAGAGTAAATATGCCTCAATTGTCACTTTCATTGATGGCGAATTGATATTGAAAACAGAAAACAGCACGTATTTGCAGATACTGACATACAAGCTACAGGAAATAAAAAGAAAATTAAACGAAAAACTAAGCGGCATAGTGACAGATATAAAACTCAGACTGGGAGGATGAATATGAACGAAAATGGATACTCAGCAAAAGATATAAAAGTACTGGAAGGATTGAAGGCCGTAAGAAAAAGGCCCGCGATGTATATCGGAACAACAGCAGAAGAAGGCCTGAATCATCTTGTTTATGAAGTCGTAGATAACTCAATAGATGAGGTCCTTGCAGGTTACTGCAAGACAATAAGCGTTATTTTAAAGGCTGACGGAAGCGTGTCTGTAACAGACGATGGCAGGGGGATCCCTGTTGATATGCATGATAAATTCAAAATATCTGCAGTGGAAGTTATTATGACTAAACTGCATGCAGGTGGTAAGTTCGACAATAAATCATATAAAGTCTCAGGGGGTCTGCACGGGGTCGGAGTATCTGTTGTAAATGCATTGTCAGAATGGCTGGAAGTGGAAGTTGCAAGAGACGGAAAACTCTATCATCAAAGGTATGAAAGGGGAAATCCGGTAGCAAAACTGAAGAACAAGGGGAAAACATCCGACCAGGGAACAAAGGTTACTTTTAAGCCTGACCCGGAGATATTCACAGAGACCCAGAAATTCAATTTTGACACGATATCCAACCGCCTGAGAGAACTGGCATTTCTGAACGCTGGAACAGACATAGATATAACGGGTGAAGAAGAAGATAAAACACATACATTCTGTTACCAGGGAGGGATAGTATCATTTGTCAAATACCTCAATAAGGGAAAAGAACCGCTACATACACAACCGATATATTTTGAGAAGGAAGAAGATAAGATCAAAGTGGAAATAGCCATGGAATACAACAGCGGTTATTCTACAAACCTCTTTTCGTTTGCGAACAATATAAATACAAGGGAAGGCGGAACGCATCTCAGCGGATTTAAAGCCGCAATCACACTTGTGATAAATAATTACATCAAGAAAGAAATGAAAGAGAACATACAGCTCAGCGGGGACGATGTAAGGGAAGGACTTACCGCGGTTATAAGCGTAAAACTTACCGATCCGCAGTTTGAAGGACAGACAAAGACAAAACTGGGAAATTCACAAGTTAAAGGAATTGTCCAGGCTATTGTCAACGAGAAGATAGGCAGTTACATGGAAGAAAATCCTGCGATTGCCAGAAAAATAGCAAGTAAAGTTGTGGGTGCATCAAGGGCGCGTGAGGCGGCAAAAAAAGCGAGGGAACTGACAAGGAGAAAAGGGGCACTTGATATAACAATGCTTCCTGGAAAACTGGCTGATTGCATAGAAAAAGATCCGGCTCTCTGTGAGCTGTACCTTGTTGAAGGTGACAGTGCAGGCGGTTCGGCAAAACTCGGCAGAAACAGGAATAATCAGGCCATATTACCGCTTAAAGGGAAGATTATCAATGTTGAAAAAGCGCGGCTTGACAAGGTGCTTAAGAACGACGAAATAAGGACTATAATAACAGCTCTGGGATGCGGTATCGCCGAGGAATTCAATCTGAGCAAATTAAGATACCATAAAACGATAATTATGACTGATTCCGATGTAGACGGCGCGCATATACGCACGCTTCTATTGACATTTTTCTACAGGCAGATGCCGAAACTCATGGAGGAAGGGCATATATATATAGCGCAGCCCCCGCTTTACGGTATTAAAACAGGAAAAAAACTGATTTATATTGAAAAAGAAGAGCATCTTTCTAAATATCTCATTAAAAGAGGGATCAAAGGTGTACAGGTAGTTACCGGCAAAGATAAAAAGAAGATGTTGATAGATGAAACTAACGGAAAGGAAATACTTAGGCTCATAGAAAGATACAGATCACTTTTGGGAAGAATAAATAATAAAGGTTTTGGTGAAGAAGACATTGATAAGATAGATCCGGATAAAGTTCCACTGTATAAAATCGTTGAAAAAGACGGATCCGAAAAGATCATATATACAGAAGAAGAGCTGAAGCACACAAAACAGGATTTTTTCAATGAAATGGCTGAAGAGGTCGTAACGGAAGAAGAGGGCTTAAAAATAGTAGACCTCTGGGAAATAAAGCCGATATTGGGCTTGAAAAAAGAAATTGACAATAAGGGTATCGATATAAAAGACGGCGATTACTTTATTTCATGGGAAGACGGTGAACTGAAGCAGACAGCAAATTTGTTTGAACTGCTGGATCTGATAAAAGACAAGGGAAGAAAAGGCATAACAATTCAAAGATATAAAGGTCTTGGAGAGATGAACCCTGACCAGTTATGGATAACCACAATGGATCCGGAAAACAGGAACATGCTTAAAGTAAAACTGGATGACGCAGTTGAAGCGGATAAGATATTCACTACGCTAATGGGAGATAAAGTGGAACCGAGAAGAGAATTCATAGAAATGCATGCAAGAGACGTGCAGAACCTGGATATATAATATCTGTAAAAAGAGGCATTTAAAATGAATGATAAAGATAAAGAAATAAAAATAAAGAATACGGAAAACAGGAACGTTGAAGACGAGATGAAAAAGTCTTATATTGATTACGCAATGAGCGTGATCGTAGGAAGAGCGCTTCCTGATGTAAGGGACGGACTTAAACCGGTGCACAGAAGAATACTCTATGCAATGAATGATATAGGAGTAACGTATAACAAGGCGTATAAGAAATGTGCAAGGATCGTCGGTGAAGTACTTGGAAAATATCATCCGCACGGCGATCAGGCGGTTTATGACAGTATGGTCAGGATGGTACAGGACTTTTCTCTCAGGTATCCTCTACTTGACGGTCAGGGAAATTACGGTTCTATTGATGGCGACCGGGCGGCGGCTATGAGGTACACCGAGATACGCATGGCAAAGCTTACAGAAGAGCTTCTAAGAGACATAAACAAAGAAACCGTAGACTATGTACCAAATTTTGACGAAAGTCTCTTAGAACCCAAAGTACTGCCTTCAAACATACCTAATCTTCTTGTAAACGGGTCATCAGGCATCGCTGTCGGGATGGCGACAAATATACCGCCTCATAATCTGAACGAGATCTCAGCGGGTCTGGTAAAGATGATAGAGAATCCGGATATAACAGTGGAAGAACTGATGGAGGATATAAAAGGCCCTGATTTTCCCACAGGAGCAACAATATGCGGAAGAAATGGCATAATCAGTGCTTATAATACGGGCAGGGGAGTGATAAAGATAAGGGCCAAGGTGATAGAAGAGCAGATAAAACAGCATAAAGTTGCCTTGATAGTAAAAGAGATACCCTACATGGGCAATAAATCTTCAATAATAGAGCAGATCGCAACCCTCGTAAAGGAGAAAAGAGTAGAAGGCATAACGGATTTAAGAGATGAGAGCGACAGGCATGGAATAAGGGTAATGATAGAACTCTCAAGGAATGCTAATCCGGAAGTGGTATTAAACCAACTGTATAAGCATACGTCACTGCAGTCTACATTCGGGATGAATATGCTGGCGCTTGTGGATAATCAGCCCCGCGTACTGAACCTGAAGGAGATGTTATATTACTACCTGGAACACAGGAAGGAGATGGTGAGGCGCAGTACGCTTTTTGATCTGAAAAAAGCCGAAGAAAGGGCCCATATTGTAGAAGGACTGAGAATAGCGCTTGCCAATCTCGATGAAGTAATAAAAATCATAAGGAAATCAAATGACAGGAAAGAAGCCGAACAGAAACTTATCAGTAATTTCGAGTTAACAGTCAAACAGAGCGAAGCAATACTGGATATGAGGCTTCACAGGCTGACCTCACTGGAAGTGAACAAGCTCGAAGAAGAGTATAAGAGCCTTATAAAAGAGATAGAGAGCTGTAAAGCAATACTGAAAAGCCCGGAAAGGGTGAGTAATATAATAAAACAGCAGGTAGAAGATGTAGCAGGTCAGTTCGGCGATAAAAGACTTACTGAATTAGGGGTTGCGGTAGACGATATCGACAAAGAGGACCTGATAAAAGAAGAAGATATGGTTGTAACGCGTTCTAATGCAGGTTATGTAAAGAGGCTCCCGATTGATACTTACAGGGCACAGAGAAGGGGAGGGCGCGGTATTAAAGGGATGGAGACCCGGGACGAAGATTTTATAGAAGATATATTTATAACATCTACACACGCCTATATGATGTTTTTTACAAATATGGGCAAGATCTACTGGCTGAAGGTGTACGAGATACCGGCAGCTGAGAGGAGTGCAAAGGGAAAAGCAATAGTGAATCTGCTGTCGCTTGAAGCCGATGAAAAAGTCACGGCAACCATAGCCGTGAGGGATTTCGAAGAGGTAAAAGACAACTATCTTATTATGGCAACGGCATTAGGTATAATAAAGAAAACTTCTCTCAAAGAATATTCAAGACCGAGAAAGGGCGGTATTATCGCTATAAAACTGGATGAGAATGATGAGCTGATTGAAGTTAAAGAAACTACCGGTGAAGATACGGTAATGATCTCGACAAAAAAAGGGATGGCGATACAGTTCAATGAAAAAGATGTGCGTTCTATGGGGAGAGGCGCCCGCGGTGTCAAGGGCATAAATCTTAGGAAAATCGATGAAGTTATAGGAATGGCGGTTGTTGAAAAAGGCAACAGTTTCCTTACCGTATGCGAGCATGGTTACGGCAAGCGGACCCTTATTGAAAACTACAGATTGCAGAAACGCGGCGGGAAAGGGGTAATAAACATAAAAGCTTCCGAGAGGAACGGGGAAGTTGTTGCTGTAAAAAAAGTCGATGTGGATGACGATATTGTGCTCATTACGAAAAAGGGCATAGTGAACAGGCAGAGGGTAAGCGAGATCAGGGCAATAGGCAGAAACACTCAGGGCGTACGGCTCTTAAAGCTGGACAAAGATGACAAGTTTGTTTCTGTGGCAAGCATTGCAAAAGAAGATATTGTCGGTGAATGACAGGGGTTTTATTCCGGTAGAACATACTGCAGATATCGGATTGAAACTATGGGGGCAGGTGCCTGAAGATCTTTTTTACAGCGGTTTAATGGGTTTGCGCTACCTGGCAGATAGAAGTTTATGCAATAATGCTGTCTTGGAAGCAAGGGCAATTGAAATCGATTCTCCGGACATGGAATCATTACTTGTCGATTTTCTTAACGAACTTCTCTATATGATCAACAGCGAAAACTGGATACCCGCTGAAATCGATGATATTTGTATCACGGGCAGTAGGTTAATATGCAGTATAATGGGCAGCAGGAGTGATAGCGGACCCGGTACTGGCAGAGAGATCAAGGCAGCAACATACCATAATCTGGAAATCCGCAAAAATGATGACAGTATGTCCACAGTGGTCTATTTCGATATATAATAATGGAGAAAATCTCAGATTATAAATATATCATACCTATGACCGGCAAGATGAGGACGGAAGGCCTCATCTTTGCTGATGAAAGGATAATAGAAGATATAAAGCGGGATAACGCCCAACAGCAAGTAGCCAATGTGGCTACGCTGGGCGGGATAGTCGGGAAATCAATGGCAATGCCGGATATCCATTACGGTTATGGATTTCCTATAGGAGGCGTAGCGGCATTTGATACTGAAAAAGGCGTAATATCTCCCGGAGGCATCGGATATGACATAAACTGCGGAGTAAGGCTCTTAAGGACATCAATAACAGAAAATGACTTGAAAGAAGAAGATATTAAAGGATTATGCAAAGAGATCTATGAAAATGTGCCGGCAGGAGTGGGATGTACCGGAAAGATAAAGCTCCAGAAAAAAGATGTTAAGAATGTGCTGAAAAATGGCGCGGCCTGGGCAGTGAAGAACGGGTATGGAAAAGTTGCGGATCTGGAGTTCACAGAAGAAGAGGGTTGCATGAAAGGTGCAGAACCGGAATTTGTATCGGAAAGAGCTCTTGAAAGGGGCCAGCAGCAGGTCGGAACCCTTGGAGCGGGAAATCATTTTATTGAAATACAGAAAGTGAGCGATATATACGATGAACAAGCTGCTCAATGTTACGGTATCAAAAAGGGGCAGATAACCATAATGATACATACCGGTTCAAGGGGACTGGGGTATCAGATTTGCGAAGATTATTTAAAAGTTATGAGAACGGCAGTTGCCAAATACAAGATAGATCTGGTTGACAGGCAGCTTGCATGCGCGCCGTTTAATTCTGAAGAAGGACAGAGGTATTTCAGCGCTATGCAGTGTGGAGCAAACTATGCCTGGGCCAACAGGCAGTGCATCATGCACTGGATAAGGGAGTCTGCTGAAAAAATACTGGGGATAAGCGCTGAAATTGAACTTGTGTATGATGTTTGTCATAATGTAGGAAAAGTGGAAGAATATAAAGGCAAAAAACTCATTGTTCACAGAAAAGGAGCGACCAGGGCTTTTGGACCCGGCAGGAAAGAACTGCCTGAAAGATACATGGAAACCGGTCAGCCGGTTATAATACCCGGAACGATGGGTACATCGTCTTATTTGTCAAAAGGAACATCAATGGCAATGGAAGAAAGTTTTGGTTCGACTTGCCATGGAGCCGGGAGAGTATGGTCTAGAACAAGGGCTTTAAAAACAGTGAACGGGCACCAGATTATTGCTGATTTGAAAGAAAAAGGTATATTTGTAATGGCCAAAAGCACAAAAACAGTAGCTGAAGAAGCGCCTCAAGCCTATAAGGATGTGTCACACGTGGTAGATATATGTCACAATGCCGGTATATCGCGTAAAGTAGCCAGATTCATACCTCTGGCTGTAATAAAGGGATAATCATGCTTGATATAACTTTAATAAGAAAAGATAAAGAGAGCATAATCGAACTCCTGTCAAAAAGGGGGGGCGACTACAGGGATCAAATAGAAGCAATAAAGGGAAAAGATGCCGAATGGAGGCAGGGAATAAGTGAAGTAGAAGAACTGAAGAACAGGAAAAACGAAGCTTCAAAGGAGATAGGGCGTCTCAAGCAGGAAGGAGCTGCCGCATCTAATCAGATAGAGGAAATGAAAACCATTGCAGACAGTATTAAATCACATGACGACAAAAACAGGAACCTGAAATCGGCTGTTGATGAAATGAGTTTGATTATTCCCAATCTGCCGGATGAAAAGACAGGCAGAAAAGACACTGTGATCAGGGAAACCGGTTCAAAACCGACCTTCGGATTCAAGCCTGCAGCACACTGGGAAATAGGTGAAATACTGAAAATAATGGATCTGAAGACTGCAGCAAAATTAAGCGGTTCAAGGTTTGCTATGCTGTGCGGTGAAGGGTCCCGGCTTGAGAGGGCGCTGATAGGATTTATGCTCGATATACATATCGGGAAACACGGGTATACGGAGATAATGCCCCCATATCTCGTAAGAGAAGAGATAATGGTAGGAACAGGCCAGCTGCCTAAGTTCAGGGAAGAGATGTATATTACAAAAGAAGACAATCTGTGCCTGATCCCTACAGCCGAAGTACCGCTTGCAAACATATGCAGGGAGGAAATTCTTTCTCCTGAAGATCTCCCGAAGAAATATGTTGCTTACACACCGTGTTTCAGGAGAGAGGCCGGTTCGTACGGTAAAGATACAAGCGGATTAATAAGACAGCACCAGTTCAATAAAGTTGAGCTTGTTAATATCGTTGTTCCTGAAGAATCAGAGATGTTTCATGAACAGTTGCTTGCTGAATCTGAAGAGATACTGAAACAGCTGGAACTGACATACAGGGTAATTGAACTCGGTACCGAAGAACTTGGATTTTCGGCTTCAAGGACATATGACCTCGAAGTCTGGATGCCCGGAGAGGAGAAATGGCGGGAGGTCTCCTCCTGTTCCAACTGCCGGGATTTTCAGGCAAGACGCATGATGACGCGTTACAGGACGGAGAGTGGTACAAAATATGTTCATACGCTTAACTCTTCCGGTCTGGCAGTCGGCAGGATATTCGCTGCTGTTCTGGAGAATTTTCAGACAGAAGAAATGAATGTAACAATCCCTGAAGTACTCCGGAAATACATGAATGGGAAAGAGAGCATAGAGCGGCAGTAGATTCAGGAAAAACCGCCGTTTTAATATAAGAACATGCCTAACATAAGAAACTTCAGTATAATCGCTCATATAGATCACGGGAAATCTACTCTTGCGGACAGGCTCATCCAGGCCGTCGGCCTGGTATCTCAAAGGGATTTCAGGGATCAGATACTGGATACTATGGAACTCGAAAGGGAACGGGGCATAACAATAAAAAGCCAGACCGTAACTTTGCCGTATACAGCAAAAAACGGAGAAAAATATGAGCTTAACCTGATCGATACTCCCGGGCATGTGGATTTTTCGTATGAAGTTTCCAGAGCTTTGGCATCTTGCGAGGGAGTTCTGCTTATTGTTGATGCTTCACAGGGAGTGGAGGCCCAGACTATCGCCAATCTTTATATGGCTATGGAGCACGATCTTGCGATAATACCTGTTATTAACAAGATAGATCTTTTATCTGCCGATATAGAAGGCACTAAAGAGCAGATAGAGAATGAACTTGGACTTGATTCCGATAAAGCTATATTGTGTTCCGCCAAGGAGGGTACGGGAGTGAGCGATATTTTTGAGGCCATAATAGAAAAAGTGCCTCCTCCGGAATCTGATCCTGAAAAACAGCTTAAAGCGCTTATATTTGATGCTTATTATGATTCGTTCCGGGGTACGATCATCGCGTGCCGTCTTTTTAGCGGTTCTGTTAAACCGGGCGATATGATCCGCCTCATGTCCAATAATGTGACCTATAAAGTAGTTGAAGTAGGGCTGTTTCAGTTAGAAAAAAGAAAAAAAGAAACACTTTATGCCGGAGAAGTCGGATATATAATTGCGGGTATTAAAAAACTTGGCGATATACGCGTAGGGGATACGATCTGCCTGGATTCGGATGAGAGTACAGAACCGCTGACCGGGTTCAAGGAAGCCAAATCGGTTGTATTCTCATCAATATATCCGATGGCATCAGATGAATATCAGTCACTCAGGGAAACTCTGGAAAAGTACGAGCTCAATGACGCCTCTCTTGCATATCAGAAAGACTCTTCTGCGGCCCTGGGGCAGGGATTCAGATGCGGTTTTTTGGGGCTCCTTCATCTTGAGATATTTCAGCAGCGTTTGGAACGGGATTATAATCAGCCGATTGTTATGACAGTACCCAGTGTTCTTTACAAATTCATACTGAAAAACGGAGAGATACTTGAAATAGATAATCCGCAGTATTATCCGGATCCTTCAGTGATTCAGAGTACCGAAGAGCCGTATATCAAAGCATCCATATTTTTTCCTGAAAAATACATGGGTGTAGTAATAAAACTCTGTTTGTCCCGCAGGGGAGTGAACCCGCATACCGGCTACCCTACTCCCGGCCGTATCGAGCTTACTGTGGAAATGCCATTAGCCGAAGCGATATATGATTTTTACGATATACTGAAGACGATCACGCAGGGGTACGGATCGTTTGACTATGAATTGACCGATTACAGGGCCAGCGACCTTGTGCGTCTTGATATTATGGTCAATGGTGAAAAAGTCGATGCGTTATCAATGATAGTCTTTCGTGAAAAAGCGAGGGAATGGGGAGTTAGGATGTGTGACCGTCTCAAAGATGAGATCCCAAGACATCAGTTCAAAATAGCTATTCAGGGCGCCATAGGAGGTACTATAATCTCAAGGTCCACGATCTCACCTTACCGCAAAGATGTGACGGCAAAACTTTACGGCGGAGATGTAACCCGCAAGAACAAATTGCTCGATAAACAGAAAAAGGGAAAAAAAAGGATGAAAATGGTAGGCTTGGTTATGATACCCCAGAGTGCATTTGCCGCGATCTTAAAAACTACTGAAGAGAAATAACGCGTATTGCAGTTTGCGCCAATAATTATATGGAATTAATGTATAATGATTAATATGGTAAACAAGAAAAAGAAAGGCTTCACACTTATCGAGCTTGTTGTCGTGCTCGTTATATTGGGAATAGTGTCTATTATGTCCGTGACAATGTACAGGGGTTATGTAGGAAGAGCGATGGCAACAGAAGGCCGCACACTGCTCTCAACTATAGCGTCGGCTGAGAAAATATATTATGCAGAGTACGGCGAGTTTGTGGGATCAGGTCTTACAGGACATGACCCGATGCTTGATGTGGACGCAACCATGAACACCTATTTCAGGCAGTACCAGATAACTCTTACGAACGGAAATATGGGATTTTTTGCACAGACAGATGGAGCTACCGCTTCTTCAGCCGGCATATCAGTGACATTCGACCAGGATCCGAATGCAGCTCCCACAGTTCAAGTTACCGGTTTATAAGGTTCACCAGGGACTTTATTTAACCGTGCAATCCCATAACCAGCCCTGTTAGTTTTAATTAGTAACAGTTCTGCTTCATATTTAATATAAAATAACATATATGTCCAAATTAGAAAGTTGTAAATAGCCTAATCATTTCTTTATAATGGTTACGTTGTATAGGCGGAACCGTTCCGACATAGTCGGTAAAGAAGGAGGATTAGGCTATGAGTAAAAATTTTACATTATTAGGTCAGATGTTGCAAATGTTTTCGAGATATGAATT
>JBDRKX010000114.1:0-45389 GCA_043813605.1 Elusimicrobiota bacterium | reverse complement strand
CAATATCCAGCATTTTTTCGGCAGAGGATATCCTTTTTCCGATAGGAGGATGATCATATTCCAGCCATTCAATAATTTTCGGCGGATACGCGAAAGACAGATAATTATTTGCGAATTTAACCATTGTGGAAATAAACTTATCGGGTTTCCGGGAAAGTTCTATTGCAGTTCTATCAGCTTCTGTTTCCATTTTCCTGCGGATATGCGGCCCCACCGGGCTTATTATAAATGAAAGAATACCTGAAACGAGCATAATACCGGGCAGACTGGCGATATTTTCAAGGCTGGGAAGGCCGATAAGAATAAGTGACCGGGGCAGTATAAGATACAATATATAAGCCCCGGCAAATGTAATGATACCGTCAAGGAGGATCAGTTTAGATATATGGCCGTGTATATGATGTGCCAGTTCGTGCGCTATTACGGTTTCTATCTCACCGTAGTCGTAATCTTTGAGCAGTGTGTCTCCCAGAAGTATCCTTCTCGTAGAGCCGAGGCCGGTCAATGCGGCATTAGCCTTTTTTGTCTTGTCACTGAGTTTTATTGTGTGAATATCTATGACATTGATGCCTGTTTTTTCTGCAAGTGATAAAAGTTTTTCTTTTAATATCTCATCACTGAGAGGCTCCAGTTTATAAAAAACAGGTATAAAGAGTACCGGTGCAAGATGCTGCAGCAGCACCGTAAAAAGCATCAGGAATATACCTGTCCAGAGCCACCAGAGATGCGGAGAAATATCAACTATAAAATAAAAAGTGTTTACAATTATAAGCCCGAGCAGGAGCGATATGGCAAATGCTTTAAACTGGTCTTTAAGCCAGCCGGCAAGATCCTGATTGGAAAAATCATATCGGTGTTCAATGGAGAAGGATGAGATATATGAAAAAGGGAAAGAAATCAGAAAGAAAAAGGAAAATAGTATAATGAAATACAGGCTTCTCGCGAAAAGTTGTATTGATGTTATTGAAAAGGCAAAAGACGAAATAATAAGAGAAAGCCCGGTTAAGCATAGTGTTATAATAGCAGTAAGTGATACAATGGCCGAGATTTTACCGGTAAAATATTTTCTAAAGAAATATTCTTTTGCGGTTTTTTGTTTTTCTTTATCAATACCCGGATATGTTGTTCTTGTGTTTGACGCCATTATTTTATATGATTTTATATTAAGAAAGTAGTATTATGTCAATAGCCGGATGAAAAAGAAGAGAACACTGTATGCAATTTTAGTAGGGATACCGCTGCTGGTTATCCTTCTGTCCATATTGAACGTCGGCAGGATCATGGAACTGAAACTGATCGACTGGCGTTTTGTTCTAAGAGGCGAAAAACCGATTTCCGGAGATGTTTTTCTTCTAGCTATCGATGATGCCAGTGTATCACCTGAAGGGTTCGGCCGCTGGCCCTGGCGCAGGGGATATGTAGCGGCAATTGTCGACATCCTGCGTGCTTACGAGCCCAAGGCGCTCGTTTTTGATATCCTCTTCACGGAACCCTCAGAAGAGTTTCCTGAAGACGATCTTCTGCTTGCCGAAATGTCCATGAAAATGGGGCGGGTTTATTACCCGTTTTACTGTATACCTGCCGAAAGTGAGAATATAAAGGGATATACCGACAAACTTCATCCCACAAATCAGAAGATCATAGAAAAGATAAGCCTGGGAAGGGTTTCGGAATACAGTCCCTCCAGTTTTATCAGAGTCAGCAAATTAGTGATGCCTATTCCGCTTTTCAGCTCAAAAGCAAAGAGTTCGGGTTTTGTTAATTCACCTTCGGATAACGACGGGGTTATACGGCGCGTACCGTTAGTTATGCAGTATAAAGGCCATATAATACCGAATATCTGTTTTGAAGCCGCCATGGATTATCTGGATGTAAATAAAAAGGATGTAACTATAAGACCCGGCAAGTATATCTCGTTCAAAGGTTCAAAAGGCGAAATGAAGATCCCTGTAGACCGGAAATGCAGGATGCTGGTCAACCATCCCGGTAAGTTCAAACCGGAAAATATACCGATGAAATCGGTAATAGGCCTTGCAGCGGAGCATGAAAAGGTTTTGAGCGGCCAGGACTCCGGGGAAGGTCTTAAACAACTGAAGGATAAGTTAATTTTCCTTGGACTGGCAGCTACCGGTACTCATGATCAGAGGCCGACACCTTTTTCACCGCTTTTTTCCATGGTGGGTTTTCAGACAATAGTAGCAGCAAATATAATACAGTCGGATTTTATGGTCGGCGCACCGGATTGGCTGAATTATCTTATTATAGTATTTTTAGGACTGGCCGCCTCATTGATGACGCTCAGGTTCAGGGCAATAATATCCATATCGCTGAATGTACTGCTTGTATGCGCCTATTTCTATGCAAATTTTGTCTTTTTTAAGAATAATTACATTATATCGGTTTTTTATCCTCTTCTGGCGGTTCTGATATCCTATACAGTGATAACAATATACCAGTTTACAAGCGAGGAAAATGAAAAGAAAGTGATAAGGAGAATGTTCCAGCGTTATGTCTCTTCCCGAGTCGTAGATGTCCTCCTCGAAGAACCCGGAAAGATCAAACTGGGCGGCCAGAGAAAGAGGCTTACCGTATTCTTTTCTGATATAAGGGGATTTACTTCCATGTCGGAAAAGATGCCTCCTGAAGAAGTAGTGAGCATACTCAATGAATATCTTACCGAGATGATAGATATTATATTCGAATATAACGGAACACTGGATAAATTCATAGGTGATGCTATCATGGCAGTATGGGGCGCTCCTATCGAGCAGGAAAACCATGCTGAACTTGCTGTAAGGGCTGCATGGGCGATGAGAAAGAAGATAGAAGAACTGCAGAAAAA
The DNA here is from genome assembly GCA_043813605.1 of Elusimicrobiota bacterium. Classification (GTDB taxonomy): domain Bacteria; phylum CG03; class SLGR01; order SLGR01; family JBDRKX01; genus JBDRKX01. The sequence continues at coordinate 42,547 of JBDRKX010000114.1, read as the reverse complement.
ATGGGAGAGTGAGGGTAAGAGGAAAATCGGCGTCGGTATGGGCATAAATACAGGAGATGTCGTAGTAGGCAATATGGGTTCTGACCAGTTCTCCGATTATACTGTAATCGGCGACAATGTGAACCTGGCTGCAAGGCTGGAGGAAAATGCCGGCCGCGAGCAGCTTATTATAAGTGAAACCACATACGAAGAAGTGAAAGATATAGTCCAGGTGAAGGATCTTGAACCGCTTAAAGTCAAAGGAAAAGAAAAACCGGTTCATGTCTATGAAATCACCGGACTTACGGGATAGGAGTTATCTATGAACCCATTATTTGCAATAAAAGATGGAATTCGACGCAAAGAACACCACATTCTACGTCACAAAAAAGCTCAGCAATACTTACGAGTATTACCTCTCTTTTTTGCTGTGTATTATATGGCGTCTTTTCCGTCTCTGTTCTTCATCTCTATCGCAAAAAATGGGTTAAACCCTTAATATAGAATTCCCCGGTTATTATTTAAACACCGTAAATCAATATTTTTCCGGCAAAATACCCATGTGACGGTTGCAGCAATAGATCCGGATAGGACCGGTAGAGTGTAATTCCTGCTTATAGTTGTCAATATCTTGTAAACATTTCCTATAATTATTATACTTTACGCATGGAGAAAAACTGCGCACATGGCATACTGCTTATATCATGTCCCGACAGGCGGGGCCTGATAGCTGCTGTTACGGATTTTATATACACCAATAACGGCAATATAGAACACGCCGACCAGCATGTAGACAAGAAAAAGGGTATATTCTTCATGCGGATAGAATGGTCCCTTGAAGGGTTTAGTATACCCAGGGAATCGATTACCGGAGAGTTTTCCCCTATAGCAACTAAATACGAGATGGAATGGCAGCTCCATTTTACGGATTATAAACCGAAGATAGCTATATTTGTTTCAAAAAAGCTGCATTGTCTCTATGATCTGCTGTACAGGTATAAAGAAGGCCAGCTTAACTTTGAGATCCCGCTGATAATATCAAACCATCCTAATGCCGGTGAACTCGTGGAATCGTTCGGTATAGAGTTCATGGAATTTCCCATAGACAAAGAAAACAAGAAACAGCAGGAAAAAGAGGAGCTCCGTCTGCTGAAGGAAAAAGAGGTAGAATTGGTTGTGCTTGCCAGGTATATGCAGATACTCACTAAAGAGTTTGTTGATGAGTTCCCGAATAATATAATCAATATCCATCATTCATTCCTTCCTGCATTCATGGGTGCCAAACCTTATGACCAGGCATATCAGAGGGGGGTAAAGATAATAGGAGCTACAAGCCATTATATCACAGAGGAACTGGACTCCGGCCCGATAATAGAACAGGATGTAGTGAGAGTCAGCCACAGGAATTCCATCCCGGATATGCAGAGAAAAGGTGAAGATCTTGAAAAATCGGTACTCGGAAGAGCTCTTAGCTGGCATCTGGAAAGAAAAATACTTGTCTACGGTACAAACGAAGGGTCAAAGACTGTAATATTCGATTAGAATATGCCTGCCGGAATAAAAATAAAATCATATAAATCAGCGTCGAGGTACGATAAGATAGAACAGCTGCCTTTTCCGCAGGAAGCTGTTGTATATACCCTGCAGCATATAGGGGCGCCCGCAAAGCCTGTTGTGAAAAAGGGGGATGAAGTAAAGCGCGGCCAGCTTATAGCCGAGGGACAAGGGAGGTGTTCTTCTGATTTTCATGCGCCGGTAGGCGGAAAAGTGACCGCTGTATCCCTGCAGAACAGGCCTGATGGAAAAGTCTCTGAAGCTATTACGATAAAGAAAGAAGGAGACCAGGCGCCTCTATTAATGGAACCGCTCGGAGAGATTACCTCAGAGACTGTGAGAGAAAGGGTCAGGATGGCCGGAATAGTGGGTATGGGTGGAGCCGGGTTCCCGGCATATATTAAACTGAATCCGCCTAAAAAGATAGAAACGGTCCTGCTTAACGGATGTGAATGCGAGCCGTACCTTACGGCAGACGAACGCATGATGATAGAAGACGGCGAAAAGATTGTAGCCGGATTTGTGCTGGTCAGGGATACGGTAGGTGCTGCAAAAGGCCTGATAGGTATAGAAAAAGATAAAAAAGAAGCTATATCCAATATGAGTAGAATAGCTGCATATACAAAAGGCATAGAGGTCGTTGAATTACAGAAGGTTTATCCCCAGGGTTGTGAAAAAATGCTGATAACGGCTGTAACAGGAAAAGAAGTACCGCTGGGCGGGCTTCCGCATGATATAGGGATATCTGTTCATAATGTCGGTACCTGTCTTGCCGTACATGAAGCTGTGTGCGAAGGGAAACCGCTTATTGAGCGGGTTATTACTGTCTGCGGTCCGGAAATGATAAAGAGCGTCAATGTCAGAACTGCCATAGGAACAAGAATAAGCGAAATACTGGGGTATTACCAGGTGGAAAAGAGAGAAACATACAATATACTTATGGGAGGTCCCATGATGGGATTTTCCATTGATTCGGCGGAATTGCCTGTGCTGAAGACTACGTCCGGGATACTGCTCAAGTCCCCGGAAAAGCATAACGAGTATCCGTGTATGGTTTGCGGCAAATGCGTGGATGTCTGTCCCGTTCAGCAGATACCTCAGAGACTCAATAGATTCTATGATGGAAAAGATTATGATAGGATGAAAGAAGAAGGACTGCTTAATTGTATGGAATGCGGCTGCTGCAGTTATATCTGCCCGAGCGGGATACCGCTTACATATAAGTTCAAGACGGCAAAAACACTCTTATGACAAAAACCAGGAAAAACTCTGCTTTAAATATGATGATTGTCCTTGTAGGAGTATGTTTCGTTTCGGCTGCTGTGCTGGGCGCTGTACACAGCATTACTGAAGAGAAGATAAAGGAGAATAAAAAGAAAGTCATAAAAGAAGCAGTATTCGGTGTGCTGCCCGGTATAACATCATATGAGAAGATAAACGCGGAACCCGTGATCTTTAGAGGAAAAACAGAAAACTCTACCGCCGGATATGCGGTACTGGCAGAGGGAATGGGATTCCAGGGTTATATTACGCTCATGGTGGGCGTGGGCCCGGACCTGGATATAATGACAGGAGTCATCGTCCTTGATTCAGTGGAAACACCGGGGCTCGGAGACAGGATAAAGGGAGACGATTTCTGCCGGCAGTTCAGAAAAATGAATGTACCGTTGTCTGATGGAATAAAGGTCAATGCGATCACAGGGGCGACGATTTCCTCTGTTGCGGTAGAGAAGATAGTTAACAGGGCGCTGGAAGATGTTAAGAGAATTCGTTAAAGGTATCTGGAAGGAAAATCCCGTACTGAAACAGCTGCTCGGTATGTGCCCGACACTGGCTGTGACGACTTCGGCATTAAACGGCATGTCTATGGGACTTGCAACGACCTTCGTAGTGATCAGTTCGGGTATAATAATATCTCTTTTCAGGAAGATCATACCGGCACAGGTCAGGATACCCGTCTTTACAGTCATAATAGCTACTTTTGTGACAGTGGTCGATATGGCGCTTAAGGCATATTTTCCGGAAATAAGCAGGTCGCTCGGACCGTATGTCCCGCTTATTGTAGTAAACTGTATTATACTGGGAAGACAGGAAGCATTCACGTCAAAAAATCCGGTACATCTTTCCATAGCGGATACACTGGGTATGGGAGTGGGATTCACGATGCTGCTCATCCTGCTGGGTTCTGTCAGGGAACTTCTCGGGGCGGGAAGCTGTTTTGGAATACATCTTATGCCGGGTTCGTTCAGGCCGCTTGTGATAATGGTACTACCGGCAGGGGCTTTTATAACACTGGGTATTATTGCAGCGTTATACAACCTTCTTAATAAAAAACAGAGGCAGGTGTGAAATGGCTCTATTGACTATATTTATCTCGGCTGTTCTGGTAAATAATTTTGTGTTGTACTATTTTCTCGGGATATGTCCTTTTCTCGGAGTATCTACCAGACTCGATTCGGCTGTCGGTATAGGGATGGCGACTACTTTCGTTCTTACAATGACGGCTCTTGTGACCTGGCCGATAAACTATTATATAATATCCGGCGAAACAGGGCTTAACCTGCCTTTTCTTGAATATGTGGCTTTCATAATCGTCATAGCTTCACTGGTTCAGTTTGTAGAGATGTTCCTGAGAAGATTCTTTCATAACCTATACCGCGCCCTGGGTATATATCTGCCGCTGATCACTACCAACTGCGCCATATTGGGTATGGCGCTTTTTATGGTATTGCGGCAGTATAATTATATAGAAACGGTAGTGTTCGGTTTCGGAGCCGGCGTCGGTTTTACGCTTGTTATAGTGATCATGGCGGGCATAAGAGAGGAACTGGAGTATGCGCCGGTTCCTGATATTTTTAAAGGTGCTCCAATAACGCTTATAACGGCAGGCTTACTTGCGCTGGCATTTATGGGGTTTTCCGGGATAATAGCTCCGTAATATGGTTATTCTATACAGTTTACTGGCGCTTGGAGGCATTGGGATCACGGCGGGCGTGATCCTGGTGATCGCCTACAACAGGCTTAAGGTGGAGGAAGACCCGCGTATAGAAGAACTCTCTGAAGCGCTTCCGGGGATCAACTGCGGCGCATGCGGATATGCATCTTGTCATGAATATGCGGTATCACTTAACAGCCGGAAAGCTGCTGCTGATCTGTGCCGGGCCGGCGGAGTTGAAACAAATCGTAAGATAGCGTCCATAATGGGAATCGATCATTGTGATGATGCCGTACCGAAGAAAGCCATAGTGCGGTGCCGGGCTGAGAAAAAGATATATCTGGCAGAATACAATGGACCCTGCACGTGTGTATCAGCTCAGCTGTTAGGCGGCGGAATGGCCTGTAAGTATGGCTGTTTCGGCTACGGGGACTGTGCCGCTGTGTGCCCGTTTGATGCCATATCGCCGGATAAGAATTCAATGCCGGTTGTAGATATAGAAAAATGCACCGGCTGCGGCATATGTGTTGATGCCTGTCCCAGGAATATCATAATATTGCAGGATCTCGTCGGAGACCGGATAATATATGTCGGATGCAGTAATATGCAGGCAGGAAAAGATACGCGAGAAGTATGTGCTTTCGGGTGCATAGCATGCAGGATATGTGAGAAAAAGGCGCCGGCAGGTTCTTTTTCTGTCGATAATAATCTTGCCGGAGTAACCCGGCAGATCCCGGAAATATCCGTCAAGGATATCAAGTGCCCCACCGGCTGTATATATGAAGCTCGAAGAAAAACTCAGGATTAAAGGTGTTGTTACAGGCATATCTGATGCAGGGGTGGATGTAAAACTGCTCGAATCTCCTGAATGTGAAGGGTGTGACAGCTGCAGCAGAAACCGGACAAAGTATCTGAACCTGCCTGTAGAAGAAAGATTCAAAGAAGGTGATAAAGTGGTTCTTGAAGTCCCGTGCCATACGATATTAAAACTATCCTTTTTGCTCTATTTTCTTCCGGCAGTTTTTGCTTTCTGCGGTTTTCTGGCGGGCTACATGCTTAAAGGAAATATGGGAGGGTTTGCCGGTGCCGTTCTAATGCTCGCGGCGGGGTATATGCTGATAAAGAAGATCACACGGGGCTGCAGAGAGGATGAAATACGCGTTGAAAAGGAATAAATGTATGGGACAGAAAACCGGGATCAGGCGGAAATACTACAGGTTTTCGGAATACCTGAAAGGCCGTTTCGGGACAAAAGTATTCAAGATCAGTGTTGACGCCGGGTTCAGTTGTCCAAACCGGGACGGTAGAACGGGAGATGGCGGTTGCACATATTGCGATAACAGGGGTTTTAGTCTTAATTCAAGGAAACCGTCCGTACCGCTTGCTGTACAGATAAATGACGGTATGAAATTTTTAAAACAGCGTTACGGAGCAGAAAAATACATTATCTATTTTCAGGCATATACGAATACATACGGTTTACCCGGAGTCCTGAAGGAAAAATACGATACGATCAGGGATTTTGACAATATCGTCGGGATATCCATAGGCACGCGGCCGGATTGTATTGATAACGGCATACTCGATGTCATAGAAGGCTACACCGGTGATTATGAGGTGTGGATAGAATACGGTGTCCAAAGTGTGCATGATAGATCTTTGAAATATATTAACCGTAATCATACGTACAGTGATTTCCTGAAAGCTCTTGAATTAACCCGTAAACGTCCCGGTATAAAGGTCTGTGCTCATGTTATCATAGGGATACCGGGTGAATCCAGGGAAGACATACTGCATACAGCCGGCCGTCTGGGCGGACTGGGTCTTGACGGCATAAAGATACATCCTCTTCATGTAATTAAAGGCACTGTCCTTGAAGACGATTTCATATCCGGTGTTTATACGCCTCTTGAGTTTGACGAATACCTGGAACTGGCAGCCGAATTTCTTGAATATCTGGATCCTGATACCGTTATACAGAGGATAACGGCTGATTGCAGCCTGGAATATCTGACTGCGCCTTTATGGATAAACGAAAAAAACAGGTTTTTGAGTGAATTAGGCAGCCTGATGGATGACAGGGGTATGTATCAGGGCAGGTGCTGTGATAAAGAAAGACATGAAATATCAAGATCATTATGAAGTTGTCGTAGTAGGCGGCGGCCATGCGGGCACTGAAGCGGCGCTTGCCGCGGCAAGGATCGGCTGCAGCACTCTGCTTATCGATATCAGGATCTCCGGTATAGGTTCAATGTCGTGTAATCCTGCCATAGGCGGACTGGCAAAAGGGCATCTGGTCAAAGAGATAGACGCTTTAGGCGGTATAATGGGCAGGGCAGCGGATCACGGCGGCATACAGTTTAAAAGACTCAACGCTTCCAAGGGCCCGGCAGTAAGGTCTTCACGGGCCCAGGAAGACAGGGAACTATACAGGGAATATATCCAGAAGGCGCTATTGAATAACAAGGGACTGGATCTGATGGAAACCTGTATCACAGCTCTTTCAGTTAAAAGCGGCCGGGTAACGGGAGTAAAGACAGAAACCGGCGCCAAAATTGATGCGGATACGGTGATAGTTACACCCGGAACGTTTCTTAACGGTATGATGCATGTGGGCCTCAGGAGTTTCCCGGGTGGACGGATAGACGAAAGGGCCTCTTCCCGGTTGTCAGATTTTTTCAGGCAGGAGGGATTCAGGATGCTGCGTTTCAAGACCGGTACCTGCGCGCGGCTGGATGGCAGGACTATAGATTTTTCCGGACTGACTGTTCAGGATGGCGACACTGTACCGGTGCCTTTTTCTATATTGACATCCCGTTTGACCAGGCGGCAGGTATCCTGTCATATAACGTATACCAATGCAGACACGCATGGTATCATCAGGTCCGATTTTGACCGGTCCCCGCTTTTTACTGGCATAATAGAAGGCACGGGAGTAAGATACTGTCCAAGTATCGAGGATAAACTCGTGAAATTCCCGCAAATGGAAAGGCATCATGTATTTCTTGAACCGGAAGGACTTAATACGGACCTGTATTACCCTAACGGCCTTTCTACCAGTCTTCCCGAAGATACGCAGGATAGATTCATCCGTTCTATAAAAGGGCTTGAAAAAGTCAGGATAGTGCGTTACGGATACGGCATAGAGCACGATGTCATAGACCCGACCGAGCTTGATGCTACACTTGAAACAAAGAAACTGAAAAACCTGTATCTTGCAGGTCAGGTCAACGGTACTACGGGCTACGAGGAAGCAGCGGCACAGGGATTGATAGCCGGTATAAACGCGGCGGCTTCGATAAAGGGAATGGATCCGCTAATACTATCCAGGGACCAGGCGTATACAGGTGTACTGATAGACGACCTGGTAACAAAAGGTACCCGGGAACCCTACCGGATGTTCACTTCACGCGCGGAGTACCGGTTGCTCCTCAGGGAAGATAATTCACATCTGAGGCTGACAGATACGGGTTACAGGTATAAAAGTGTCGGGGAAAAATTATATGCCGGTTTCAGCAGGTACAGGGAAAAACTTGAAGCCGGGCGTATTATCCTTGACGGGTTGACAGTCCTGAAAAATACCGAGCCGGCACGGAAATTCAATATGGAAAGATCCTGCAGATTAAAAGATTTTCTCAAGCGGCCTGAAGTAAAGTGGAATGAAATGGAAGCGTTCTTTCCGGAACTGAAGGATCTTGAGCCTGAGATAGCAGAAGAACTGGATATAGAGATCAAGTATGAAGGATATATCAAAAAACAGGGTATTGAGATCGCAAAGATGAAGAAGATGGAGCAGTGGAAAATACCTGCTGATACGGATTATTCATTGATAGGAGGACTTTCTAACGAGATAAAGGAAAAGCTTTTTTATATAAGGCCGCGGACGCTGGGGCAGGCTCTCAGGATTTCGGGTGTGACGCCTGCCGCGGTCACCAGCCTGATGTTCTATATGAAAAAAGCCCAGGGAAACCGGGATATATAATGATTAGGCAGGGTAACGAATCAAGACGCTATGTCAGAGTAGAATATAATGTTCCTGCAGTTATAAAAACATCGGATGTGGCTGTGCCTTCGGCAAACGGCGCGCTTTTAGATATAGGTGCAGACGGTGTGCTGCTGGAAGTTGACACGAAACTGTATAGCGGAATGCTGTTGAGTATTGAGATAGAAAATTCCGGGAAGGAACCGAAAATACTTGCGGGTTATATCAGGTGGACAGAAAAAACAGATGAGAAATACATGGCGGGTGTGATGTTCGATGAAACGCGCGCCGTAGAGAATGACAGGATAGTAGAGATCATCACGGAGGAAATAATCGGTGGATCCGGATAACAGAAAAAAATACTCCATAAACGATTATACGCTGATAGATGCGTTGTTTGTCGGATATATGGTTATTTTAAGTGTGTTCCTCTTGTTTTTTCATCATGGCGTAACCTACTGGTATATGTATATAGCTGTTCATGTCGCCGTGATAAGCCTTATTGTTGTTTTTGTACCTATGCTTGCCGGTTCAAAGAATAAGTCCTTGGTTTTTTTAAGATGGTTCTATCCGATATTGCTCTTTGCATTTAATTACAAGGAGATAAATGCTTTTACGCATATCCTTGTACCTGAATGGGCTGACCGGGCAATAATGGATTTTGAGATAATGATATTCGGCGCTCATCCGACTCTGTGGCTGGAAAGATTCGTCAGTCCTGTTGTAACAGAGATAATGAAGTTCGATTATTTTTCCTATTACCTGATGATATGGGCCGGCGCGGGTATATTATATGTCAGCGGAACAAAAAAAGAATATGTAAGGTACCTGTCAACAGTTTGTCTGGCTTTCTATATATCATATATCGGTTTTATAGTTGTTCCCGTCAGGGGCCCGCGCTACACATTATACGATAAATACACCAGGGATTATGTAGTAACAGTAGGAGATTATTACGGGCCTTATGTCGAAGATGACGTTGCCGGTAAGCAGACCAGGGCTCTCGACGGTTATGCTTTTACTCGTCTGCAGGATCTGATAATGAGATACGGTTCTCTCCACGGCGGATGTATGCCGTCGTCGCATATTGCGGTGGCGTTCGTCTGCATGATGATGATGTGGATATACAGAAGAAAGGTTTTTCTCTGGTATCTGCCATTCGTTTCAGTGCTCTGTGTAGCGGTCGTTTATAACAGGTATCATTATGTATCCGATGTCGCCGCAGGTGTTCTTGTAGGCCTGATGTCTTTATGGCTTACGCCCCGGTTACAGAAGAGCTGGGAACGGTTCTTAAAAAACTATTGACATATGTGTAAAAATTTGCTATTAGAATGTTATCGACGATGTATCGACGATAATATTGACGAGAGCATCGACGGTAAGAAATACGGTTTTGAGAGTGGTATCTGAAGGAGGAAACTATGGGACAAAAAGTAGCGAAAGCCGGTGTGAAGAAGCAGTCAGGTTTTCTGTATTACGTCGACAAACAGGGCGATGTATCTGAAGTGAAGATGGCTCGCGGCGGAAAAGGCAAAGGCAGAGCCAAGAAAGTAGCTAAAATCGGCGCCAAGAAAGAATCCGGCTATCTCTATTACGTCGACAGAGACGGTGATGTTGCCAGGGCAAAAATGGCCAGAGGAAGAGGCAAAAAAAGAAAAAAAAGATAATTAGCGTTATATATAACTAATTATTCGACCAGCCCCTTTTACTTTATTACAGTAGGAGGGGCTGTTCTTTTTGATAATAGAGCTGATTTTTTATATAATCCGTGAAGTAATATGAATTTCAAGAGAATTATTTCATCAATAATATTATTAAATCTGATCTCCGCTGTACTGTCAGGATACGCTGCAGCAGAAGAGAATACACCCGTTTCTATGGAAACAGAGTCTGAAGAACTTCCCGAGTTTACAGCCGGCGTAGAGCTTTATAATGAAGGTGAATATAAAAAGGCCGGCAAGAAATTTAAGAATATAATAAAAGAACATCCGGAGACGGAATGGGCTTACAGATCAAGGATCTATCAGGTGCGTATTCTGCACAGTAATGATAATATCAGCAAGGCTATACAAGAGATAGGGGCCATTATTGATGAAATGGGGAACAGCAGATTTTTCTCCCCGTCAGAGGTAATAGCGGAGCTGAAAGAGTTTTCCAGTCCGGATGCTATGGAGAAACTCAAGGAACTCCTGAGGCATTCAAAGATAACCGAACTGAGGCAGAATGCGGCGCAGGCGATAGGCAGGGCAGCCAAAAGCATCGATCCCGACAGTATAACCCGGCATATTGATTTTATGGTGGAAGCGTTGGAGACAGAACCAAAGATGGAAGTTGCAAAGGAGATATCGAAGGCCATATACAATATGGGCAGTATTAAAAGCGCTAAACTTATCAGTATGTATAAGCGCGCGGATGTTTTCCTGAAGAAAAAGCTGCTGTATCTGATATCCATGTATGATGATGAGGACCTGATAATGGCCCTGCAGGAAGAATCGGACAGTACTTCGAGTATAGTGAAAAACTATGTATCCTGGGCACTTGCAAATATGGATCCCTACAGATTCGCAAGGCTCTACAGGGGGAAGCTCAAGAAAGAAGAAGATGCTTATATACTCCGCGGCCAGGGCTTCAGATACGAATTGCTGAGACCTTCATTAAAGAGAGAAGAAACTCCCGAACTGGAAGCGCTGGTGGGCAGAAACATAACTCTTTACGGAGTCGAAACGGATGAAGGCATTATATATACTAATTTTTTTGAATCCAAATAGAAAGGTATTGTTATGAATAAAAACGAGATAGAGAAAATAATCCCATACAGGGATCCGTTTCTGATGCTTGACGAAGTCGAAATAGACGAGGAGGGGAAATCGGGTAGGGGATATAAAAAACTGACAGGTGACGAATACTATTTTGAAGGCCATTTTCCCGACCGGCCGGTAATGCCGGGGGTACTCATAATAGAGAGTATTACCCAGACATCCATGGTTATACTGAAAAAAGACAGAGTTGCGTTGAAAAAAGTGAATAAGATGAAATTCCGAAGGACCATTGAGCCGGGAGATAAACTTGAGATAAAAGTAAATCTCACTGATGAAAAAGACGGTATGTACAGGTTCTCGGGCGAGGTGAATGTAAATGGCAGTATTGCCGCGTCAGGAGAAATCACACTCGGGAAATCAGCCTGAAAATCTGTAAAAACTAAAGAAATCACATTGAATAATTTCATTTGGTTAATTAGTATTAATATAAGCATGATACAGAAACAATTGCGGAAAAACAGTGGTGTTACCCTTTTGGAGATAATGATCGCAATAGCGATTCTAGGATATATTTTACTGGCATTTACACAGGTTTTTATGAAAAATAACATGGCGCTCACTCAATCAAAAATGTATACTCTTGCCTCCAATTGGGCAGCTGACGGTATGGAAGATGTGAAGACATACTATTATGATGATATATCTACAGGCACCTGGACTACAGAAACAGAAGTCCTGGGTGAAACTAAAGAGTTTTCGCGCGTAATTATTGTTTCGGAACTGGAAGACAGTCTGAAAGAGATAGCAGTAACAATAAGCTGGACAGAACTGGGGAAAAATAAAAATGTTAGAATTGTTTCTCTTGTTGCCGACTACACAGGACCGGAATGAGAATTTATGCGGGAGGATATAATGGATATTAAACGCAAAAATAAAGGTACAGCGCTGATCGCGGTAATGCTTTTAATGCTGGTGATTGTGTTTTTAGGTCAGGCTATGATTTATATGTCGCGTACTGAAACAAGAAATGAAGTAGGCGGCCGGATGGGGGAATCTGCATTATTTATTGCTGATGCAGGTGTTGAGAAAGCTGTAATAAGAATGAAAGCAGGAAACAACAGTGATTTTACCGGTACTGTCGGAGGCGCAACTGGAAGTATAGTAGGCGAATATGATGTTGATATAACCAATCTCGGCGGTAATCGATACCAGATAGATTCTATAGGGAATATTCCTTCCATATCTTCATACAGAACAAGGAGAAAGGTACGTGCTGTTGTTCTATTAGCTGAGCCTGATCCTCCATATACTGATGGGTTTGCTATCAGATCAGGCGGTGATATCAGTATAGCTAAGGATATGACTTATAAAGGCGGTATATGGAGTAATGGAAATGTCACATTAACTGAGGGGACAACAATTGACGACAGTGAAGCTGGTGCAAATGACGGCAAGGTATATGCGTGCGGTTCTGTGACTTTTTCAGGTGATTTTACTGCATTTAGCGGTGGTGATCCGCATGTATATGCAAATGGAGCAATAGTAAATCAGGGAAATGCGCACTGGCCTGTGCATCATGATAATTTAACAGGCACACCTGAGGAACTAACGCCTATACCTGCTGAAAGTTTTCCTCAGTTTAATGTTGATGCGCTTCTTGACGGGGATAATGTTGTTGAAAATGCAGGTGGAGCTACTATTTCCGGTACTTTTGATCTTGACGATAAGGTGTGGTGGTATAAGGGCCCGGTGGATATTCAAGCCACTGCTGTGCTTGTCGGATCAGGCACTATAATCGTTACCGATGGTTCCGGTCTCTACGGTATTAATATTGATAAGGAACTTGGAACAGTAGATGATTATGCACAGGTGAACCTCTGTGTTACAGGCGGCGCTTGGAGTAGTCAGGATATAAATATTAAAAAGACCTGTTATATAGAGGGCGTTATCGTGGGCGAAGCAGATGTTGATATATCCAAAGAATTACATCTTAAAGGTGTAATTGATACTGGCGGCGATATAAGCGCCAGTAAGAATATGACAATTGAATATGCTGAACCTGCGTGGGAGCTTCCCGGCGGCGGCGCAAGCAGCGGTACTGTAGACCTGATTTCCTGGAATGAAATTTCAATCAATTAAAACTGCGCTATTAATAGTTCTAATCCTATTTGTAAACAATTCTTTGTATGCAGGATTCTCAGATTCAGGTATTACAATAATCGGATATGAGGATAGCGTAGTTGCCTGGGGAGACTATGACAATGACGGATATTATGACTTTGCAATCAGCGGGAAGTATGCAACTGCATCATCGGCCAGAAAGACATCAGTTTACCGGAATAATGGATCAGGTGACTTTACGTTAGCGCAGGATCTTGGTGAGGGGATATATTCTGGAGATTTAGACTGGGGAGACTATGATAATGACGGGGACCTGGATTTGGCTATTGCCGGGCATGTCGGAGACAGTGTCGGGATGACAAAGATATATAATAATGTTGACGGAGTTTTTACTGACAGCGGAATCAGTTTGCAGAAAGTTTTTTCCAGCGCGCTTGCCTGGGGAGACTATGATAATGACGGAGATCTTGATCTTGCGCTTACAGGTACAAGTAATACATTCCCATATTATTTTGCGATTATTTATAAAAATGATGGCGCCGGCGGTTTTACTGACAGCGGGATCAGTAATCTTAAAGGTGTAACTGACAGTGATGTGGCCTGGGGGGATTATAATAATGACGGATTTCTTGATTTGGCATTAACAGGGAGAGATGCGGATTATGAATACAGTAATATTTATAAAAACAACGGAAATGGCACATTTACTGATATCAGCGCCGGGATAACAGGTATGACGGCTGGCTGTTTTATATGGGGAGACTATGACAATGACGGGTACCTGGATTTTGCAATAAGCGGATATGATACTCCAGGAGGTGCAATTAGAAGATGTAAAGTTTACCGTAACAGCGGCAGTGGAACATTTGAAAGTACGGCAACTCTTACAGGAATAAATTTCAGTAAAATGGCCTGGGGAGATTATGATAACGATGGCGACCTGGATTTAATTACTTGCGGGAAAAGAGATAATGCCGATTTTTTGGCATGGGTATATCAAAATAATGGAGGTGCGAATTTTGTTGTTGTCTCTACATTAACTGCAGCCGGTGACGGTGTGGAAAGAGGGGGTATAGCTTTTTGTGATTATGATAATGACCGGGACCTGGATATAATTTTAACAGGTGCAACTGAAAGTACGGATCAAATGACAAAGATTTATGACAATGATAAAGCTGTTACCACTCCAAACATAATACCGCCGCAGGCTACAGTTTTCCATTCAAGGTATTACAATAAAAAGCTTTATATTATGTGGGATGATCCGGCGCCGGGCAGTGAAGAAACTCCGATACAGGGTCTATATTACAATTTCAGGATAGGATCATCTTCCGGTACTGGCGATTTAGTGCCTGCAAGATACGGTTCGCCGCTTCTTGGAAATTATATGACAAAAGTTACTTCCAGTACTGTCAGCGACCCTGATATAGCCGCAGGCCGTTTAGATGTCAGCGCTCATAAAAATATAAGGGTACTGAATATTTCAGGTTCAAACTATTATTGGGCAGTACAGTCAATAGATACTTCATTAGGGTTTACATGGGCTGAATCATATGGCGCCGGCTGGTCAGTGCAGCAGGTTTTTATTGATTCCACAACGCCTACAGGCATGCCTACAGTGCCTCTTGAAGAAAGCATGTTTACATATACAAAAGATCTGACATTTACCTGGACAAAGGGCACGGCAGATGATCCCGAGACAGGGATATACGGGTGTTATCTTGAGATCAGGGAACTAGACGGGGTGGGGAACGAGACATTGGTTGTTGATAAGGAGATCTCGGAAAATATGACCGAAAAGGTTTGGCAATCCGACGGGAGCGCTACGTATGAAATTGAAGGGAACATTGACAGTACTTATTATGCAAGAGTAAAAGCCCGGCACGGTTATGAACAGGCTATTCCAATAAGCATATACAAGCCCGGCACTTACGGCACTGCAGATGATCCGGACGGCCTGTGGGTATCGGGGTCTCCGCATTATACTGCCTGGACAGAATGGAGCGCCGGTATAAAGATCGTGGAACTGCTAAAGATTAATAATAATATAATAAGAAATCCGGGTTCGGAAAATGATGCGGTCGAGATTTGGTATGCGCTGGAAAAGGATGCAAATGTGAAGATAAGGATATTCAATATACTGGGTGAACTGGTTAAAGTTGTATTTGACCAGTATGTTACTATGGGCAGTGAGAGTATTCAAAGATGGTATGGGTATACCGATGGCGGTGATGTGGTGGCAAGCGGTGTTTATTTTGTAAATGTGCAGTCAGGAAGTAAAGAAGATACGCAAAAAGTAATAGTGGTTAAATAGAGAGATGAAGTTTTTTATATCTGTATGCTGTTTTTTACTGCTGGCTGTTTTTCCCGCTTATTCTACAGGTACTTCTGCGGCGACAATACTGAAGTATTGTATGGGTCCGAGACAACAGGCTCTAGGTGACTGCGGCGCTGCTATAGATAGGATTTCAGTTCGATAAATTATAATCCTGCCATACTGGCTACAATATCCGCATTTCATATTTCCATGTTATATGATAATGCTTTCGATGATGCCGGGATATATTATCTGGGAATGGGAAAATCGTTTAAATCCGTGAGTATTGCTTTAACTGCTACAACTTACCAGGGCGGCAAGATAACCATAAATGACCGCGGAGATGAACTTCACGATAAGACATTGACTGCCCAGACTGATTATGTGTTCTCTCTGTTTATCGCTAAAAAGCTTTTTAATAGGTTATACTGCGGGATAACGCCTAAATTATATTCCTCAACGCTCGTAGAGGAATTCTCTGCTTCAGCAACGGCTTTCGATGCAGGTATTTTCTATAAAACAGGTTTATTTAAAATGGGTAAAGAGAAAATGACGAAAAAGATGTATTCCGGAGGGATTAATCTCGGCGGATCGGTTAAAAACCTCGGAGGAAAAGTAACGTATAATACAATAGCCGACCCGCTGCCTTTGGTAATGAGGGCGGGCTTATTGTATCCTCTAAGGTTCAATGCTCAGAATTGTCTGCAAATACTGGCTGAAGGCATTAAAGCCAATGAGGATGATGATATTAAGGCGGGCACTGGTTTTGAATACATATACAGCGATATGTTCTTTGCAAGGTTCGGCTATGCTGTGAATTATAATATAAAAAACTTCAGCTGGGGGATGGGTATGAAATATTCGTGGTTTCAGCTGGATTACGGTATGATACTTAATTCTGCCATAAACAGCAGGCACCAACTGCTTTTATCGGTTTCACCGCAAAAATCTAAAGGAAAAAAAATACGGACAAAAGCAATTAAAAAAGCAAAGATAAAGACTAAGAAAAAAACGATAAAGGAGCCTGAAAAAAAGACAAAGGAAAAACCTAAAAAGAAATCATGGGAAAAAATATAGAAAACACTTCGCAAAAAATAATTTGTAAAATTATTGAATTTTAGTATATTTTCATTGTAGATATACTTGTGTCTGATATGAATTATAATGAATAATAAAAACAGAGGAATGACTTTTATTGAAATAACTATAGTTATTGCAATTGCAGCATTATTTATGGCAGGGGTTTTTAAATTCTTCCGCAATACGTATGATGTTTGGCTGGATACAACAAATTCTGTCGCTGCAGGCGGAGATGCCAGAACTGCTTCGAATGAGATGGTAAAATATATACGCCAGGCTTCCTCTGCGACGATAACAATAGGGGCTTCCGACGATTCCATCAAGTTTGAAATAGCGAAAACAACGACCGATTGGCATACAGATTTAACTGTACATTATTTTCAGGATGGTTCCACCCTTAAGCGGCTTATGAAGGACTCTACTACTACTATAATATCAGATGGCGTCGATTTTTTCTATGTATGGCATGATTCGGGTTCTGCTTCCAGTTATGCATGTGTGGGGACTTCATTAACGGTGATCCAGGGAGATAAGAGTGTTAATCTTGATAAAAGGGTAATGATTAGAAGCGGCAGATAAGTCGTAATATGGCTGAATTGCAAGGCAAATTCATAACACTGGAAGGCCCGGAAGGTTCCGGGAAATCCACACAGGCTTTAATGCTCGCGGAATACTTATCCGGCCGGGGAGATGAGGTTGTAAAAACCCGCGAACCCGGCGGTGTGAGCATAGCTGAACAGCTGAGGGAGATGCTCCTGAACCCGGATAATATTATCTGTTCAAAGACGGAACTCCTCCTGTATGCCGCAGGCAGGGCCCAGCACACGGAAGAGCTTATCCTGCCGGCTCTCAGGCAGGGCAAATATGTCATATGCGAGAGGTTCACACATGCCACTGTAGCTTACCAGGGGTATGGCAGGGGACTGGATATGAAACTGATAGAAGAACTTAACAATGTAGCGACAGGGGGCATACAGCCGGATATAACAGTAATACTGGATGTCCCTGCTGACGAGGGACTGAACAGGGTTAAAAAATCTAACAGGTCATTTGACAGGCTGGAATCGGAAAACATCTCATTTCACAGGAAAGTACGCGCCGGTTATCTGGAATTGGCCAGGTTAAACGGTGATATAGAAGTAATCGAATCCATAGGTACGCCTGAGAGTGTCCACGAGAAGATAATAAACCTCCTTGAAGAAAAAGGTATTCTGTGAATTTTAAAGGTATAATCGGCCACCGCCGGAATATAGAACAGATTAAAAAACTGATAAATGACGGCCGGCTGCCGCATGCGATGCTTTTTTGTGGTCCGGAGGGTGTGGGTAAACGGATGACAGCCGTAGCTCTTGCAGCATTCTCTAATTGTGAAGATCCCCGGCCGGAAGGCGCCTGCGGAAACTGCATGTCCTGCATAAAGCTGAAAGCAGGGTCCCATCCGCTCATAAGGTTTATTGGTTCTTCTAAAGACGAACCGGTCATGGAAGTGGAATTCAGAAATCAGGATACGGTTCTGATCAGTAATATCATCCCGGTAAAAGAAGATGGTTCAAAGAAGGAGACAAAGAAGATAAGTATCAATCAGATAAGGGATATAATAAGGTATTCATCGCTGAAAGCTTACGGCGCGAAAAAAAAGATCTTTATAATAGACGATGTGGCAAATTCCAGTAAAGAAGCGCTTAATTCGCTTCTTAAAATACTGGAAGAACCTCCTGAAGACACTTATTTTATGCTTGTTACTTCTAAAGAGGAATCTCTGCTGCCCACAGTATTATCAAGATGTTCCAGGATAGTGTTCGGTTCTCTTTCTCCGGAAGATATGGAGTTATTTGCAGCCGGGAGGATACCTGCTGAAAGCGGACTTGATGCTGAAAAAACAGCTGAACTCCTGCGTATTTCGTCCGGTATACCCGGAAGGATGCTCAGTTACCTGAATATACATGATGTCTTTTTCCCGGAAGCTCTGCCGGAAGATTTCTTTGAGAATGTGAAAAAATGGTTTACGGATAATAACGAATGTATAGAAAAGCTCAATATACTGATTCAATTGGAAGGAAACCGTTTCAGGGATGATCCTACTGTTGAAGGATGTGAAAAGATTGCTATAATTGAAAATACAGTAAAAAGTATCAAAGAAAATGCAAATGCGGAACTTGCGGTGTCAAATATGTTTATAAAGCTGGGAGCAATGAAATTTCCAGGAACCCGATGAATACGGTATTAATAGAATTAAGAGATTTAAGAGAAGAACACAGGGCCAGGATAGTCAGGACTGAAGTGAAAATAGGCGACCGTGTTCTTGTTTCTACCGGTAACGGCCTTGAAGCGGCAGTTGTCATAGAAACAAGCGAGACCGGTGACGAGAAAAAGACCGATATGGAAATAATCCGGCATCTCAATGATGACGATAAAAGGGTTCTTGAAGAGAATAGTGAATATACCAAGAAAATGCTTCCGGATGTAGTGAAAGCTGTCAAGGAAGAAAAACTTGCCATGAACCTCACAAAAATAGCGTATACATATGACAGGCAGAAATTATATATATACTATACAGCCGACAGCCGGGTGGATTTCAGAAAATTCATCAGGATACTGGGTGCAAAACTCAAGGTAAGGATCCAGATGGTGCAGATAGGGGTACGGGACAAGGCGTCTATAGTCGGCGGTATAGGCATCTGCGGCAGAGAGATATGCTGCAGCCGGTTCCTCAGGAACATAGAATCAGTCAATATCGATATGGCGAGAAACCAGCGGATATCGCTCAATCCGGAGAATATATCGGGTTGCTGCGGAAGACTGCTCTGTTGTCTGCGTTATGAGGACGATCTTTACCGGGAAGCAAAAAAAGAGCTTCCAAAAGTAGGTTACAAAGTAAATACTCCCTCCGGAAAAGGCGAGGTAACAGAAGTGAATTATGTTACAAGGATAGTGAAGGTTAAGCTGGAGACAGGCGTGATAAACGATTATAAATCGTCAGAGATCACTTCGGCAAAGATCAATGTAAAGGAAAGACTGAAGAAACTGATTAAATGACCGATTTGAAATTCAGACTTATTACTACTCCTCTCTACTATGTAAATGCAAAACCTCATATAGGGCACGCATATACCACTATAGCGGCTGATATACTGGCCAGGTATTACCGGTTGAAAGGTGAAAAGGTGTTTTTCCTTACCGGTACTGATGAACACGGGCAGAAAGTGGAAGAAGCCGCTAAAAAGAACGGTATGTCGCCTAAAGACCATGCAGACAGGATGGTGGACAATTTCAGGGGATTATGGAAAAAGCTTAATATATCGGAAGACCATAAATTTATAAGGACAACCGACCCCGGTCATGAAAAAATTGTTAAGGAGATACTTCAGAAGCTCTATGATGATAAAAAAATAGTTCCCCGTAAATATTCCGGCTGGTACTGTGTTCCTGAAGAGAGGTTCTGGACGGATAAGGATCTCGTAGACGGGAACTGTCCCGACTGCGGCCGGCCGGTGGAACATATTGAAGAAGAAAATTATTTTTTTCTCATGTCAGAGTACCAGAACAAACTGATAGAACATATAGAAAAATATCCTGATTATATACAGCCCGATACGCGCAGAAACGAGGTGCTCGGGTTTCTGAATAATAATAAGCTTGAGGATCTCTGTATATCAAGGCCCAAGAGCAGGCTCTCGTGGGGCATAGAGATACCTTTTGACAAGGATTATGTCACTTATGTATGGTTTGACGCGTTGATAAACTACTATTCCGCTACTACATATCTTTCACCCGATAATAATATCCCGTGGTGGCCGGCTAAATTGCATCTTATAGGAAAAGATATACTTACAAC
This sequence comes from Elusimicrobiota bacterium, assembly GCA_043813605.1. GTDB lineage: Bacteria > CG03 > SLGR01 > SLGR01 > JBDRKX01 > JBDRKX01. The sequence continues at coordinate 21,985 of JBDRKX010000114.1, read as the reverse complement.
ACATTCTGTTTACTGGTCCACGATGCTCATGGCTCTCGGTTATGATCTTCCTGAAACGATATTCGCTCACGGGTGGTGGATGATGGAAGATGAAAAGATGAGTAAATCGCTCGGCAATGTGGTAGATCCGCTGGAACTGGTCAACGAGTTCGGCGCGGACGCGTTCAGGTTTTATCTTTTCAGAAAATCGGTATTCGGAAAGGACGCCAGTTTTTCTTATGAAGGTTTCGGGAAAACTTATGAGACCGAACTGGCAAACGAACTGGGTAACCTTTTGAGCAGGGTGTTGAGCATGATACAGAAATATGACTGTAATTTTATTGAAACCCCCAATGAGATAATAAAAGTATCGTTTGAGACATTACTTGATGATAGAGGAATAATTGAAGAGGGATATAATAGCTTGAATTTCTACGGTATTCTAAACGCAATATGGGATAGGATAAGACAGGCAAATGCATATATTGAATCTGAAAAACCATGGGCTCTTGCAAAGGAAAATATGAATAGGTTGCAAGAGGTGCTATCTGTTTTATTTTATGGTTTGAAAATAATATCAGGAGCTATATATCCGTTTATGCCGGCAACTTCAAAAAAAAATGAAAGAACAGCTGGGGTTAACACATTTAAGCGAAGCTGATCTTTTGAATCCGGATATAGAACTGAGTTTCGACGGTATTAATAAGGGAGATCCTCTCTTTCCAAAAAAACAATGAACAGGCTTCTGCCTAAGGTGGGGGTAATAGCAGACGATCTTACCGGCGGCGGGGATGTAGGCATACAGTTTGCTGACAGGGGACTCGATGTCGTTCTCAGTACTGACATTGCGGGAATAGAAAATTCTCCGGATAACGCCCATGTCTGGGTGATAAACACCGATAGTCGTGCTATTGACGGTAAAACAGCCGCTTCAAGGGTGAAAAAGGCGCTTGATTCTTTGAAAAAATGGGGCGCGGATTATTTCTACAAGAAAATAGATTCAACGCTACGCGGTAATATAGGTGTTGAACTGGATGCGGCGCTTGAGGGCAGCGGAACCGAAACCATATTCCTCTGCGCCGCTTTCCCTGAGATGGGAAGAGTTACAAAAGACGCTGTTCATTATGTAAACGGGATAGAAGTGAGCGAGTCTTCCTACGGCAGGGATATTAAAATGCCGGTAAGCGAGTCCAATATCGAAAAACTTCTTGCGGGTGAGATGAGAGAACCCGGTAAAGTAAAGGTCTTTGACGCAGAAACGGATTCGGATATTGAAAATATAGCCGAAAGACAGGGAACGGATTTTTATGCAGGCGCGGCCGCGCTGGCCGGGAAACTTGCCGGCTGCTGGTTTAAAAAGGAACTGCTGCCGCCGTTTGTCAATAACTCTTTCGGGCCGGTACTGGCAGTAACAGGAAGCTTGAATCCTGTTTCGCTGGAACAGACTGCATACTGGAAGGAGAGCGGTTATACTGTCCTGGAACCCGGAAAAGAAGAAGATTGCGATACAGGACAGGATGCGCTCATAACAACCGGTTCTCTGAAAAATGAGAGAGCTCTTGAAAGGGTCTGCCGACGGGCAGCCGGGTTGTGGAAGACAAAAAGGTGGAAAAATATTATACTTAACGGAGGCGATACGGCCGATTCTGTTATGGATGAAGCCGGAATAAAAGAGTTAAAGGTAGTAAGATCGGTTTTACCGGGTATTGCTGTTACTGAAAATAATAACAGGTATCTGGTACTTAAACCGGGTGGTTACGGAAAAAAAGATACGCTGGTAAAACTGGCGCAGGTATTTAATGGACAGTAAGTGGAACATATATAAAGAATTTTCCAGGTTGGGAAAACTCCTGTTTCAGCAGGGTATGGTTTCCCTTACAGCAGGAAATATCAGTGTCAGGAAAGGCGATGATATATATATTACTGCGTCGGGGAGCATGCTCGGTGACCTGAGATTAGAGGATATAGTAGTTATGCCCATTAAAGATCACGGGTTTGTTCCGAGCGGAAACCTGAAAAAGCCGTCAATAGAGTCGGTCGTGCATAAAAGTATATATGAAAAGACTCAGCATAAGGCGATCGTGCATGTGCATGCTCCTACTGCCATTGCGGTATCGTTTAACAAGAACAGTATAACCCTTGCGGATTCTGAAGGAAAATTCTATATTCCGGAAGTACCCGTAGTAGCGGTTAACGGTGGGATAGCTTCACTGGACGTAGCAAGGGAAATTCCGCCTCTGCTCGAGAAATATCCTGCTGTGATAATCAAAGGCCACGGGCTTTTCACTGCGGCAGATGATCTGGCCGGTGCCTGTTCTCTTGCTTCAACCGTAGAGTTCTCTGCCGGGATATTGCTTAATAAAGAAAAATATGATAGAAATAATGGGTAATAAATACTGTAGTATGTCGATTGTATTGGAAAAAAGGGAATTATATGCCTAAAAAAATACTTGTAGTTGATGATAACCCGACAATGATCGTAATGCTTGAGAGCCTTTTGCTGAATAAAGGATATGAAGTGATTACAGAGCAAACAGGAGAAAGTGCGATAGAATCCGCCTGTACGCTGTTGCCCGATCTTGTTATACTCGATGTGGCCCTGCCTGATATTGACGGCTGGGAGGTCTCAAGAAGGTTGAAAGCTGATGCTATTACTTCGCGTATTCCCATTCTTGTACTAACGGGCAAGATGACGGCAAACGAACATGAGGTCGAATCATTTGAAGCGGGAGCTGATGACTATGTTTTAAAACCTTTTGATACCGACGTCCTTTTGGCCAGAATTGCCTCCTGTATTAAACGCGGAGATAAAAAATAGATTTCGCCGGAGAGAGCGCCGGTTTATTTAGAGTAATAGCGGTAATAATATTTTCCCCGGACTTTCCCGCTCACCTCATTTAATGTGATCCCTAGAAGTTTTGATTCAGTACCGCCGAGTTGTTTTGTCGCCCTTAAAAGATCGTTCCTGTCAACCGAACCAGGTTTATGTACCATTATAATAGCATCTACCAGGTCTGACATGATAGCGGGATCAGAAAAATAATAAAGAGGCGGAGAATCCAGAAGCACGGTATCAAATTCTTCCCTGGCGCTAAGTATGAGGTTTCTGAACTCATCTGAATTAAGGAATCTCATCGGATGCGGCGGCAGGTGCCCGGCAGTCAGAATAGACAGGTTTTCCAGATTAAAAAGATTGTTATTTAAGAGGATCTCTTTTATTTTGTCGTTTGAATTAGCCGGATGTATCCAGTGTTTCCAGTCCAGTTTATCGGTTATTATGTCTATAACCCCGGGTTTTCTTGAAACCCGGAAAAGTTTGCTGAGCGTCGGCTGACGAAAATCCGCATCTATCAGCAATGTCCTGCTGCCCGATTGGCTCTTTATAATCCCTAAATTAGCTACTATCTCGCTCTTTCCTTCTCTGGGCATCATGCTCGTAAACAATATCGTTTTTATATCCCGTTTATGAGAAAAAGATATAATAGAAGCTGCCAGGTTGTTGAAAGCTTCGAGAAATGCCGAATTCTTGTTTTGAAACAATAGAAGCGGCAGTCTTTCATCCGATTGAATCACCTTAATAAAAGGTATTTCGGTTAATGCGGGCACACTGAGGAAATCCTCTATGTCATGAGCAGTGTTAAGTGATGTATCGAGATTTTCCCTGATAAGCACTCCTATAAGTGAAAGCAGTAATCCGCCGATTATACCGACGATCATATTGAGTTTTTTGTTAGGTTTGACGAGAGATGCTCTTCTTGCCGGATCTACAACGGCTACAGGAATAAGTTTATCAGCTTCTGCTATCAGCGCCTCTTTCAGTTTTTTATTGAGCATCATATACAGCTCTTCATTGATAGTCACTTCCCTCATGAGATAGAGATACTCCAGTTCTTCTCCTGTCAGGCTGCCCATTTTGTATTTTAGATTTGAGATCTGTTTATCCAGACCCACGACATCAGGGTGTTTTTCTCCGTATTTTATCAGTAATCTTGAGCGCTGCAGTGTAAGGCTGTTAAGGGTAGAGCCTATATCGCTTATATTATCGGTTATTTTGCCTGTCAGCTTGTATCTGCGGGCTTTTTCTTCTACATCACGGAGTTCTTTCCCGACAGAAGTCAATTGGCCTTCGATAAATTCTCTTGTCTTGCGGGCCCGGTCGTTCCTTTCAGAGATAGTGTGTCTTATATAGACATCAGCTACGGTATTTGCTATTTCTATGGCTTTCTCGGGTAATGAATCGGAAGCGAATATCATTATCAAAGTCGTATTTTCAACTTCTTTTACAGATATCTTTCCTTGGAGATTTGAAACAATACTGTCCTTATCGGCTTCGGTACTGTCTTCAGATATTAATCCAAGCTGAACAGCAGCCTGGGAGATTATCGGATAACTCCCGATTTTTCTCATCTCGGTGTCCCTGTTTATTATGTTCATCATTGCAGGGAACCCGCCCAGTGATGTGAGATGAGAGGTCTGCGCTTTAAGTTCCACAGATGCAGAAGAACGGTATTCAGGAGTTATGTTCCTGGTGAAGAAATAAACGGACACTATAGTGGAGATAAACAGAAGAAGGGCGGTAATCTTCCTTTTTTTGATAATATTCCCGAAATCAGCTAAAGTCAGGCCTTCGTTAATATGAACCATGATTAGATGTTATAAAGATTCGTACAGGTTTTTTTGACTGGATAACAGGCATCAGAGTGCCCGCGAAGACAGTATAACGCCTATCATAAGGGCTGTTGCCGAAAGTAGAGGTGTTATCTTCGAAAGCCCGTTTCCTACCGAATTCCAGAAACCCGCGCCTTTCGGCACGAATATAATATCTTTGTCGTCCACAGGAACATCGTACTGTCTCTGTCCTTTATAGAGTATCAGTTTGCAGTTTATCACATCCGTCTGGTAAGGGCTGTGGTGGATGAACCTGGTTACCCTTACTTGTGTCAGTTTCGCCTCGTCTCCGAATCCGCCGGCCTTGTTTACGGCTTCCATGAGCGTGGCTTTTTCCGAGAACTCATATGTTCCGGGATTCCTGACAGCGCCGAATATCTGGACTTTGTAGGTAGTTTTATTCTTTATTCTTACTGTTACTTCCGGGTCTTTTATATATGCTTTCAATTTGCCGGCGATCCTGCTTTCAAGCTGAGAAGGATTGAGTCCCGATGTTGTTATATCACCCGTAAAAGGGAATTTTATCGTACCGTCTTCTTCTATTTCTCTTTCTCTTGTGAGTTCGTCGAGTTCATACGAACCTTTCTGCCATACGCTTATTGAGAGTATGTCACCCGGTTTAAGTATATTATCCCGCAAATCCGTCTTTTCTTCACTTACAGGATTGTCTTCCCAGAAAGAGACTCCGTCTTTGTCGTTTACAGTGAAAACCCTGGCAGATGACCTCCATGTGACAGGGCAATTCAGTAGTTCTTCAAGTATGTTTGCCATACCTTTGGGCGGAACGACCATCTTCCAGTTTACGATCACGGGGGGCCTGTCCATAACGACCTTTTTATTATCGATCATTAATTCTTTTGTATCCGGACTGAGCATCACCGTTTTATTGTCCTTCTTTAATGTTACGGCCTTGGTAACGGGATCATAAGTGAATCCTATCCTGTAGAACAGGCAGATATCTTTTAAAAGCAGGTACAGTTCCGAGTTCACTTCTACAGATTCCATTGATATATTCCTCGCAGGCTCCCTCATATCGCGAAGGTCGATCATTGAGGTATCCGATTGTTTTTTTGAGAGCGAGGCTACAGGATAAAGGGATAATATTACCGCTACTGCAATAAAAAAGAAGAGGCTGAGTAAAAACGGCCGGGACTTAGAATGTGATATGGATTTAGGCTTCATAATACTATTCACGCATCATTATTCCGACAAGTATGGTGACAGAAGTGAAAAGGGCATGTTTCACGACTTCAGAACTGAAAGTACTCGAAAAAAAGCCCTTTTTTTCCGGGACAAAAATAATATCCTTATCTGAAACAGGAACATCGTATTGTCTCTGCCCCTCATACAGGATAAGTTTTGCGTTTACAATATCGGTCTGGTAAGGGCTATGGTGGATAGCCCTTGTTACTCTGACGTTTGCGAGGTTTGCTTTGCTATTAAATCCTCCCGCCCTGTTTACGGCCTCCATTAATGTAGCAAGCTCGGAAAATTCATATATGCCGGGATTCCTGACAGCGCCGAATATCTGGACTTTATAAGTTGTCTTGTTTTTGACCCTGACCGTGACTTCCGGGTCTTTTATATATGCTTTAAGCTTACCGGCGAGCCGTCCTTCAAGCTGAGAAGGGGTCAGGCCAACGGCCGATACATCCCCGACAAAAGGGAATTTAATAGTACCGTCATCTTCTACCTGCCGATCCCTGGTAAGTTCATCGAGTTCATAGGATCCCTGCTGCCATACACTTATTGTCAGCATATCTCCTGTTTTCAGTTCGGCGTTTTTAGGATCTACTGTTTTTAAAAATGTCTCAGGCTGATCTTCCCAGAAAGAGACGCCTTGCTTATCGTTTACGTAAAACACGTTTGTTGAAGAACGCCAAGTGACCGGGCAGCCGAGGAGTTCTTCAAGGATAGATGCCATGGCCTTTGGCGGTACGACCATCTTCCAATTGACGATTACCGGCGGTCTTGAAAGAGTTATCTTTTTATTCCCTATATTCAATTCGGTCGTATCCGGTTGTATGGTTACGCTCTTATTGTCTTTTTTTAGCGTAACTCCTTTTGATGCCGGATCATAAGTGAACCCGATCCTGTAAAAAAGACAGATATCCTTAATGCGTATATATGAAAAATCGTCGACTTTTACAGTGTCTATACTGGTCTGTTTGCGGTCTTCTCTTTCGTCAATAAGCTGGATGGATTTATCGTTTTCTTTTCTGCTGAAAGCTGTTTCAGGCCGTAATGCTGAGAATAATATTGAAATAAAAAGCAAAACCGCGCCTAATAAACATATCCTGGAAATTCTTGTCATATATACGAATCCTCCGTATAATAATCATCGCCTATTTATAATCTATTAACACAAGTTTCCAAAAAAATCAACATTTAGCTAAAAAACGGATATAACCCGGTATATAATAATATACAGGCGGCATGCTTTGACAAGTTTAAAAAAATGAGGTATTCTTTTTTAAAACGGATTGTATTTGTGTTGGATCAGATATGGATAATTCTGAAATAAAAAAGATACTGATAGTTGATGATGATGAAGAGATAATTCTATTCTTTAAAGCTCTTCTCGACAAAGAATATGATATTATCGGCACTGATGACGGCAGGAAAGCCATTGAGCATATAAAGAAAGATGATTTTTTTGCCGTTTTTATCGATGTAGTAATGGATAAGCTGGACGGTGTCGAGACACTTTACGAAATAAAAAAAATAAAATCCGGGGTACCGGCAGTGATGATGACCGGATATTCCGTCGAAGAAGATATCAGAAAATGCATAGATATAGGGGCATTGGATTTCCTGTATAAGCCATTCACTAAATCAGAGATTTATGCGGTATTGAGAAAAATAGCAAGAAAAGATAAACCCGGCAAATTTACCCAGGCAGATATAACTTCAATACTGATAAAAGGCGCCAGGAAGGAAAAAATTGAAGGATTCATAAAAGAAGATATCCATGCAGTTGTAAAAAACATAGAGAAAAAAGAAGGTTTAAAAGCGCCGCCTGCCGGATACGCTGAGAAAAGGAGAAAGCGGTTTTTACCTTTAGTCCCCGAACAGGGAAAATTTCAGCTCAAATACGTTAAAATAATCATTTCGGCTATTCTTCTGCCCATGCTTTTTGTAGGAGCGGGTTTCTACGCTATATTCCATCTGGTACTCAATACGGCGCAGCTCGGCAGATATGCGGAAGGAAGACTTGGTGACGTGTTTATGTGGCTGAATCTGATGCTTGGATTTGTTATGGTTATATCATGTGTTGTCGGCGGTTTATTGGGGGTTCACCTGTCTCACAGGATAGCAGGCCCGCTCTACAGGATAGAAAAATCCCTTAGAAAGATCATAGCCGGCGAGGTTTTTGAAATGAGAATACGGCGGAATGATGAACTTCAGGGCCTGGTTAAACTGCTTAATGAACTTATAAAAAAAAGAATAAAATAGGAGGAAAGAAAATTAAATACAAAGAGAAAATACTTGTAATAGATGATTCCAGGACACTGCTCGCAATGGTTGAAGCTGTTCTGAAAGGGAATGGTTATGAAGTCGTTACCGCCTTAACCGGTGAAGAAGGTGTTGACAAAGCAAAACAGGGAAAATTCGATCTTGTGCTTTCTGATATGAACCTGCCCGGGATAGATGGATGGGAAGTCTGCAGAAGGCTTAAAAGGAATAAAAGTACATTATATGTACCCATAATCATGCTTACCGGAGTAATGACCGATACCGAGCATGAGATAAAGGCTTTTGGAGTCGGAGCCGATGATTATGTCACTAAACCCTGTGATATGGATGTTCTTGTAGCCAGGATCAATGTCGCTATAAACAGGACAAGTTTCAAAAAACAGCTCGGTGCTATACTGAAGCTTGGTTTTGCCAAGATACTTTCTACGGTTATTGCGACAATAGTGGCCCTGGGGCTTGTTTTCTGGGGTACATTCCAGTTTATAATTAAAACGTCACAACTGGGTAGATATGCCGAGTTGCGTCTTGGAGAAGTCGCTTCACGTCTAACTACCCTTCTAATGATAGAAGGGGTGTTTTTTGCGCTGATAATCGCACTGACAATTCTGCTGTTCTCTAAGATCACGCGCAAAAGGCTGAGTGAGCTGGAAGGCCTTATTGAAGAAATGAGCGGAAGAAAACTTGATGAAATAGAAAAAGGCTCTGGTAAGAGTGGATAGAAATAAAAAGAATATAATACCGTTAATAGCGGGGATACTATTCTTGCTGGGGATGCCGCTTCATGCCCGGCTGGGTGAGATCAATGTAGCAGTTAATCCTGAAAGCCTTGGCCCGGCCAGACTCATTATTAAAACCCTGCCGCTGTACGGATATTCAGTCTATATAACATTTCCCGACGGGGGTAATATGCTGATAGATACGGGAAGTGAAAAAGACTCGGAAAAAATAGTCGAATTCCTTAAAAATGAGATGCAGGTAACTACAAGCGGTAAGAAGATCGACATAATGAAGATGTTCGGATGGAAACCGAGGATCGACTGGCTGGTGATCACGAACGCGTCTGTTCAGAGAACCGGCGGGTTCAGGAAAATACTTGAGAATTTTGAGGTCAAGGAGATAATAACCGCCATAGGAACACTTGACAATGAAGTAAACAGTGAGTTTATGCAGGTTCTGGATTCTTTTCTTACTTCAGGCTGTATACAGACGAATCTTGTCGAGGATATGGAAATAGATCTGAAACAGACAGTATCTCCGCTGAAACTTGTTACTGTCGGATGTGAGTATTTTGGAAAGGGGACAAGCCTGGGAATCAGGCTTTCTTTCAGAAACCATTCTTTTTTATTCCTCTCGGAATTATCAAAGGAGATACAGATAAAACTACTGGCTGATTATGGGAATATGCTGAAAAGTACAGTGTTGATCGGTATTGATCTGGAAGATTACCTGAAAGACCATATTTCTCCGGGATTTCATGTTGAGCCGGGTAAAGGCAACACTATTATGAGTGACGGGGAGAATATTTTTGTTGATAAAAGGATCGTGGCAATAGCAAAAATGGCTCAAGAACCGTCAATAGAACAGTCTGACGGAGAAAAAGCAGAAATAAATGAGGCTGAAACTGAACCCCGGTTTAACCGGGCAATGGGATATTTTGAAAACGGCCGGCATGATGAAGCCAGAGACTTGATAGACAGGGTAAAGGCGCAGGATCCCGCGTATTTAGAAAAGATGGAAGAAGAGTATTTTAAGCTTGCCCGTGACAATCTTAAAGCGAACGAGTTTAAAAAGACAAAAGAAATCCTTGATAAAATAGTGTTTATTAATCCCGGTAACGAAGAAGCAAAACAGATATTAAAGAGAACAGAAGAAGCCCTGAAGATGATGGAATAGCAGCCGGCTATTCTCGCGCACTCCATATTCTTGAATATTTTATTCCCTTGAAAATAAGAAACATCTGAATTAGCATTAAGGAATTATAAATTTTTTATCAATACTACAGCCTGCTATGGAGATAATCTGTATTCATTATAGTTGTCTCTACAGTATTGCTGTGAATATATTGTAATAAATGTCATATGATTGCTAAAAAAGAGATAATATTCACGATACTTGCGGTATTAGTTGCCGTATTATTCGCAAAAATGATCTCCATTCGGCCGACTGGTATGCCGATCTATGCGATAGCCGGTATATTAGTGGTATTGATAACTATAATAGATACGCGGATAGCAATCGGATTGCTTGTGATGAGTATGCTGCTTTCTCCGGAAATTACACTAGCTCAGGTACCTCATAGATCAGTAGTCGTGCGTTTTGACGATCTGATGTTAGCCTTAATATTTTTTGTGTGGCTTATAAAAACGGCAATAGATAAAAAATTGCCGCTTATCAAAAGAACCCCGATAAATAAATATATCTATTATTATCTGGCTGCATGCTTCCTGTTTACAGTAAAGGGCATAATTTTTGGAGATGTAAGATTAAACCAAGCATTTTTTTATCTTTTGAAATACACCGAGTATTTTATACTTTTCTGGATGGTCTATAATATAATCAAAACAAAAAATGATATTAAACTTCTTATGACTTTTGCAGTCATTACTGCAATAGTAGTAATGATATACGGATATACCAAAATAGGGACTGTTGTGGCAGCTCCATTTGATGATGAACCCGGTTCTTTTGGAGGATATCTCACACTGGTTGTAGCTGTTGCTCTGGGAATATTTGTGTATCATCGCGCGCTATATTTGAAAATATGCTCATTCAGTATATTTCTTTTTTCAATACCGCTCTTTATAAGGGCACAATCAAGGGCGTCATATATTTCATTTGCCGTGATGTATATATCGTTTATCTTCCTGACCGGTAAATTCCGGAAAACCTTGGTTTTAATAGGCGCATTAACAGTGATGATAGTCCCGACAGTGTTTTCCGGGAGCATATATAAAACTCTCAAGGAAAGAGTCGGATATACTTTTAGCGGTAATTATGGCAGGTTTAATATTGAACCGTCAGGCGCCGCCAGATTGATTTCATGGAAAAACAGTTTAATAAACCGCTGGATTAAAAAACCGGTTACCGGATGGGGAATAACCGGAGTGGGTTTTATAGACAGTCAGTATGTCAGGACTTTAATTGAACTGGGTGTGCTTGGAGCAGCAGCCTTTTTGCTTATGCTGTATAAAATATTCACGGAATCAAGAAAGATACTGAAACAGACAGATGTTGACTGGGAAAAAGGGATCATAACCGGATTTATGGCAGGATTCATAGCTCTTTTATTTCATGCGCTTACAACGAATACTTTTATCATTGTGAGGATCATGGAGCCGTTCTGGTTTCTTTGTGCTGTTGTTTTTGCTCTTCCAAAGATCCATGAAGATATGACAGAAACGAAGTCGTGTTAACAGGTATTTAAGAAAGGATGATAATGTGATAGAAAAAAAAGAAAGAAAGATACTGGTTGTTGATGATATGAAGGAAGACAGGCTGTTATGCAAATTAATACTTGAAAAAAACGGGTACGGTATCAGGGAAGCAGTAGATGGTCAGGATGCCCTTAAAATACTTGATAAGGAGAGATTCTATATTGTCATCGTTGATATTAAGATGCCGGGTATCAACGGCTTGGAACTGACCAGGATCATAAAAGAGAAATACGAAGAGAGTGATGTAATAATCATAAGTACAGTAAAAGACAAGGGGACTGCACTGGAAGCAATGCAGAACGGAGCGCTTGAATATATTACTAAGCCGTTCGATAAAAAGGAGCTGATGATAGCAGTTAATAAGACCAGGCTGCATAAGGCATTAAAACTGGAATCAGAGCATCTTGACGGTATCATAGCGCTTCATAAGGCTTCTAAAGAGATGGTCTCTACAAAAACACCGGATGAAATACTGGATTCAATATTGGATATAGCAGTTCAGACTGTTAAGGCTGACGGGGGTTCTATTTTGCTGATCGATGAGGAAAAAGATGCATATATAGTAAGGGCTGCAGTCGGGACCTTTAAAAATAATGTCATCGGAAAAAGTTCTAAGCCGGGCTACCGGATATGCGGGAGGGCTATTGAAAGAAAAGAGCCCATACTTGTTGATAAAAAAGTACAGGAACAGGATTGGTTTATAGAAATGAAAAAATATGAAAAAATTTATTCCGGAATGAGTGTACCGATTATCTTCAAGGACAAGGTTATAGGCGTGATAAACGTAAAAAGAACGGAAAGAGAAGATGAATTTACGGAGCAGGAAATGGAGATCGTAGATGTGCTCGCTGCGGACGCGGCAGTTACCCTGGAGAACGCTCAATTATATAACAGAATAAAGGGAGGGATTTAATTCAATATGGAAAATAATAAGATAGTAACATACGAACCGGATAATTTCTTAAAAAAGGGATTTTTCTGCAAAGTACAAGCAGTCGCTTGTCGGTATCTCGTGGGCTTTCATTATTCCCCTGTTGAGTGTGGGGACATTCATTATATTAAACCGTTCGGGAGTATTTAATATCATTAAGGGATAGAGATATTGAATAAACAGTCTATGATAATATCCCTTACGGATGATAATATGTGTGTTTTTTTCGGGTTGACATATTAATAATTATGGAGTATACTCCATAATAGTAATAATAAAAAGGAGCTAATCCCGAATGAAAAGTATGGATAGAATACTCGATATTAAGCTTCCCGCAGGTCAGTCCGCTTTTTTGTGGGGCGCAAGGAAGACCGGGAAGACCACATATTTAAAGAGAAAATTCCCCGGCAGCCTCGTATTCGATTTTCTAAAATCAGACTTATTTCTTGAGATATCTAAAAACCCGTCACTGCTGCGGGAGCGGCTGCTTGCGGAAAATAAAAAAGTTCTGGAATATCCTGTGATACTTGATGAGATACAGAAAGTTCCGCAGGTTCTTGATGAAGTTCACTGGCTGATAGAAAATAAAGGCCTGAGTTTTATCCTGTGCGGTTCAAGCGCGAGAAAATTAAAACGGAGTCATGCGAACCTGCTCGGCGGCAGGGCCTGGAGATATGAGATGTTCCCGTTTGTTACTCCGGAACTGAAAACAGTAGATCTGCTGCGCGCTTTAAACCACGGATTGATACCTATTCATTATTTGCAGGATGATGCCGGCTGTAGAAGGTCTCTTAAAGCATATATCCAGGATTATCTCAAAGAAGAAATTTTTGCGGAAGGCCTGACACGGAATTTTCCGGCGTTTTCGAGGTTTTTTGACGCGTTTGGATATTCGCACGGTGAATTAACTAATTACGCTAATATAGCGCGTGACTGCGCCGTTGATTCCAAAACTGTTAAAGAATACTACCAGATTCTTGTGGACACTCTGACTGCCGCGAGGATAGAGCCTTTCAATAAAAAACAGTCCCGGCAGGTAATAACCAAGGCCCCGAAGTATTATCTTTTTGATGTAGGAGTTGCCGGCTGCCTGACAAAACGTAATCTGAGTGAAGCAAAAGGTTCGGAATTCGGAAAGGCCTTTGAACATTTTATACTTATGGAGATAATAGCTTACAGGTCGTATAATGACAGGGATTTCAGGATAAATTTCTGGAGAACAAACACGGGGCTTGAAGTGGATTTTATTCTGGATGAAGGCAAAGCGGCCGTGGAAATAAAAGGCGCAAGCCGCATAGACAGAAGGGACCTTAACGGTCTTGCTGCTTTTATGGAAACCTGTAATACGAAGAGAAACATTGTCGTTTGTAATGAAAAGGAAAAAAGGATAAGCGAAAAAATAGAGATTTTTCCCTGGTGGGATTTTCTAAAGGAACTGTGGGCCGGCAATATTATATAAGAGCAAAAAGCTCCGGGATATTGCTGCTGGAAGAAAAATAGAACCGTTGTTATCCCTTTGTGAAAGCGGCTCTTGGAAAAAAAATACTGTAAAGTATATGTACATTTAGGAGAACAATTTAACAAAATGTCTATTATTATGTCAAATTTGACAAAGTTGTCCAAAAAGAGCAATAATTACATTGTAATGCTCTAAAGTGTACAAATTAGTGCAGTACAATTGGCTATTTGAAAAAAATACTGTAAAGTATATGTACATTTAGGAGAACAATTTAACAAAATGTCTATCATCTTGTAAAATGATTTTACGTATAACATAAATTAAATTACGGAAAATATAAAAATATGGAACTATCAAAGCTGATTGAATTTAACCGGCTTGCCCGTGAAGACGGGAAAAAATATACAAAAAAAAGATTTCTGTTTTCACGGTTGACTGAGGACAGAGGCCGGCATTTTTTAGGCATAGCGGGTCCGAGAGGCGCCGGAAAGACAGTACTCCTCAAACAATTAGCACTGGCTGTTCAGGAGAGTTTTTATATATCGCTTGATACTGCGGAAGGCGATCTATTTGAAATTGTCAGAGAATTACACCAGAACCTGAAAGTCAGTACCTTTTTACTTGACGAAGTTCATTTTAACCTGCATTACGAGGAAAGTCTTAAGAAAATTTATGATTTTCTGGATGTTAAAGTTTTTTTCACAAGTTCTGTATCTCTGGCGCTATTCAGCTCAGAGTATGACCTTTCCCGGAGAATATCAATTAAAAAACTGTATCCTTTCTCGTTCAGAGAATACCTGTATTTCCGGCATGATGCCGAAATATCTCCCATTACCATTGAAACTATACTTGATAAGACCTGGCCGGGCGAAGTTTTTTCTTTTGCCGACAGGTTTGATTCTTATATAAAAGGCGGAAATCTCCCGTTTTCTCTGGAAGAGCCTTCCCCGATTCTATTGCTAAAAAACATTGTAAACACAGTTATAAGAAAAGATATTGCCGTGATAGGGAGAATAACAATGGCGGAGATTGATGTAATTGCCCGCCTGCTTGCGTTTATCGGTAAATCCCAGATAGACGGAATTAATTACAGCTCGCTTTCCAGGAATCTTAATATTACTAAATATAAAGCCGAGCAGTATGTTTCGCTGCTTGAAAAAGCTTTTATTCTGCTGCGGGTAATGCCTGAAGGAACCAATGTCTTAAAAGAACCCAAAATACTTATGGCTTTACCGTACAGGCTGATATACAAAGATTTTGAAGACGCCAGGGGCGCTTTAAGGGAAGACTTTTTTGTTGAGACAATGCTGTCTCTGGGCAAGGAAATTTATTACCTGAAGACAACCAGGGGAGCAAAAACACCGGATTACTTGATCCCGGCGTACAATGGAAGGATAGTTGTTGAGATCGGAGGAAAGGGAAAGGGCCGCCAGCAGTTTAAGGGCATAACGGAAAAGAAAAAAATGATACTGACGCATTCGCTGGAAACTACCGGCATAAAAAGGCCTCTGTTTCTTGCGGGATTGATATAAATATGAGTGAAATAATAAAAACAAGGCCTGTTCACGTTTATACTTGAAAAAAGGATAAATAACTATTATTATATCCTTAATTAAAGGATAATTTTGTGAATAAGGAACTGCTTAAAAAAATAATACTTGAGAATAAAGAACTTGCGGGAAAAATAAAACCGCTTCTTCACAGGGGCCGAATTAATTTACCGCAGGATTTAAAAAAAGTTATTTTATTATACGGTGTCAGGAGGAGCGGAAAAACATATATATTATATGATCTTTTCCGGGAAAACCTGAAGAATTCATTATATATTGATTTTGAAGATGATCGTATCTGTGAGTTCAAGCTCAAGGATTTCGATGATTTAAAAGAAGCCTTCTATGAGCTGTATCCGGATCTGCTTGATAAAGAGAAGTATTTTTTTCTTGATGAGATTCAAAATGTCGAAGGATGGGAAAAAATCTGCAGGAGAGCTGTAGAAAAAGAGAACATAAAAGTATTTGTTGCCGGCTCTTCTTCAAAATTTTCACCTGAAGACATCCATACTTCCCTGAGAGGCAGAGAATGGAGCATTGAGATAACGCCGTTTTCTTTTAAAGAATATTTGGATATTATTAATATACCCGTTAATAATGAATACTTATTCGGGCCTAAAAATACGATTACAAAAAACCTCTTTCAAAAATATATGAAATGGGGCGGATTTCCCGAAATAGTATTATCGGATGATGAATTTCAGAAGAATAAGCTGCTGCGCGAATATTTCCGCGCGCTGTTTTTCAGAGACCTTGTTGAAAGATATGACATGGCCAACATATCGCTTATAGGCGCTCTGGCCGATAAACTTTTTTCATCGTTCGCATGCAGGATGTCGTTAAACGCTTTTTATAAACAGTACAAAGATAAATTCCCGTTTTCTAAAGACAGCCTGTATGAATATTACAGGAATTTCATTTCCAGCATGCTTATATACGAAGTAAAAATATTTTCAGAATCAACCTATAAACGGCACAGGAACCCGTCTAAAATATACCTGCCTGACACCGGACTTGCCAGGCGGGCGACTTCTGAAGATTCCGGCCGGCTCCTTGAAAATATGGTTTTTCTCAAATTAAGAAAAGAAAATGATGAGGTATTTTATTTTTCAAATGACAGCGAATGTGATTTTGTTACAAAAAAAGACAACAAATTCAGCGCTGTCCAGGTATGTTATTATATGGATGAAACAAACCGGGATAGAGAAATACACGGCCTGGCTGAGTGTTGCAGGCATTTAAATCTGAAAAAAGGAAAAATACTTACCAATGACCAGGAAGACAATATAAAGGAGAAGGGTATTGATATAAGAATGCAACCTGTCTGGAAATGGCTGCTGGAGGAAGCGCGGTGAACCGGCGCATGATAATCGGATGTTGAAAAAAAGTGAAAACAAGGTCCGTCCCCGTTTTTCCATGACAGACAGTACTTGAAAAATCCTACATTTCATGTTATATTCATTTCTACAGATAGATAATAATATCAATATAAAGAAATGAAACTTAGAGATTTTATTAAAGTTTATAAAGATGTTCCTGTAATAGATTCAAGTACTTTTTCTTTTTACGGGAATCCGTTGAATTTACGCAGACAGGTAAGAGAATGGGTAAAAAAAGGATATCTTTTGCCTTTAAAGAAAGGGCTGTATGTTTTTAGTGAAGAGTATAGAAAAATAAAGCCTTCAAAAAAATTTATTGCCAATTTTATGGTGGCGCCTTCTTATGTAAGTCTTGAGTATACCCTGGGTTTTTATAATTTGATTCCGGAAAAAGTGGAAGTAATAACTTCTGTAACTACAAAGAAAACAAATGTTTTTAAAAATTATTTTGGAAGGTTTGAATACCGTTCTTTGAAAGAATCGCTTTTTTCCGGTTTTAAAAAGGAAAAGGAGAATGACCAGGAGTTTTTTATTGCTGTTCCGGAAAAAGCTCTTGCGGATTATTTTTATTTTAACCCCCAGCTTCAGGGAAATTTTTCCGAATTTGATGCAATCAGGCTTCAAAACCTGGAGATTTTAGACTTTAAGGTCCTGAATTCGTATAAATCGGCATATAACAGCAGGGTAAAAAATAATCTAACAGAATTAATCAGGTATGCGGAACGATATAAAAAAGATTATAAGAAATTATGAAAGATCATATCAAAGATATTATAGATAAAAAATTATTTCCCGACGATAATAAAAACCGGATAAGGGAATATCTGCAGAAATACCTGCTTTACGTGCTTTATAAGAAAAAAATATATAAAAACCTGGTTTTCTGCGGCGGGACCGCTTTAAGGATTCTGTATAAAACAGGAAGATTTTCCGAAGATATGGATTTCAGCCTGTCTGCGGGAGCGAAGGGATACGATTTTGAAAAGCTCTTAAAAATAATAAAAGATGAACTTTTATCCGCGGGTTACAAACCGGAAATAAAATATAACGGAACCGGCAATGTTCATAATGCGTTTGTTAAATTCCCGGATTTGCTTTTTGAATATGACATAACAGCGCATCGGGATGAAAAATTGGCCGTAAAAATAGAAATAGATATAAACCCGCCGGCCGGCGGCAGAGAAGAAGTTACATTATATAATTCGGTATATATGTTTTATATGCTTCATTATGATCTGCCGTCCCTGTTTGCGGGAAAGGTACATGCCCTGCTGTGCAGAAAATATACCAAAGGAAGGGACTGGTATGATCTGTTATGGTATTTAACGAATTTTAAAGGTCTGGAGCCCAATGTAACTATGCTCAATAATGCTCTGCGCCAGACCTCAAAGGAATTACCCGGGTTTGCGGGAAATGAATGGAAGGATAAACTAAAAGAAGTTATCGGCCGGCTTGATATTAATAAGGTTAGAGATGATGTTGGCAGATTTTTAGAAAACAGGGATGAG
Organism: Elusimicrobiota bacterium; assembly: GCA_043813605.1. GTDB lineage: Bacteria > CG03 > SLGR01 > SLGR01 > JBDRKX01 > JBDRKX01. Next base: position 3,600 of record JBDRKX010000114.1, on the reverse strand, counting down.
ATGAAAATTCTAAGTAAGGAAAATTTGTATAAGTTATTAAATATATAGATCATAGCCCCGTTTTTAAGTATTTATTGGAGTTTTTGAGGTATTTTGTCCGAGGCCGAACCTCGGACGTTATCAGACGACATAAAATATTGTTTGCGAGTGATAGTCCGAGGTCCGGCCTCGGATTTTTGGTGTTGTGTAAATAGGAGAATATAATGACAGGAATTTTACGCAAACTATATGATTTTCTCTGGTTCAGGAAAGAAACTTTTAGCTGATAGGGTTATAGAGGGGACGGTGCTTTACAATAAGACAAAATGAGAAACCAGAACCGTCCCGGTTTTTCGAAAAAGTCAATAAGTCAATGCACGTCCCTATCATACATGAAAAAATTGGAGTTTATGTAATTTTGGAGGCTCAGCCCCGGAATTTCTTAATATAATTTGCACTATAATGCAAATTATATTAGAATTATTTGCAGTACAATGAAAACATATAGTAATGAATGAAAATATATTAAAACAAGTAATAATTGAGCAGAAAGAACTTCTGAAAGAGCCCGAACAATATGTAAAAAGGGAAGTTTTAAAGGAAGTTCCGGGGCTTATTGACTTGAAACATATTCTGGTAATAACAGGTCACCGGAGATCCGGTAAATCCGTATTGCTGTCACAGATTATTAACGGGTTTTATGGAAAAGATAATGTCTTCTATATAAACTTCGATGATGAGCGGATAGCCGGGCTTAATGTAAAAGACCTGAATAGAGTTATTGAAATTCAGATAAGCCTGTTCGGAAACAAAAAAACCGTGTTCCTGGATGAGATTCAGAATATAGCAGGTTGGGAGAGTTTTGTTGCGCGCTTATTTAATGAAGGGTACAAGATATTCATTACAGGCTCAAACGCAAAATTGCTTTCTTCGGAACTGTCTACATTATTAACCGGCCGGCATATGGATATCGATGTTTATCCGTTTTCCTTTCTGGAATATTTAAAATATAAAGGCGTTAAATATGAAGAAAAAATGTTATACAAAACGGCGGATAGAGCAAAGCTAAAAAAATATTTTGAAAAATATCTGCATTTAGGCGGTTTCCCGGAAGCGGTACAGAATGACCGCCTGGATATTCTCAGGAGTTTATTTACAGATGTTATAACAAAAGATGTTATTAGAAGATATAACATTAGAAATGTAAAGACAATGGAAGAAATTGCCCGGTTTCTTTTATCTAATGCGGCGAATGAATTTTCATATAACAGGATAAAGAATGTCTATAATTTAGGCAGCGTTCATACGGCAAAAAATTATACGCAATATCTTGAATCAACTTTTATGTTTTCTGAATTGCCCCGGTTCTCACATTCTGTTAAAGACACGCACAGTAAAGTCAAAAAAATATATGTCATTGATAACGGGCTTATGGAGGCAGTGGGGTATTCTTCTTCGCAGGATATCGGAAGGATGTATGAGAATCTTGTGTTTATGGAATTAAAACGGCGTAAAAAAGAAATTTATTATTATAAAGACAATGCGGGAAAAGAAGTGGATTTTATCATAAGAGAGGGCCGGAAAGTTAAAGAATGTATTCAGGTCTGCTTTAATATTGACGACATAAAAACACAAAAAAGAGAAACTTCCAGTTTAATCCGGGCTATGGAAAAATTTAATTTGGCTGAAGGAAAAATAATTACCTGTGAAAAGGAAGACGCTGTTAATGAGAAAGGAAAGAATATCAAAATTATACCGTTATGGAAATGGCTGCTGGAGGAAGACCGGTGAACCGGCGCGTGATAATGGGATGTTGAAAAAAAGTGGAAACAAGGTCCGACCCCGTTTTATGCGGGAGTAAGCAAGATTCGGCAACTTGTTCCAAAATGGAACAAGTTCGAGGCCGTCCCTGTTTTTACCCGATCTTTGCCTGAGGACAAAGAAAAAGAGTTATAAATTGATTTTTGAGCCAACAGTCGAGCTGGAACATAGCTGGATATATAAAAATAACTTGATTATTATTATGCTATGTAGTAATATTAGTTAAACTAAAAATACAGTATGAAAATATCAGAAATAATAAAGTTAGACCTTATACCTCGCCGGAAACTGGAGGAGGCATTAAAATGGTTCTCCGATAATAAGTTAATTCTTATTACAGGTTCTCGCCAGGTTGGGAAGACCAGCCTCCTTTATCTTCTAATAAAAGAGATTTTTGAAAAAGATAAAGGCGGTATTTTCTACTATGATCTCGAAGATTTTCAGATACTGGAGCTTTTAAATAGTGGAGTTGAATCTTTTATTAAGTTTTTAAAGTCAAAAGGCGCGGACCTTAACAAAAGAGTTTATGTTTTTTTAGATGAGATTCAGTATCTTGAAAACCCTTCTAATTTCTTAAAACTGCTTGTTGATCATTACAAGAATATTAAGATAATTGCCTCGGGTTCTTCAACTTTAGATATTAAGCGCAAGTTCAAAGACTCCTTAGTGGGCAGAAAGGTGGTTTTTGAACTGAATACATTAAGCTTTTCTGAATATCTTTTATTCAAAAAAAGAAATGATCTTTTAAATATTATCAATAATTGTCAAATAAGAAATGTTATTGACAGTAAAACCTTAAAAATTGAAAAAATACTGCCGATCCATCAGGAAGAACTTTTTAATGAATTTATGGAATATATTAATTATGGCGGATATCCTGCAGTGGTTAAAGAAATTGATATTTCAAAAAAGATTGAGTTGATAAATGAGATATACACTACCTATGTCAGAAAAGATATCGGACAGCTTTTTTCAATAAAAGATATAGCTGCTTTTAATAATTTAGTAAAGATGATTTCCCTGCAGGTGGGAAATCTGATGAATGAGCATAATCTGTCTACAGATTTGAAGATAAATCATGCTACTTTAAAAAGGTATCTTTTTATACTTGAAAATACTTTTATTATTAAAATCATTAGCCCCTATTTTAAGAATAAACATAAAGAGATCATTAAAATGCCTAAAGTATATTTTCTTGATTCAGGCTTGCGCAACAGCAGTATTAAATCTTTTAATTCTTTTGATTTAAGGCCTGATTTAGGCAGTCTTATCGAGAATTATGTGTTTTGTATGATAAATGGCGTATTAAAGACAAGTGAAGAATTAAAATTCTGGCGGACAAAAGCGGGTTCGGAAGTTGATTTTATAATAGAGTTAAGCGAAGTGATTCCTGTTGAATCTAAATTCCAGGAAATGAGTCACGCAAATATCCCCTCAGGATTGCGCGCGTTTATCCATAATTATAATCCGAAAATCGCATTAGTAGTCACTAAGAATTATTACGGCAAGACTAAAAAAGACAGTACTGTTGTTTATTTTATCCCGGTGTGGGCAATTGGTGAATAAAATGAAAACCAGGAAAATATCGAATAATATCAAGACTTACGAGCCGGATAATTTCCTGGGAAAATGGTGTTTATATATAATTAATGAGATTTTTAAGGGATTAAAGAATACTCCGATCAATGGAGCGGTATAATAGTAATGAAAACAAGATCCGTCCCAGTTTTTATGTTTTTATTGGATTTTTGGTGGAAAAAATTTATTTTGGAATGAGTGTACCGATTATCTTCAAGGACA
>JBDRKX010000113.1:0-34026 GCA_043813605.1 Elusimicrobiota bacterium | reverse complement strand
CACTCCCATACGGACGGCAGGCGCAAAATTCAATAATTCCGCGTTCTTCTTTGTCGCTTCGCCGAATATAGTGGCGCAGTATGATGATAGTAATCCGAATAACGGCCAGCAGGATCCGGCTGAGCTCGACATATTCCCGATACAGAGCGGTCTGACGACTGTAAGACTGATGGAAGTATTCTTTAAGGCGGAAGACAAAGCTCCGGCAGGAGCGCGCCAGGGAGATGACGGTGTCTGTATGGCTAAATTTACTGTCAGGGTATCGTCGAATACTCCTGAAGGCGCTGACAGTAAACCTACATTCGATTACCTGAGAGTCATAAAGAAGGACCTTTACGGTCAGACGAGTGATGACGATGTTAATTCTGTTGACGTCTACTATGATTATGACGGTAACGGTACGCTTGATATATCAAAAGATCTGCTCTTATCACCTACAAACGATAAGTTCACGAGCGGGGTATCGCTGGTCAATATATCCTCTTATAATGTGATAACGGCTGCAGAAAAAGTCTATTTTCTCGCATTGACCGTAGCGGAGAAAGCGAGAGTGGGTAACCTGCTCAGAGTCCAGATCAGCAGTAATGACAACGTTACAATAGGAATAACGCCGGTACAGAGGATGATAGAACAGAGCGGGACCCCGTTCTTCGAATCCTCTTATACGGTCATCAGGCATGCTTTTGCGCCTACTACTCCTGTTGTCACCGTCAGGAAATGGATAAACGACAATACGACAGTTTCCGCGGCCTGGCATTCTGAGACCAATTCCGCAAGAGGCATTATAGACAACTGGTACCGGGCCGGCGGAGCGGGCTCGTCAGGAAAAGAACTCTATTCGCAGTGGTTATCAGCCGGCCAGGGCACTCATGTAGAAGCCACTGTATCGAGTCTGACAATGGAACACGGACTCGCATACCAGTTCGAGGTATATTCAAGAACGGCTGATGACTATGGGAACACGTATGATTCGTATGTCGGAGCAGGCGAATTCCGTATAGACCTTCATCCGCCGACCGTGCCGGGATCGCCCATACCGCAGCAATTTTCACAGGACAAGGTGCTGCGGACCTATAACGTGACATGGTCAGCCGCACTGGACAATTACAGCCCTATAGAGAGCGGCATATACCAGTATGAACTCCAGGAAAGGAAGAACACTTCGCCGGTGTGGAAACATGTGACATATACTACTGCCGGCGAGAACACCGTCGTATTCAAGGATAAACCGGCAGGTAATTTCTATTATTACCGTGTAAGGGCGCAGGATGCCGCAGGTAACTGGGGACAATGGTCGGAAGTCTCGGAAGCGGCAATAACAGGACTGCCTGAAAAAGCCGTCAGCGAAGTCTCCAACTATCCTAATCCTGCCAGGTTTGACAGGGGAGACGCCAAGACCGATATAACGTATATACTTAACGAGAACGCCGAAGTCGTGGTCGAACTCTACGATATGATGGGTTATCTTGTAAAGAGATGGAAGTTCGAAAAGGGTACCGAAGGCGGAAAACGCGGTGTGAACAGTTTCCCGTGGTTCGGTAAGAACGATGAGGATTTTAATGTCGCAAAAGGCGGATATATACTGAGGATACAGGTAAAATCCTCCAAGGGCACTGTTGAAGAGATAAGAAAAATAGGAATAATCCGATAATATAGCAAAAAAAGGCAATAGGAAGCAGGTTGACAATTCGTATTCGCCGTGTTACTAATGTAATAGGACAGATGTCCTCTACAACCGAATATAGGTCCTACTGATAAAGGCAACCATCGGGTAACCGGTGGCACGCAAAGTCACAGCCCCGTCCGGTAATAACGGGCGGGGGGCTGGTCCACCGGTGGGAAGATCGCGGCTTGTAAAAGTCCGCGGTTTTTAGCTAGCCGATTTGCCTTTATCCAGGTAGATCGGTTTTTTGTTGTTATGGAGAATTTTTAGAGAAAACGGAGAAAATAAAAAAAGGTAAAAAATGCTGGGAAAAAGGGTAAAAAATTCGATATCGGTTCTAGTCGCCCTGATATACATAGGGGCCGTAGGACAGTTCGCGCTTAACTGGGCGGAAGAAACGGGGAAAGGCGGTATGCCCGGAGCGTTCATGTCCTGGGGCGCGGGCGCAAGGTCCCTCGGTATGGGGAAAGCGTTTGTAGCCCTTGCGGATGATTCTACGGCAACATACTGGAACCCGGCAGGCCTTGCGAATATTTCCAGGAACGAGATAACCGCGCTTCACGCGATATTGTGGGGCGGGACGGTATACGATTACGTAAGTTACGTGCATCCGACCAGTTCCGGCGGTACGTTCGGATTTTCGGGAACAAGATTGTTCCTGGGAGGATTTGAAGGAAGGGACGCAAAGAACCGCAAAACCCATACATTTGAGGATATACAGAGCGCATACGGCATTTCATACGGCCAGAAAGTCATGGAATACCTTTCTATAGGGGCCAATCTTAAAAAAATGAGCCATACTCTTGATGACCATGCGAGCGGCAGTTACATAATAGATGCAAGCGCAATGTATTCTCCTATAGAATACCTCAATATAGGGCTGAATATGCAGAACCTGCTTGCCCTGACTTTCGGTACTTCGGATAAACTGCCGATTGTTACCAGGTTCGGCCTTAACTATAAATTATTGAGGGAAAAACTGTCGATAGGGGTTGATATGACGGCAAAAATAGGCTGGGTGGGCGGTATGCCCCTGAATATCGGCGCCGAGTACTGGGCAATGGAGTATCTTGCGCTCAGGATGGGTATGGATCCCCAGGAATTCAATATGGGATTCGGTTTAAGGTACGATGATTACGGTGTGGATTACGCTTATGCATCGCATGAACTCGGGGGTTCTCACCGTATATCAGCTACTATAAGTTTCGGAGATTCAACAAAAAAACTCAAACAGAGGACCTCCAGGGAATTCGAAGTTGAAGGTGATGCGGCGTATAAGAGCGGCGTATTCGATATGAGTCTCAAGAGTTTTGAAAAAGCCTACAGCCTTAATCCCGCGCATAAGGACCTTGTAAGGAAACTCAACCTGCTTACCAAGATAGCCAAGATAATACCGCGTGCAGTGGATAATACCGAAAAAAGTAAACTCCTCAGGAGAGGTATAAGAGAATATATAGAAGATAAGAATCACGAGATATTAATACTTATCCTGAACCATATAATATCAAAGAACCCGACTGACCTGCAGGCAAAGAGACTGCTGGAGCTGATAGCTTCATTCCATAACATAGAGGATCCGACTTATAAGGTGCCGGAAGGTATGACACTGGCTGAATATAAGCTATACCAGGCCCTCCAGCTTTTTTATGAAGGCAGATATGCCCAGGTAATAGGGCAATGCCGTGATGTTATAGTAGTTGAACCGAGGAACGCGCAGGCATACAAAAGGATGGGTTCGGCTTTTTATGCAATGGGTAATGAGGAGAATGCTGTGGAATCCTGGAAAAATTCTCTTAAATTCAATCCTGCGGATAAAACTCTTCAGGAGTTCATAGAAAGAACAGAAAGAGAGATATTTAACAGACAGAAGACCGAGATAGAAAGCGAGGAAACACCCAATGAATAAATATACGAGGTTACTGGTACTGGCCTTTTTGCCGTTGTTGACGGCGGCAGCGGATTTTTCCGACGCAGCGGATTTTTCCGACTATACGACGCTTATTAACCAGAAAATGGCGACTGAACAGAGAATGGAAGAACATCTTGGCGGGATTATATCCAGGATAGTGGGAGAAGGACGCTCGAATGTAATAGTCAATGTAGAATTGACTGACATGACAAAAAGCAGGGTACAGACAGAACAGTGGCTTGAAAAAGCCAAGGAAAATGTGGACACTCCGGAATCCGAAGAATTCCTTCCGGGTATTCCTTTAAAGAGCAAAGTCGAAGAGAAAAAACTGCAGACCCTGCCCGAAAAGTCCGGAGGAAAAAAAATAGAGGATATACTTACTCTGCCTGCTGAGTTTATAAAGAGCATAAGAGTGAGTCTTATCCTGGATAAGTCTGTTCCGGACGAGATCGCAGCGACTGTGGAAAGTGTTGTCAATGATATGCTGGACCTTAATCCTGCGCGGGGTGACCGGCTGACTATACGCAGGGTGAATTTTGCCGACCGGGCCGTAGATCTTGTGGGATTCCTGTTTAATCCGTATTTTTACGTGGTCACGCTCGTGCTGATAACACTTACCATACTGGGGCTGTTCCTTTTCGGGCCGTTGAGGAAATTTCTCTTTGCCATGCTGCAGACGCTGAAAGACCTTAAGGGAATAAAAGGGGAGACTGAATATACCGGAGGAATCGGCGGCGGGTATCCCGGTCCCGCTGAAATGGAAGAAGAAACAAAAGAAGAAGATATAGATGAGGAGAATATAGAGGCCGAAGAAGTCCAGATAGACGCGGCCCTTGAAGCTATGAAGGAAAAGGAGTTTGAAAAGATGTCATATAAACCCCTGAAGTTTCTTGAAGACAAGGATCTGAAGAAAATAGCATACCTTTTGAATTTTGAAAAACCTGAAATAGGAGCACTTATAATCGATTATCTTGAACCTGATAAAGGAGCAAGGGTTATGGCGGCTCTTCCTGCTGAAAAACGAATACAGGTAGCAATGAGTATAGTCAGGATACAGCGGTCGGAAAAGCAGATACTGCAGCATATAGACGAGTTTCTCAGCAATAAGATCGATTATGTGGCAGGAGGTTCGGAAAAACTTGTCAGTGTTCTGGAAATGATGAATGAAAGCGACCGGCAGAGTCTGTTTGACGATCTGACTGAAGAAGACCCTGACCTCGCGGCAAAAGTAAAAAGCAGGATATTCAGTTTTGAAGATGTTTTAAATCTTGATGACAGTGCAATACAGGTACTGATACAGGAAGTCGAGACCAGGGACCTGGGTATTGCGCTCAAGAACGCGCCCGAAGACGTTAAACAGAAATTTATCGCAAATATGTCCGAAGGCGCCGCAGCGCTCCTCAAGGAAGAGATAGAGTTCGGCAAGAAAGTTTCCGGCAGCCAGATAAAGAGTACCCAGGTAGACATCATAGTAAAGATAAAAAAACTTGAGTCTGAAGGACTTATATCCGGTGCCGCTGCATCCGGAGCGGACGAACTGTGGGAAGAAGAACTCGGAGAAGAAGAAATAGGGGGAGTGCTCGAGAATATCATCGAAGCTGCGCATAGTGCGCTGGAAAATTCAGAAACTGCTGAAAGCGGTACCGAAGAGATAGAACCTGACGAGGAAGAGGAGCGGGCTTTTAGTTATTATGAGAATGGGCTGGAAGCCTATAAAGAAGAAGATTATGAGAAAGCAATAGACCGGTTCAACTGGTCTGCAAAAATTAAACCGGATGTATGGCAGACACACCAGTATCTGGGCACCTGTTGGCTGGCCATCGGAAATGAAGATAATGCCAGAAAATCATATCAGAGATCCCTTGAACTCAATCCTGAAAACGCAGAACTGAAAAAGTGGCTTAGATTGCACTAGGACTTGAAAAAATAAAAAATTTGAATTAGTAATTACCGAATCCGATGGCTGACGATAAAAATAAAAAAAAGATAAAGGGGTTTCCCGGACCGCCGCCTCCGCTTTCCATAGTAAGGAAAGGAGGAGCGCCTCCTCCTCCGCCTCCTGCCGGAATAAAAATACCTGAGATAAAAAAAATAGTCAGAGAAGAACATACACCTGAATTCCAGGATTTTGAAGCCAGGCTCCAGAAGGACCGGGAGGAACTGCTCGAGCGTATCAGGGAGAAAGAGGGTGATAATATAAAACTTCAGGAACAGTTTCTCCAGAAAGAGCGGGAGGAGACCGAAAGGCGTCAGAAAGAACTGGATAAACTCCGTAATAAACTGGAAACGGAGTACCTGGAAAGGGAGGATGAACTCTCTTCGGAAAAAGAAAAATGGAAAAAAGCGATTGACGAGTTAAGACAGGAAAACCAGCATCGCCTGGCGCTCGAAAAAACCCAGAACCAGATAAGAGAGCAGGCCCGGACCGAAGCCCAGCAGCAGGTTTATGAGCAGATGAAAGAGCTCAAAAAACAGCTTGAAGCAGCCAAAAAGATCGCGTACGAAGAAAGAATAAGATACCAGGAAGAAGAAAAAAACACGATCAAAGTGGAACAGGCTCTTAAAGACGTGATACAGGGCGTTTCACGCAACAGGAAACTTGAAGATGCCGAAAGCGAAAAAGAAGAACTGGCACATAGATTGCGTGAGTACGAGGAAGAGCTTGTCAGGAATAAATTCAACTGGGAAAAGAAGTTCCAGGAAAGCGAGGGGCTCAGGGATAACCTCAGGCTCGATTACCAGAACCGCCTGAAAGAAACTAAACTTAAATTCGAGAATTCCCTGCTTGAACTGCAGTCGTCAAATACAAGGCTCAACGGCCAGATATGGCAGTTGCAGAACAAGTTCGACAATAAAAGAGAGATATGGGAAGAGAGAATACGTGACAAGATAAACGAGAACGAGAAACTTGTTACACAGTTCCGCGGGAAACTGAGTGAGCTCAAATACGAATACGTGCAAAAAGTAACTGGAACGGAACAGAAAAAAGAGTCTGTTCTGAAAGATTATCTCAATATTTCAAAAATACACGAAGAAAAACAGATGGAGCTTACTACCAGGATAAACAGTCTTATCAAGGATAAGGATCTTATAGAAAAAGAGTACACGGTAAAACTCTCCGCGCTGGACGATAAACTTAAAGACCGGGAACGGGAATTTTCGGCTGATAAGAAAGTATACGAACATAAGTTGGCAGCTATGGAAGCCAAACTGGTTTCCGAGACAGCGAGATGGCAGGCTAAAATAGATAACCTGGAATCAGCTAACAGAACGAGGATGAAGGAGATAGAAAAAGAATATGATCTAAAAATATCGGATTACAGTTCGAAGGCGGAAAAAGTCAGTTCGGAGAAAGATACGCTCAATGAAGAATACGCGGTTCTGAAAAGAGAATACAGTATCTTCAGGGATTCGATGGAATCAGAAAAGCGGCAGGCGGAAGATGGTTATAATACCTCTGAAAGAAGGTTTGAAACCGAGAAAAAAGAGATACAAGAGGCTTTTATCCGTAAACTCCAGGAACTAAAAATAAATTACGATACGCAGAAAGAAAAACTGGAAAACATAGCTGAAGAAAAGAATACACTCGAAAAAGAATCCATGGTCCGTATCAGGGCGATCATGGAGAAACTTGATGAACTGAAGCTGGCGAACAGGAATCTTGCCCTAAGGATAAAAGACCAGGATGCTGCGTCCGGGAATTACGAGAGTATGATCGCCGGATTGAAAGCAAAAAACAGTGAACTCTCCGACAGGCTCCTTAAATCAGGCAGCCGGCTGGTCGAACTGGAAAACAGCTATAAGATCCAGATAAACAAGAGCCGGGCTGAGTCGAGTTCAGGTATGCAGGAATTAGAAGATAAGCACTCCGGGGAGATGGAAATACTCAGGAAAAAGGCTGATGATGTAAAGCAGGAAATGCTTTTACTCAGGCAGGAAAAGGATTCCCGGTTGGCCCAGATGGAAAGTGATTTTGAGAGTTATAAAAGAAATTTCAAATGGATGAAACAGGAATGGCTCGAACAGAAAGAGGAACTCGATAATGATCACAGAAAAAAAGAAAAGGGTCTGAATGCCAGGATAGCGGTACTGGAAAAGGAACTTGAGGATTCAGCTGAAAGAGCAGACAATGATACATCCAGGTATGAAGCCGCAATAGATAATCTTAATGAAAAACACTGCCGCGAGATAGACAGGTATACGAGCCGGATCGAAGCGCTCACTTCCGGGTACGAGAAAGAAAAAGATAAACTGACCGTGAAAGTCGCCGGCCAGACCGAAGAAATCGTTTCCCTGAAAAAACTTTACAAGGAAAGCGCCCTGGAATATGAGACAAAGATAAGCAGCACCGGCCGCATAATGGAAAATCTTGAAAAAGAAAAATCAGCGCTTGAAAACAGCATCAAAGCGGCAATTGATGAAGCAGATATATGGAGGGGTAAGTACACGGAACAATCTAAGCTGTTTGAAGACGCTAAAACGGGTTTCAGGAAACAGGCGGAAGAACTCGAAGAGAGGACAAAAAAACTAAAAAATAAGTACGAAGGCATATTACAGGCCGCATCTCTTGACTGGGAGAACAAGAGGGAAAAACTCGAGAAGAGAGCCGGTCTTCTGGCGCGGGAAAAACAGGTTATAGAAGAAGAAAAAACGGTACTTGCCCTGGAACTCGAAGAAAAAACATCACAATGTACCGGTATGGAGACCCGGCTGGAATCAATTGAGTCGGAGAAAGCCGAAGCAGCAGAAAAGATTGCCGCAAACAGCATTGAAATAAAAAAACTGAGAGAAACGGTTGAAGCGATCAATGCTGATAAAGAGATCCGGGTATCCGGTCTTAATGACCTGCTGGAAGAAAAAGAGAGTATGCTTTCAGGCCATCTGCAGAGGGCATCAGAATATGAGATACTGCTGGCAGAAACACGTGAAAAGATACGTGAGAAGAATAAAGAGAACCTGGAACTCCTTGATATCATCGAGGAAAAAAACAGCGCCCTGACAGAAGCTGAATCAGTGATGGAATCCTCTATTACTGAAAAAGAAGCGGCTTTTGCAGAAAAATTAGGCATGCTCCGTGAAAAACTTAAGGAAAAAGAGCATGAAGTTAATGTTCTCAAAAAAGGTTTCCGGGATAAGGAAACAGAGATCAGGAATTATACTTCATCTGTTATTGATGAATTGAATGATAAAAAAGAGACTGTATCCGTGAAACTTAAAGAGACCCGGGAAGTCATCAGAAGGGTAGAAGATGAAAACAGAAGGCTGAACGGTCTTCTTGAAGAAAAAGACCGTATGCTGAAAGAGAGAGAAGAGAAGTTTCATAAAGAGGTATCGGATAGGGAAGAAGATCTTGTATTCAAGCTGAAAAAGCTGAAGGAAGCCCTTGATGAAGAAAAACTTAAGAACGAAGGTCTCAGGTCATCGATAACAAAAAAAGATATAACTATATCTGAACTGGAGTCTATCCTGGAAGCCGGCAGCTCTGATATCGTTCCTGTCGAAATTTCTGCCGAGATAGAGCATCTGAAGGCCCAACTGACGCAAAAAGAAAAAGAGATAGCCGAAACAGAGGCAAAATACCGTGAACAGGATATCTCTATGTCCGGCAGGATACAGGTATTGGAAAAAGAATTAGAAAAGAAAGAATCGGATATTAAAGACACAGAGTCACGGCATGCCGGGGAGATCCGGGATGCTCTCTCAGAGATAACCGGCCGGTTGAAATCAAGGGAAACAGAGCTCCTGCAAAAAGAGACGGAAAACAGCGAACTTAAAAAAGAGATAGAGCTGACCCTGAAAACCGCGGACAAACAGGGTTCAGAAGGTGAGGCAGTTAAAACCCTCGAAAAGGAGAATAACCGTCTTCAGCAGATTCTCGGTGATACAGAAGCAGCGGTAAACGGCCTCAGGGAAAGGTTAAAAGGGCTGGAAACGAAGTTATCCCAGCAGAATGATATATCGGAAGAACTAGATATAAAGGAAAATATAATAATAGCCGGGGAAAAGAAGTGCGAAGATCTCAGGATCCAGGTAGGCGAAAGGGAAGAAGTGCTCATAGAGCTTGAAGAGAGGCTGATAGAAGCTCAAAAAGAGAATGAACAGCAGGCCAAGTTGCTCGAAGCTGCCGGCCGCAGCAGGGAGATGATCGATGAAGTTGATGTGCAGAACACGGAATTATGGTCAAAACTCGAGGAAAAGGACAAGATAATAAGCGATCTTAAAGAGAGCGTAAGCCGGCTTGTATCTCCTGAAGAGCTCGCAGGTAAAGAGGAAGAAATAAAAGCTCTGAAAGCGATGGGATCGCTCAAGAAAGACATGAAGGAGATAGAAGATGCTGCGGGGTCCAGGTATACAGAAGAAGCGGCCCGGAAAGAAAAGATAATCAGCGGACTTAAGAAGGAACTCGAAGAAGCGGCCGGGAAACTGGAAGATAAAAAGATAGCAGCGGCCGAGCTGGAAACAAAATTGAAAAGTGCCGGCCAGGTTCCTGACGGGGAAAAGCTCCAAAAACTCGAGACAGAGAACTCGGGATTAAAGGATAAAGTGGGTGAATTGGAGAAAAGGCTCAAAGACAGCGTACTAAAATTGAAAAAAGTTATGGAAGCCGGCCAGAAACCGGGTCCGGATACCGGTGAAATCGATATTAAATGGAAGAAAAAATGGGAAAAAAGAGAAAAAGAGATCCAGGATTTTGTAGGGAAAGCGCAAAAGAGCGCAGAAGAAAATAAGATACTCAAAGGAAAACTGGAAACAGCCATGCAGGACGAGAGGACCCTTTCAGAGCTCGCCGCAACTGAAAAACGGAAAAGACAGGAACTTGCTGTGAAACACGCTGAACTTATACAGGCGCTTGAAGAAACAAAAAAACCGTTTCTGCGCAAACTGATAGACAAACTGACCGGTTCCAAGAAGATCGTACTTTTGTAAAAACGGTCAATAAGGAATACCAAAAAAGAGGAATTATAGATGATCCCGGTGACGAAGATGAATGGCGAGAGTATCATGCTGAATGCTGATCTCATTGAGATGATAGAGGCTCATCCCGATACGATAATCACGCTGACTTCAGGCAACAGGCTCATGGTAAAGGAAAACATGGATGAGATGGTTGAAAAGGTCAAAGAATACAAAAAAGAGATAAATATAAGGGCTTTGGAGAATATTTCCGGGATAAACGAAGAGATAGAATAAAAAATGGATCTTACAACAATAATCGGAATAACCGGAGGCCTTCTTTTAGTACTCCTTTCAGTGGTCGCAAGGGGCGGAGGTACTGCCCTGGCCGGGTTTATCAATATTCCTTCGATAATGATAACATTCGGCGGTACATTCGCCGCTATCCTGGTGAATTACCCGTTTGTTCAGGTAGTAAAAGCTCTCAAAGTCGTCAAAAAGGTCTTTACCGAAGAACAGGAAGACCCGACCGGGTACATAGAGCAGTTCAGGTACCTTGTGATAAAAGCCTCGAAAAAGGGGATCCTGTCACTGCAGGAAGATATGAAGAAGATGGATAACGAATTTCTTCAGCAGGGAGTGAAGATGGTTGTGGACGGGCAGAGCCAGGAACTGATAAGGGAGGAACTGGAAACAGAACTGGCGTTTACTCTTGAAAGGCATAAAATAGGACAGGAAATATTTGTTACACTTGGAACCTATTCACCGGCCTTCGGTATGATAGGTACCATCATGGGCCTTATATTGATGCTGGCTAACCTGCAGGACCAGTCCCAGATAGCGCAGGGTATGGCAGTCGCTCTTTTAACGACCTTCTACGGCGCATTAGCCGCATACCTTATCTTTCTTCCGATAGCAGGTAAACTCAAGAGACGGTCAGAAGACGAAATATTCATAAAGAGCGTCATCATAAGAGGCGTACTATCGCTGCAGGCAGGGGAGATCCCGTCTATTGCTGTGGCTAAATTAAGGGCATATGTCCCGCGTGCGGCTTTTGTGGAGTTGGCCGCGCAAAAAGCCAAAAAATCCAGAGGCGCGAAGATGAAAGAAGAAAAACCGCCGCCGGAAAAAGAGAAGAAGACAGTCAAGATAAGATCCAGGCGCCGGCCGGGTAAATAATATGGCTATCTCAGCTTCCGGAAGACTGGCAAAAGCCCGGGCGAGTGAAGACATACAGATAGGGAAAAGTTCTCCGCCTTGGATGGTAACATATTCAGATCTTGTGACCCAGCTCCTTATATTCTTTGTCATGATGTTCGCGCTGGCTTCTACACTGAACGAGATGCAGCTCCAGAATATAAAGAAACGGCTGGAAGATTATACATACAAGCATAAACTCGAAGATGTAATATACCTGGAGATCAATACAAAGGGACTGCTTATCAGTCTTAATGCCAAGCTTATGTTTGATTCAGGAAAAGCCGAAATATATGAAGACGCGAAAAACATACTTGCGGATATATCAACTGAAATAATAGATGTTCCGAACAATGTCCGTATAGAAGGCCATACGGACAGTTGGCCCATTGAGACAGAACAGTTCCCTTCGAACTGGGAACTGTCAACAATGAGGGCTACTAATATAGCCAGGCATCTGATAGAGAGGCTCGATTTTCCGCCTGACAGGCTCTCTGCGGGGGGATTCAGCAAGTATCATCCGGCGGTACTTACGGATTTCGATAAAGAGATAGATGAATATAAAGATATGGTGGAAAAGGTCCCGGGCAAATACTCAAGAGAACTCAGTAGAGCAAAAACAGATGAAGAAACAGAAGCAATTCACAGGGTAATAAGAGATGAACAGCTCCGTATACAGATGGATCTTAAGAAGATCATACAAAGTCAGATAGATTCTGCCAATAAGACCAATGAGATGCGTTCACTGAACCGCCGGGTAGACATAATAGTACAGCGGCTCGGATCAGGAGTCGGAGATCAACCCCGCAGGGATGTCCTGGCAGCAGTTTCGGAATGATACCGGGAAAAAAGTCTCTTAAGTACCTATTCTTTTTATCTCTCTTTTTTATTCCTTTGGCGTTCTGGATGGGTCTTGGTGATCCTGCGTCTTCCCTTAAATTATTCATACTGCGTATATCCGGCGTGATATTATTCTCGGTTTTTATAATCAGAGGGCGGATAACACTGCCCCAGGGCAGTTACCTGTATGTATTTATCGCGTTTTTAGCCGCTGTTATAATACCGGCTTTCTATTCAGGAAACAGGGCTGTCTCCTTCTTAGGTATATACCCGTTTTACAGTTCTTCAGTATTGACACTGGCGTGTATGACAGGCTTTTTCCTGTTCTCGCTGAGCCTTGGAGGAAAAGACATTACAGAACTTTTTACTGTGTTGAGTCTGTCGGCACTGGTTATAAGCGTCTATGGCATTATACAGTATCTCGGGTACGACTTTTTTGAATGGAAAGGCAGTTTCAGGCCGAGGATATGGTCAACACTCGGTAATCCCAATTTCCTTGCAGCGTTCCTTTCGATGATCATACCGGTCAACCTTGTCCTTTATATAAAAAAAGGCCGGTTATACGTACTCTTTTCGCTGATACTATGTGTAACTGCACTCCTATTAACGTCATCCAGGGCCGGCTTTCTGGCAACTCTTCTGGGAGTGATCATAACGATCTTTCTTATTGAAAAAAAAGCTGTTTCAGGAACAAGGCTGAAAACAGCAGCCGGGGCTTTTATTCTGATCGTGGTCATGTTCGGGTGTCTCAATGCTTCCCGGCTGAAACAGATAGGGGGGAGGTATCTAAGTCTGTTTGATATGACGGAAACTAATATCTTATCCAGGAAGGTCCAGTATAAAACTGCTTTGGATATGTTTGCCATGAGACCACTGTTTGGATGGGGTGTTAACGGGTATTATATCCATTTCAGAAAGTTTATTGACAAAGATTTTTTTAAATATACCGGTACGCTCTCCGTGCCGGGATATCCTCATAATTACCTCTTAAAAATCCTGGTGACAGGCGGGATAGCTTTCTCGGGCCCTATACTTCTCTGGTGGGTGATGATCTTCCTGAATAGTATTAGAAACCTCAGGTTCAAGGACAATACCGCCGCATCAGCCGCGGCGGGAGGTTTTACGGCAATAGCCGTACAGAATATGTTCAGTTTCAGTATTATAGCAGTCTCGCTTGTCAACTGGACACTGGCAGGGGTTGTACTGGCCGCAAGCAGTAAAACAGCAATATATTCGTTCAATAGATACAGGATAAGATATATACTGCTCATACCCCTGGTATGGATATCGGTTTTTTCATATAACCGTTTATATGCGGATGTAAAGTATTATTCGGGTGATTACCGGTCTGCTGCAGAAAAGGCTCCGGAAATAGACAAATATTCAATGTCTCTCGGGAAGAAACTGTTTATTTCCGGTAAATATGATACGGCTGAAGAGATCTTTAATGAGATCATCAGGAAGAATCCTTATAATGCTCTGGCATACAACGGCGCAGGATCGGTATATCTTAAACAGAACAACCCGGAAAAAGCTGAAACTTTTTTTAAAAAAGCGATTGAAAATGATCCTTATCTTATAGATGCACGCCTGAAAATAGCCAGGATATACAGGGAAAAAGGCGATTACGATTCTTCACTTCGGCATTATCTATCCGTGCTTGAGATCAGTCCTGAAATGACCGAACCGGGCTATAATGCGGGCGTGATATACTATAAAAAAAATCAGCTGGAAAAAGCTGAAACATCATGGCGTACGGTACTCAGGTATGAACCCGGCTACGAAAAAGCTCTTGATGCTCTAAAACGGCTGGAAACCCTGCGTGAAAACAGAATGGATAGTACTGTAGCTATTGAAAAAAATACGGAATAATGTTATTATATATTTAATATGCATAATATACATAATATGCTTAAAATGGTTTGGTGCTGGCGTATGTAGAAGTACGCCTTTCTTGTAATAGTACAGGGCGCGTACTTCCGGAGCGCCCTATTGTTGAACATGCGGGCTCTAAAGGCCCGTTTTTTTTATATTAGGGAAATTATCAGAGAAAAAGCGAAAACAGGCGGGTCAAAAAACAGACAGAAAAATTGGCGAGAAAATAAACAATGAAAAACAAGAAGAAAATATCTGTAATAAGTAAAAAGATCGTTGCGGATTTTCTTACACCCGTTTCTGCATACAATTCATTCAGGGATGACCGGTATTCGTTCCTGCTTGAAAGTGTGGAAAAGGGCAAGGCCGGAAGGTATTCATTCATAGGCCTTTCCCCGAGATCCGTTTACGAGATATATTATGACAGGATACGTGTGCTCGAAAGGACCGGGACCGGGTTTGAGCCTGGCGGGGAGATCAAGACATCGGATCCTCTTTCCGAGATATACACCATTATGGAGGGGTATGAGATATCCGAGACTTCTGATCTGCCTCCTCTCTGCGGAGGGTTCGTAGGATACCTGAGTTACGAGATCATTGCCAGCTGGGAAAAACTCAAGTTTGAGAATCCTTCGGATCTCGGACTGCCTCTGGGTGTGTTTATCTTTACTGATGAGTTGATCGCATTTGATCATCTTTATAATACGGCGGATATAATAAAGCTTGCGATCGATGACGGGGATGAGACCGATGACGTGTATTCCATGGCAGGAAAGAGCATAGAGGCGATAATAGACAAACTCAGCCGCACACCTGAACCTGTCAGGCTGTTTTCACTTGAGAGGGGGAAAAGGCTCGAGTTCGATTCAAATTTCAGTGAAGATGAATTCAATGAAAGGGTTCGGAAGATAAAAGAAGAAATAGTAAAAGGCGAGATAATACAGGGTGTCTTTTCACAGAGGCTGACAGCTGTATCCCGGGCGGATTCATTTAATTATTACAGGGCATTGAGGATAATCAATCCTTCGCCGTATATGTTTTATCTCAAGCTCGATAACATCGTTTTGTGCGGGTCGTCTCCCGAAGTACTTGTAAAAGTAACGGGTGATGAGGCGGTTGTAAGGCCCATAGCCGGTACAAGGCCGCGCGGAAAGACCGAAGAAGAGGAAAAAAGTCTGGCCGAAGACCTTAAGTCGGACATAAAAGAGAGGGCCGAACATATTATGCTGGTGGATCTCGGCAGGAACGATCTCGGTAAAGTCTGCCGTTACGGAACAGTAAAGGTGAAAAACCTTATGTCTATTGAAAAATATTCACATGTCATACATATGGTGACCGATGTCGCGGGCACATTAAGGGAAGATGTGAACTGCATAGACGTTTTGAAGGCATGTTTTCCGGCAGGTACCGTGAGCGGAGCGCCCAAAATAAGGGCAATAGAGATAATAGAAAAAAATGAGAATATCAGAAGAGGCCCGTATGCGGGGGCTGTGGGATATTTCTCTTTTACGGGCGATATGGATATGTGTATAACAATAAGGACTATGCTTGTGTATGAAGGACATGTATATGTACAGGCAGGCGCGGGCATAGTGGCGGATTCTGTTCCTGAAAGAGAATATCAGGAAACCCTGAATAAAGCGAGAGCGTTATTAGAAGCTGTTCAGCTTGGTGAAAGAATAGATGATAAGGAGAAAATAAATGATTAGGGAGTCAATAAAGGATCTCTACGAAGGTAAAGATCTCACTTCAGAGGGTATGAGAAAGAGTATGGAAGAGATAATGACAGGTGAAGCGGCTCCTTCACAGATAGGCGCGTTTCTGAGTCTGCTTGCAGTAAAGACTCCTACCGTTAACGAGATCACTCAGGCTGCGCGTGTCATGAGGGAAAAAGCTTCTTCAATAGAAGTGGATGGAGAGCTGTTAGATACGTGTTCCACAGGGGGGACAGGTATAAACCATATGAATATCTCTACCACTGTAGCTTTTATAATAGCCGGTGCGGGAATGAAAGTAGCAAAACACGGTAACCGCGCGGCGACAGGTAAGTGCGGTTCTGCTGATGTCTTGGAGAAGCTGGGTGTTAATATAGAACTCAAGCCTGAAGAAGTAAAAGAATGCATAGAGAAGACCGGTATAGGGTTCCTTTATGCCAGGACTTTTCACCAGGCTATGAAATACGCGGCGGGAGCCAGAAAAGAAATAGGTATAAGAACAGTGTTTAACTTACTCGGCCCGCTCACAAATCCCGCATCAGTTGATTATCAGCTTCTCGGTGTGTATGCTCCGGAGTTGACAGACAGCATGGCGGCTGTGCTGGGAAACCTTGGAGTCAAGAGGGCCATGGTCGTGCACGGGCATGGCGGGCTTGACGAGATATCACTTTCGGGAACCACAAAAGTATCCGAGTTAAAGGATGATTTTGTCAAAACATATGAGATATCACCCGATGATTTCGGGCTTAAGACTAGCTCTATAGAGGATATCAAAGGCGGAGATGAAGAGATTAATGCTTCAATTACAAGAAAAGTCCTTGCGGGTGAAAAAGGTGCATTCAGGGACATATGCCTTGCTAATGCTTCAGCCGCGCTGGTAGTGGCCGGACTTTCAGAGGATTTTAAAGAGGGAGTGAAAATGGCTGAGAAGATAATTGATACAGGCAGTGCCGCTTTAAAACTGGACAAACTGATAGAAATGTCTCAGAGTTTCGGGTAGACTGAAATGAAAATAGTTGTAATAGATAATTATGATTCATTTGTATACAATATCTGCGATTATGTCGGAAGGCTGAACTCTGCGGATATTGTTGTTCACAGGAACGACGCTTTATCAGTTGATGAAGTTCTGGGCTATTCACCTGACGGGATAATAGTGTCTCCCGGCCCGGGTACTCCGGAAGAAGCGGGAATCAGTATAGAATTGATCCGGAAAGCGGGTGCCTATATACCTTTGCTGGGTGTATGTCTTGGCCACCAGGCGATCGCTGCAGCTTATGGCGGCAGGGTAGTGCGCGCGGAAAGAATCCTGCACGGAAAGACTTCTATGATAAACCATAATGACAAAGGCCTTTTTGCCGGATTAAAAAATCCGTTTGAAGCTACCCGTTATCATTCGCTGATAGTAGAACAGGCAAGTCTGCCTGAAAGCCTTAATATCACTGCTACTACTGATGCTGATGAGATAATGGGTATAGAACATAAACAACATCCGGTGTATGGAGTGCAGTTCCATCCTGAATCAATACTTACTGATGAAGGTATGAAACTGATCGGCAATTATATAGATATTGTACGGAAAAATGGAATTCTTAGAAGAGATCAGAGAACATAAAGAAAGACTGCTGGATAAGAAAGCGGTACCATTGAGCGTTCTAAAGGAAAAAGCTGCAGGGTTCCATGTGAAGGGTCTTTTCAATAATGCGCTGAAGAAGAGTAATATGGGGCTTATAGCGGAGATAAAGATGTCTTCCCCGTCAAAAGGTGAAATATCGCAGTACAGCGTCCGGGATCTTGCGGCTGTCTACAGGGACACAGACGCCGATGCCGTTTCGGTGCTTACTGAAGAAAAGTTCTTTAAAGGAAGTATAGACAATATAAAGACAGTGAAATCAATATGCTCTAAACCGGTGCTTATGAAGGATTTTATAATTTCTGAGTACCAGATATACGAGGGAGCCGCCGCAGGTGCCGACGCGGTCCTCCTGATAGCGGCATTGCTTTCTCATACGGAATTGGAAGATCTGCTCGGTGTATGTCGAGAGGCGGGTGTTTCTGCTCTTCTTGAAGTGCATTCGGAAGATGAATTAAAAAGATGTGTCGGCCTTGAGGGGCTGGAAATAGTCGGTGTAAACTGCAGGAACCTGAAAACACTTGAAATTGACAGCAGTATACATACTGAAGCAGCAGGGATGATACCGCCGAATCTCGTGAAAGTTGCGGAAAGCGGTATAGATTCCGCTTTGCGGGTCAAAGAGCTTGGCGATGCGGGTTATGATGCCGTACTTGTCGGCGAAGCCATTGTGGCCTCTGATGATCCTGCGGCAAAGATCAGGGAACTTAAGGGCAGCTAAAGGGTGATCTGATGACACTGGTGAAGATCTGCGGTATTACGACTATAGACGACAGAGACATGTGTGTTTCCGAAGGTGCCGATCTTCTTGGATTCAACCTGTACAGCGGCTCGAAAAGATATGTGCCGGTTTCAAAGCTCAAAGACCTTATTGTCCCTGATACAGGAAAGCAGAGCGTATTTGTGTGTGTTGATATGCCTGTGGACGAACTGATACTCCTGGCGGAAGAATACTCACCGGGGTATATACAGTTGCACGGGAACGAAAGTAAGTATATACTAAGAGAACTTAAAAAAGCTCTGCCGGGTGTATACCTGATAAAAAAAACCCAAATAGGGCGGAAAGACGAGTTCGGTGATATGCTGGATACGGCTGATTATATCTTGTGTGATACCCGGACTCCGGAATTCGGGGGTTCGGGCAGAAGATTCGAATGGAATAAGCTCGCCGGCCTGGGCAGCGAGGTAAGGAACAGGCTCTTTGTAGCAGGCGGTATCGGTCCGGCCAATGTGGAGGAACTGGTTTCGTATGACATTTATGGTATTGATATCGCATCCGGGAGTGAGGTTTCGCCGGGGATCAAGGACCGTGACGCGGTAAGGAAAATAATTATGAAGGTAAGATCACATGCCGAATAAGGGTTATTTCGGCGGTTTCGGGGGAAGGTATGTACCTGAGACCCTGATGCCTGTTTTATCTCTACTGGAAAAGGGTTATTCCAGGTTCAGCAGGGAGCCTGGTTTCAGAAATGAACTTAAAACTCTCCTTGAGAATTACGCGGGCCGGCCGACGCCTTTATACCATTCAAAAAAACTCTCGAACAGATGCGGCTGCCGTGTCTATCTTAAAAGGGAAGATCTTTGTCACACGGGTGCCCATAAGATAAATAATGCCCTGGGCCAGGCACTGCTTGCCAGCAGGATGCGAAAGACCAGGATAATAGCTGAAACGGGTGCCGGACAGCATGGTGTGGCTACAGCAACGGCAGCGGCGCTTTTCGGTATAAAATGTGTGGTTTTTATGGGCGCAAAGGATGTGAAACGCCAGGCAGAGAACGTATACCGTATGAAACTTCTCAATGCCGAGTTGAGAGAAGTAACGGAAGGCGGTATGACACTGAAGGAAGCTGTTAACGCTGCATTAAGAGAATGGGTAGAAGAACCTGAAAATACCAGTTATATAGTCGGTTCATGTGTAGGACCCCATCCCTATCCTACGATGGTCAGGGATTTTCAATCCGTTATAGGCAGGGAGGTTAAAAGACAGCTGAAGACCGGGCCCACGCATCTTGTGGCTTGTGTAGGCGGCGGGTCTAACGCTATAGGACTTTTCCATCCGTTCTTCAAGGATACTGAGGTAGAATTTATCGGTGTGGAAGCAGGCGGCGGCGCATCCATAAACAAAGGTAAAGTAGGTATACTGCAGGGGGCAAAGAGTTACCTCTTGTATGATAGTGACGGTCAGATACTTAATGCGCATTCTATCGCTCCCGGGCTGGATTACTCCGGTGTCGGCCCGGAACATTCGTATTACAATGATACGAAAAGGGCCTTATATTTTTTTGTTAATGACAAAGCTGCCGTAAAAGCGTTTAAATGGCTTACAGAGAACGAAGGTATAATACCGGCTCTCGAATCTTCACATGCGCTGGCATGGGTTATGAAAAGAAAATGGAAAAAGACCGATTGTGTTGTTGTCTGCCTTTCGGGAAGAGGAGAAAAGGATATTGATATCATACGCAGAAAAACTGGATAAGAATATCAGGGACCTTATGAAACAGGACCGGCCGGGCTTAAGCCTGTTCCTTACCGGAGGATACCCTGATATGGAATCCTTTATAAGGCTCGTCAAGTTTATTGACAGGAAGGGATTGGCGGATTTCGTGGAAGTGGGAATACCGTTTTCGGACCCTGTTGCGGACGGGCCGGTTATCCAGGAATCATCCAGGATCGCAATAGAAAAAGGCGCGTCATTTAAGACTATAACAGCGGCTTTAGCGCGTGAAAAGCAGAATCTCAATATGCCCCTGGTGCTAATGTCGTATCTTAATCCGCTCTATTCCGGCGGATTTGAGAAAAATATGAGATCAGCGGTTGATGCCGGTTTTGCTTCCGTTATAATACCGGATCTGCCGGTAGACGAATCAGAAGAATACCTGAGATTAATGAATGGACTCGGAATAGGGGCGGTCTTCCTTTCATCACCCGCTACGTCTTCCGGAAGGATAAAGAAGATATCGGCCAGCTGTTTTCCGTTTATGTATTATGTGAGCAGGTTCGGTACAACAGGCATGAGGAGCAAGATGGCCGGGAATATTAAAACCAGGATAAAAGAAGTAAAGAGAGCTTCAAAGGTCCCGGTATACTGCGGTTTCGGTATATCTACAACATCTCAGGCAGCGCTTGTGGGGACAGAAGCTGATGGCATAATAATCGGTTCTGCTATTGTAAAAATGATTTCGGGAAGTGAACGCAACTACTTTAAAGAAATAGAAAAATTTGCTATAAGTATAAAAAAAGGGCTTGCAGCCTGCAGGCGCAAATCGGGTCAAAAAAAAAGCGTAAAAGGCGGTGTTTAAACCTGGGGGAATTCTATGCCGGGAATAAAGATATCCGGAATAACAAATGAGGAAGATGCCAAATGGGCGGCGATACTGGGTGTGGAATACATTTCGGTATCAATGGAAGAGGAATCAGATAAAAAGGTTTCTTTGGGCCGCGCTATTGAAATAAGGGATATGCTGCCGTCGTATACCGGGTTTATTGCAGAGTTCGGCGACATAAACAGGATATCCATGCGTGAAGTTAATAAACTGAAACCCGGGTATATACAGTTAAAGAATGGAGAAGCGTCTCTTCAGGATGAAGTGCCGGGTAAATTCGAAGTCATGGCCTGTCCGGTAATATATGAAACACAGGGAATTGACGATAGTATCTGCAATTCTCCCTATGTCAGGTTTATACAGATAACCCTTCCTGAAGGAACCGGGCCGGAACAACTATTGTCTCTTAAGAAAAAATACAATATGGAACGCGTTATGATAGAGGGAGACTGGGAACTCGCTGATATTAAAAAGGCGTGTGAAATAATACAACCCGCGGCCTGGAGTATCAGGAGGATTATTGAAAAATCGCCCAGAAAAATCGATTACGAAAAGATGAAAGAGTATATAAGGGAGATATCATTGTGGTAAAAAAAGCTATTCCTGCTGATCTGTTTCAGAAGTGCCCAGCATGTAACTATTCTGTATACGGAAAGGAACTTATAGAGAATCTGTGGGTATGTCCTAATTGCGATTACTATCTGCGGCTGCCGTCGCTGTTGAGGCTTCAGATGCTTGCTGACGAAGGTTCTTTCAAGGAGTATGACAGGAATATCACGGCCGCCGACCCGCTCAAGTTCATCGATGTAAAATCCTATGCGGAAAGAGTGAAGGAAAACATGGAAAAAACCAACCTGAAAGAGGCAGTAAGGTCAGGCACGGCGCTGATAGGCGGAATGAACGCGGTGATATGCGTACTCGATTTTTCTTTTATGGGCGGAAGTATGGGCTCTGTTGTAGGTGAGAAGGTGTGCAGAGCAGTAGAGAGAGCAATAAGTAAAAGATATCCGATGATTATTATCTCTTCTTCAGGAGGAGCGAGAATGCAGGAGGGGATACTCTCTCTGATGCAAATGGCGAAAACAGCAGCGGCAATAGCGAGACTCAGTGAAGAAAAAATACCTTATCTGTCAGTAATGTGCGATCCGACGAGCGGCGGTGTTTCTGCATCATTTGCCATGCTGGGAGATGTTAATATTTCGGAACCCAGGTCACTTATCGCTTTTGCGGGGCCTCGTGTGATAAAACAGACGATCAAGGAGGAACTGCCTCCGGGATTTCAAAAAGCTGAATTCGTTCTTGAGCACGGGATGTTAGATATGGTCGTGAAGAGGGAAGATATCAGGTCTACAATAATAAGGCTGCTCGATCTTTTCCAACGCGTTCGGGTGAATTTGAAATAGTTGGATTATAATTTTCAGATTGAACAGCTCAAGAGCGCACTTGAAGAACTCGGTTCTCCACACCTAAGTATACCGGTAGTCACTGTTTCCGGTACTAACGGTAAGGGATCTGCCGCCGTAATGTTGAATGATATCCTGTCAGCATCATCAAAGAAAACAGGGCTGTATACTTCACCGCATATCTTTGACTTTACGGAAAGGATAAAAATAAACCAGGCAGCGATATCAAAGAAAAGGTTCCGCAAAATACTCGGTGAAATAAGAGACGCAGAAAAAATAAGCGGTGCTCAGCTGACAAAATTCGAGACTGTTACCTGTGCGGCAATAAAATATTTCTCTGATGAAAGGTGTGATATATCAGTTATGGAAACAGGTCTTGGCGGGCGGTTGGATGCAACTAATGTATGTGAGAACAAGTTACTCTCGCTTGTGACACCGATATCGGTAGAACATACCCAATACCTGGGCTCTACGATTGAAGAAATTGCACTCGAAAAAGCGGGTATTATAAAAAAAGAGTCGATAGTAGTTGATTATTCAGGATCTGAGATAATCAGCAACAGGGGCTCTGAATCAGGTTCAAAGGTATACAGGCTGGGAACTGATTGGTATGTTGACGATATCCATCCTCTTGAGTATGGAAATTATTCCTTTACGCTGATATTCGGAGATTACCGGATAGAAGACATAGTCCTTTCGCTGAAAGGCCGGCATCAGTGTTATAATGCTGCCGCTGCATTGACAGCCGCATTGGCACTGGGATTCAGGGATACGGATATCATAAAAAAAGCTGTCTCAAACAGCCGTAACAGCGGCAGGATGGAGATGTTCTCTCTGCCTGAAGACAGGACTTTTGTGGTCGATGCTGCGCATAACCCTGCCGGTATGGAGAAAGTGAAGGATTTTATTGAAGAATGGAAACCGGAAAAATCACGGTTACACATAATAATAGGTGTATATAAGGACAAGGATTATGCTAAAATGGCTGAAATAATAAAGCCCCTTGCCGATTATGTATGGGTACTTAAGCCCGAATCTGAAAGAGGACTTGATGCAATGGCACTTGCTGATATTTTCGGAAAAAACTGCAAGGCAGTGAACTCATATAACGAGGCGCAGTCTAATGCACTCAGCACGATGCACCCCGGAGACTGGCTTGTAGCATGCGGATCTTTTTCAATAGTAAGGCACGCGCTTAATGCGGTAGGATTATGAAAATAAGCATGATAAAAAAAGTCTATTTACTTATACTTTTCTGTGTCAATGCATACCTGCCGGTATTAGCGGAAGACAGTTCACAGTCAGTTATCAACAGTACAACGGCAAAAAAAGTCGACATCTTTGCTGACAGCATATCCTGCGATCAAAAAGCTGAAAGGATCAAAGCTGCCGGTAATGTAAGAGTGGTACATGAAAATATTGAACTTTTCTCTGATGAGATCGAATATATTAAATCCCAGGAACTGATATATGCCCTGGGCAATGTCAGTTTTAAAAGGGATAATTACAGCCTCAATGCGGATACGATGATATACCATATAGACTCTTCTACCGGTACGGTATATAATACTGTGATAGAAGCTCTGCCGATGCGCATATACGCAAAAGAAGTAATTATAAAAAGCAGTAACGAGTTCCTTGTCCCTTTCGGTGATATAACTACGTGTGAACATAAACCGCCGCATTACAGTTTCAGGGGAAAGAACATATACCTGAAGACCGGTTCAAGGTTGAGTGCTACCAATACCGCGCTTTTGGTAAGAAAGATGCCCGTTTTTTTCTATCCTTATTATACCAGGAGACTGGGTCCCAGAAAACTGGAAATCAGTGCTGATATCGGAAGCAGTTCCGGCGCCGGGGATTTCATCAACACGAGGTTTTCATACCCGTTTACGGGAAATTCCAGGTCTTATGCGGGATTGGATCTTATGACAATAAGAGGCGCCGGATTTAAAGCCGGACACAGTTACAGGACCGACAAAGGGTATTCGGATATTGACCTGTATTATATAAATGATAAAGCCGATCATGTCGACAGGGGCAGGGTCTACGCCAGAGGCTGGCAGGAGTTGGGCGAGTATTCCAGTATCAGGTACAGGACAGAATATGCGTCAAACTACCTGTTTAATTACGATTATGACAGGATGGACACGGATTTAAATAAAAAAGAGCTCTATTATCAGCTTGGTCTGGAATATTCACGGGCGAAATATACCGCAAGTATATACGGCAACAAAAAGGAGGAATGGACCGGCCAGGAATATGCGATAAGTAGCTATGTACTGCCCGGAGCTGAATTCAGGCTTTATTCGATACGCATTCCCGGAAACGCGCTCTATTCTCAGAGCGTAAGCTATATGAACGACTATAATACATCTTCAGATAAATGGGAACAGGCGGTATCCTGGAACAGCAGGGTAGATAAGACCTACCGGTTTAATATGAGCAGGATGTATTATATATCGCTGACTCCGGGCCTGGGATTTGACGGTACATACCGTACGTCACTCAGAAGGTATACGAGCATGTTCATGGCCATGCAGCACGGGTTATATAACAGGTTTTTTGTCCGGGGCAATTATACATGGCGGCGGGCTGTTGAATATCCCATGATGATAATAAATAATCTGCTTACATACGAGATAGAATACAGGCCTTTTCCGAACCTGTCGCTTATATCGGCAAGTTCGTACGATTTCACGGAAGATGTGAATGAACCGGCAGGAGATTTTTATACCAGGCTCAGGCTGTATCGCGGGCGCAGCAGTTTGTACCTGACAAACAGGTATGATTACTACGACAGGATAACAGAAGAATGGTACTGTGATGTTAATATCAGGGATATATCAACAAGCCGTCTCAGGTATAATTACCTTTACCCGGACAGACTTGAACTTGGACAATTTTTCACTATAAAGCGTTTTCCCTATGATGTATCAGTAGACACAAGGTTCTATATGAACAGGTCCCAAGCCGGAAATTACAGGTTTGATGAATTCATTGAGAAGAGTTTGACACTGCGCAGGAACTTGCATTGCTGGGATATGGAATTCAAGATACTGACAAGGGGAGCGGAAACAGCATTCTGGGTATTGTTCAATATAGCCGCATTCCCGGAATCAAGAACAGGTCTTTACGGTAATCTTCTTCATAAAGACTACCGGTATATCCGTGAATAACTTTAACTTGTGATTTCGTCAGGTTAATGGTACAATAATGACATGCCTGTTTTAAATATACTGAAAAAAGTACCTATTTTCAGCGATCTAAAAGAAAAAGACCTCAAAAAGATGGAGAGCATACTCAAAGGTAAGACCTATGGTAAGGGAGACCATATATTTTCTGAATCTGATGAGGGAGATGAGTTCTATATAGTTGATGACGGTTTGATAAAGATATACAAGATGTCAACAGACGGACAGGTGAAGGCGCTGGATTATCTTAAGAAAGGTGATTTTTTCGGGGAAATGGCGCTTCTTGATAAAAACCCGCGTTCTGCAAACGCACTGGCAATGGAGAATGCAAATCTTTTTATAATAAAATATTCTGATTTCCGGCAGTTTCTCATAAGCCAGCCGGAAATACTTCTGACTATAACGCAGA
Organism: Elusimicrobiota bacterium; assembly: GCA_043813605.1. Classification (GTDB taxonomy): domain Bacteria; phylum CG03; class SLGR01; order SLGR01; family JBDRKX01; genus JBDRKX01. Next base: position 7,971 of record JBDRKX010000113.1, on the reverse strand, counting down.
CGCTCTGTAAAAGGCTGAGAAAAACTGATATGGAAATAGAGATGTTCTCTTTTAAAAAAGTAAAAGACAGACTGGTACTCTGCCTGGTGCATTTGGCTGAAAAATACGGTAAAGAGAGAGACGACGGAATAGAGATACTCATGGGTATTACACATCAGGATCTGAGTGAGTTTGTCGGGACCGCACGTGAAGTCATCAGCAGACAGCTTAAAGAACTTGACAGCGAAGGACTGATAAAAAAAGACGGCCGCGGCTTGATCATCCCGTCGATTTCCAAGCTCAGGAAAAAATTATACGAATAGAAAGTTTTTCCTCTTAAAAAACATGCCGGAAGATTTTAAAAAAAAAGTTTATAATGCGATAATGATTGTACCACGCGGCAGGGTCACGACATATGGCGAAATAGCCGGTTATCTCAGATCAAAAGCTTACAGGGCTGTGGGGAAAGCCCTTGCTCAAAACCCGCATGCTCCCAGGGTACCCTGTCACAGGGTAGTGAAATCTGATGGCAGTATAGGAGGTTATACTGCTGCCGGAGGCCTGAAAAAGAAGGTGTCCCTGCTGAAAAAAGAGGGTGTTATTGTCAGGGAGAACAGGATAGTGAATTTTAAAAAGACCTTTTACAGTCTGAAAAACCAGAATGATCATTAATATTACAAAGGGATTCCTGATAGGCATAGCCAATATTATACCCGGAGTGAGCGGAGGCACATTCGCGCTGATATTAGGTATATATGACAGGCTTATAGCCGCTTTGAGCAGTATAGACATCGAGTTTATCAGGAAGGCCGCAAAACCTTCGGAGTTTTTTGTTGAATTAAAGAAAAGGGATCAGCTGTTCCTTATTCAAATACTGGTTGGTGCGCTGGCCGCTATAGGCATGTTTTCCTGGATAGTGGATTATCTTCTCAAGAACTACTCCGGCATGACGCTTGCATTCTTTTTCGGGCTTATAGTGCCTTCTATATGTATACCATACGGGATGATCAGGGATGGAAAAGTAAAGAATTTTCTTTTTATCCTGCCGGGCGTACTCCTCGTATGGGTGATCTATAATATTAAATTCGGCATAACCGACATATCGCTGCCGGTTGTATTTGCAGGCGGGATGCTTGCAATTTCAGCCATGATACTTCCGGGTATAAGCGGGTCGTTTGTCCTTCTGATAATAGGATTATACGAAGAGATCGTACTGAATATAAAGGTTTTTACATCTTCAATGGATACAGGCGCATTTATCGTGCTTTCTGTTTTCGGGGCGGGGTGTATAACCGGACTGCTCCTTTTTGTAAGATTGATGAAAATACTGCTAAAAAAGCATAGAAACAGCACGCTCTGTTTCCTTATAGGGCTCGTAATAGGTTCCGCCGTCGTGTTGTGGCCTTTCAAGGAATATCCCGAACCGGGTGACGGAAAAACTGAAATAGCTGTTACCACGGCAAAAAACAGGATGCCTGCAGGTTCAAAGGAGACGGTATTCTATTCACTGGCTTTCCTTGGCGGGTTTATAGGGGCCGCGGGTATGAACCGTATTGCAAAAGCAGGGCATAAATGATAGGATACTTCATAAGGTAGAAGATATGATGAAAATGTCAGAAAAAAAATATAGTGCATTACCCCTAAGGTCAGTGTGATGTTTGGGATGGGTATACAGGAACTGCTCGTAGTACTGTTGATAGTATTACTGCTTTTCGGGGCAAAAAGGCTCCCGGGCATCGCCCGTTCACTTGGTAAAGCTGTCAGGGAGATCAAAAATCCGACAGATGAGCCGGAGGACAAAACTACAGACGAGAACAGGGAGATTGAAGGATAAGCAGACTTTAATAGAACACCTGGAAGAACTACGCCTGAGGATACTCTATGCTGCAGGCGCCGCCGTAATATTCGCTGTACTTTCATTTTTTTTTAACAGAGAAATACTTGATTTTATCAGGATCCCGCTAGGAAGAGAGCTTGTCTTTATAGCACCTCAGGAAGCATTTCTTGTAACACTTAAAGTATCGTTTTTTGCCGGTATAATAATTTCAATGCCGATCATTGCATACAATTTATGGAAATTCATCGGGATCGCTCTGGAAAAGAATGAAAAGAAGTTTATTCTAATATATATGCCGGCGACTCTGCTATTGTTTGCAGTAGGCGCGTTTTTCGGATTCTTTGTCATTCTGCCGCTGGGATTGGGATTCCTGCTGGATTTCGGCGGGCCGGGACTTAAACCGATGCTGAGTGTTGACAAGTATGTCGGGTTTGTATTCTTAATGGTAATGGTGTTTGGTATAACATTTCAGCTGCCTCTTATCATGCGTATGGTGACGTCCCTGGGAATAGTGGAAAAAACAGCACTCAGGTCCGGAAGAAGATACGCAGTCGTGATTATTTTCCTGGTAGCGGCAATGCTGACGCCGCCGGATGTTTTCACGCAGGTGGCGCTGGCCCTGCCTGTATTGATACTCTACGAAATAGGACTGATGGTTTCTTCAGGAAAAACCTCACGGGATAAAATAAAAGGGTAATATTAAAAATATGAATATTTTTAATAAAACAATATCCAGGCGTGATTTCTGCAGACTGGCAGTTGTTGCAGTTTCCGGTTTGTCTTTTGTTCCGGTGCTTGCGAGGAAAGCCGTTGCCGGCCTTACAAGGGAAAAGGGGTTTGTGATCAAAAAAGAGGCGAGATGGTATAAGAGAGCAGGTAACGGCCTGGTTCGCTGTGAACTCTGTCCTAACAGGTGTACACTCAGGGAAGGAGACAGGAGTAACTGCCTGGTAAGAGAAGTAGAAAATGGAATACTGAATACACTTGCTTACGGTAACCCGGCCGCTGTTCATGTTGATCCTATAGAAAAAAAACCGCTGTATCATTATTTCCCCGGTGAAACAACATTTTCCATAGCTACCGCCGGATGTAATTTTACCTGTCTTAATTGTCAGAACTGGCAAATATCGCAGATGGCTCCGGAAGAAACAGAAAATTATAAAATGCTCCCGGAAGACGTAGTCAAACTTGCCCGGCAGAATAATTGCGGCATAATATCGTATACCTATAGCGAGCCGTCGGTCTTTTACGAATATATGTTTGATACAGCGGTTATCGCCCGTGAAAATGGTATTAAAAACACATCTATAACAAACGGTTTTCTTAATCCCCTGCCGCTGAAAGAACTCTGCAGTTACCTCGATGCGGCCAATGTGGATATAAAAGGTTTTTCCGATGACTTCTATATGAAATTTACTGACGGCCGGCTTCAGCCTGTTCTTGATGCAATCGTTATCATGAAAGAAAACGGGGTGCATGTAGAAATAACCAATCTTCTACTGCCCGGACAGAATGACTCTGATGATATGGTATCGAATTTATCAAAATGGATAATAAAAAATACGGGACCGGATACGCCTCTCCATTTTTCCAGGTTTACCCCGATGTACAAACTTAAGAACCTGCCTCCTACACCCCAGAAAACGCTTGAGAAAGCCCGAAAAACAGCAATGGATGCCGGTATGTACTATGTTTATATAGGTAACGTGCATTCTCCCGGTGTCCAGGATACTGTATGTCACAACTGCGGTAAAACCATTATAAACAGGACGGGTTATTTCATTAACAGCATTAATATGAAAAACGGGTGTTGCGCTTACTGCAATGCAAAAATTCCGGGCAGGTGGGATTGATTGACTTTTGGAGTCCATTTTTATAGCATTAATATATTATGAAAAAGCATATTCCAATGGTAGATCTGGCCGCGCAGTATAAATATCTGCGCAGAAAGGTGTTCAAAAGGTGGAAAAAACTGTGTTCTTCCACCAGTTTTATACTCGGAAAAGAGGTGGCGGGTTTTGAAGAAGAGTTTGCCGAATATTGCGGCCGCAAATATGCTGTAGGAGTCAGTTCCGGTACATCGGCGCTTCATCTGGCGCTTGAAGTTCTGGGATGCAGGGGAAAAAACGTAATAACTACCCCGCTGACGTTTATAGCTACATGTGAAGCTGTAGTACATGCAGGCGGTAATATTATCTGGGCAGATGTACACCCTGAATATTATACCATAGACCCCGATAGCATTGAATCACTTAACCCGTCGGAATCGGATATTATCCTGCCAGTGCATCTCTATGGCCAGCCGGCACAGATGGACAGGATAATGGATATTGCGAAAGCTCATAATCTGAAGGTAGTTGAAGACTGCGCTCAGTCTCACGGTGCCTTATTTAACGGTAAAAAAGCCGGTACTTTCGGAAAACTGGGTTGTTATTCGTTTTACCCGGGAAAGAACCTCGGAGCTTATGGGGATGCGGGTTGTATCGTATGTGATGATAAAGATACGGCGGAGCTGGTAAAAAGGCTCCGGACCCACGGTTCAATGGATAAATACTATCATACGGAGATAGGTTTTAATTACAGGCTGGATGCGCTTCAGGCGGCAGTACTCCGCGTGAAACTGAAATATCTGGATGAATGGAACATGGCCCGGAGAGAAAAAGCAGATTTTTACAATGAGAGCCTCAGCGGATTGCCGGTAAAAACCCCGCTTGAGAATACTGATGCGCGGCATGTTTATCACCAGTACAGCATAATGGCCCCCGAACGCGATAAGCTTGCGCGTAAACTTGCAGAAGACGGTATTTCGACAGCTGTTCACTATCCTATACCGATTCATCTGCAGCCTTCATTTGCCCATCTCGGTTATGGAGAAGGAAGTTTCCCTGTTACGGAGAAGATTGCAAGAGAATGCCTTTCACTGCCCATTTATCCTGAGCTCAAGTTATCCGATATGGAATATATTTCAGATAGGATAAGAGAGTTCTATGGATGAAAATATACGTGTTGGGGTCGTCGGCGTAGGGCATCTCGGCCGGCACCATGCAAGGATATACAGCGAACTGGATGGCTGCGAATTAAAAGGCGTTTCTGATATTGATGAAACAACCGGCAGGAAACTTGCAGAAAAGTATAATACCGCCTATTACAGTGATTACAGGGAACTGATATCAGAAGTCGATGCTGTAAGTATCGTCACACCTACCGAAACACATTATCAGATAGCTATGGATTTCCTTGAAAAAGGAGTGAACACACTGGTTGAAAAACCTATAACAAATATGACGGAACATGCGGCAAAACTGATCGAAGTTTCGGATAATAATTCCGTTATACTCCAGGTAGGACACATAGAAAGGTTTAACAGCGCGATAAAGAAAGCGCGTGAATACATCAAGGACCCCAGGTTTATCGAAATAAACCGGCTTTCCAGGTTTCCTGACCGGTCTCTTGATATAGGGGTTGTTCTTGATCTGATGATACATGATATAGATATAATACTGAGTTTTGTGCATTCTTCCGTAAAAAACATATGGTCTATGGGAACTTCCGTGTTCTCGGATAAAGAGGATATTGCGAACTGCAGGATAGAATTCGAGAACGGTTGTGTCGCCAATGTGACAGCTTCCAGGATATCTTATAAGAGTGAAAGAAAATTCAGGGTATTTGAACGGGATGCGTATCTGTCGCTGGATTATGAAAAACAGGAGTTTGTAGTTTACAGGAAGAAAAAAGAAAAGATCAGTTCCCCTAAAGATGTTGAAAGAATAGTACCCAGCATAGAAAAGACTGAGCCGCTCAGGGAGGAGTTAAGGGATTTTATTGTATGTATCAGGGAAAAACGGCCTCCCCAGGTAAGCGGTTATCACGGTCTTACAGCACTGAAACTTGCGTTGGATATCACGGAGAGATTATGAACACAGAAATTCGTTTAATGGTTATAGCCGGAGAAATTTCAAGTGACAGGCATGGCGCAAAACTGATAACGGAACTTAAAAAAAGCGAAAATGTTAAAGTAATTGCCGTCGGCGGCGCGAAAATGGCAGAAGTTTCGGACCGGCTGGAGGAAAATATAGTTGGTAAAGCCACTATAGGTTTTGCGGAAGTTGTGAAACTTATACCTTTTTTTGCCGGTCTAAAAAAACGCCTGGTGAGAAAATATTTTAAATCCGGCTCAGAAGACAGGGTTGATGCCGTAATACTTATTGATTTCCCCGGGTTTAATATGAGAATAGCGAAAATTGCCGCAAGTTCGGGTATCCCGGTATTTTACTACATAACACCGCAGGTATGGGCCTGGGGAAAAAAGAGGATAGATATCCTTTCAAATATATGCAGAAAACTTTACTGTCTTTTTGAGTTCGAAAAAGACATATTCAGCCAGGCCGGTGCAAATGTTGAGTTTGTGGGCCATCCCATACTTGAAGATATACCCGCTATGATCGACATGGAAGCGTTCAACAGTGAGCTGGGTATATCAGAAGAAGAAAAAGTCATAGCACTGCTGCCGGGTTCCAGAGAAAATGAGGTAAAAAGGCATCTGCCTGTGATGACGGCCGCAGTAAAAGATGCCGGATACCGTATTATACTCGGAAAATCTCCTACTATAGACAAAGAGCTGATAAACAGCATATATCCCGGAGTGGATATGACGGAAGATATATACGGGCTTCTGAAAAGGGCCGATGTAGCAATAGTCTCATCCGGTACAACCACACTGGAGTCGGCTGTGCTCGGAACACCTTTTATAACGGTTTACAAGGTATCAAATATATCGTATGCCATAGCCAGGATGCTTGTCAATATAGAATATATTTCCATGGTCAACATACTTGCCGGCCGGGAGGTCGTACCCGAACTTATACAGGGAGACCTGACAGCGGGGAACATCAAAGAAAAACTGGAAAAAATACTCGGGTCGGATGATGAAAGACAGTGGATGATCAGCGAATTGGAGCGGGTGTCCCGGATGATAGGGGAGCCCGGCGCATCCGGTCGGACTGCAAGATCCATACTCGATGAATTAGGGAGCTAAGCTGTGCTGGCAGTTACTGGAGGAGCTGGTTTTATAGGGAGTGCAGTAATATGTGAACTTAACCGGCGGGCTGTCAATGATATACTTGTAATAGACGACATATCCGTTATGAGCCGGGAAAAAAAAGACAATCTTGCCGGACTGAAGTATTCAGACCTTAAGGACAAGGATGAGTTCCTTAATGATTTCAAGAGCGGCAGACTGGAAAAAATCGAGACAATAATACATATGGGTGCCTGTTCTAGTACTACCGAGACTGACCGTGATTATCTTCAAAAAGTAAATTACGAATACACAAAAGAACTTGCCGGATATTGTGTGGATAATTCGTTGATATTTATCTACGCATCAAGTGCGGCGACCTATGGCGATGGGGAAGAAGGATTCAGTGATTCACATGAAGAGCTTGAATCTTTTCGGCCGCTCAACCTTTACGGCGACTCAAAACACCGATTTGATATATGGGCGTTGAAAAACGGCGTTCTTGACAGGATAACGGGCTTGAAGTATTTCAATGTTTACGGTCCTAACGAGTATCATAAAGGCGACATGAGGAGTTTTGTGGTTAAAGCCTTTGAACAGATAAAGAGCTCGGGGAAAGTCAGGTTGTTCAAGTCATATAGGGAAGAATACCCTGACGGCGGTCAGGTGAGGGATTTTATATACGTAAAAGACGCTGTTATGATGACACTTCATTTTCTTGATAACAGCGATATAAGAGGCATTTATAATATAGGTACTGGTATTCCAAGGACATGGAACGATCTGGTTAGAGCAGTATTTGATGCGATGGGTAAAACACCCAATATTGAGTATATAGAGATGCCTGCTCAGCTTAAAGATCAATATCAGTATCATACTGCCGCAAATATGAATAAGTTCTTCGGTACAGGTTATGACCGGAAACTTCGTTCGCTGGAAGAGGGTATAAGGGATTATGTGGTCAATTACCTTGTTCCGGGCAGCCATCTGGAACCATGCGGGTGCATCCCCGCAATTGTAGACCCTAAGCAGCTTTCCTAAAGTATTTGCGCTTAGAATTATATTGACGCTCGTACCGCAGCCTCCAGAAAGATTGCCATGAATTATCATCTGAAAGCAAAGATGCTTTGAGCTTTAA
>JBDRKX010000112.1:0-39769 GCA_043813605.1 Elusimicrobiota bacterium | reverse complement strand
TTTTCTCACTTTTTAAGAAAATCCCGCCGGATATGGATTAAATGTCAAAAATCTGCTATATTTTATTATATACCCCCGCAACAATAAATATGTTTTCGGGAATACAGGTGTAAAAGGACATAAGGTTTCCAACAAGACAATAATCAAACTGCATTACAGGAGGCTCAGGATGAAGATTTATGACTATCTGAAGGAAAAAAATATAAGACTTGATCTGGAATCGCAGAACAAAGAAGATGCTATAAAAGAGCTTGGTAATTTTATGCGCGGTTCTTCAGATATCATTGACCATAGCGCGTTTATTAAAGACGTTTTTGAACGTGAAAACATGTCTTCAACCGCTATAGGTAAAGGTGTGGCGCTTCCCCATGCGCGTTCTGAAAATGTCAACAGTTTTATCATATCATTCGGCAGAAAAAAAAACGGCATAGATTTCAATGCATCGGACGGAATGCCGGTCAAACTGTTCTTCATGATGGGCACTCCTGAATCTGAAGGCATCCAGCATTACCTGCAGATACTTGCGCATCTGACCAGACTTTTGAAAAAAGATAGTTTTATCGAAAGCCTTATAGCCGCCGGCAGTCCCTCGGAGATCATAAATATTTTCAAACGCGCCGAAGATTAATCCCTGAATGGATATTCTGCTCCTTATCGGTATCTCCATTTTTGCAGGTTTTTATACCGGCCGCGTATTTAACAGACTTAAATTCCCGGCTGTTGTAGGATATCTTATAGCCGGCATATTGCTCGGCCCTTCATTCTTAAACGTGTTCCCCCTTGATATAACCCACAGGCTGGGGATAATCAGCGATCTTGCTCTCGGCATAGTAGCTTTCAATATTGGAAACGAACTCAAGGTAAGCGTACTGAAAAAGATGGGTTCCGGCATTCTCACTATTATTCTTGCAGAATCCCTGGCTGCTTTTTTGCTTGTCTTTATCGGCATATATCTTTTAACCGGCGAACTTGCGCTTTCGCTCATATTCGGGTCACTTGCCGTTGCAAGCGCTCCGGCAGGAACCTGGGTGGTCCTGCGCGAATACAGGGCCCGCGGACCTCTCACTGACACGATCCTTGCAGTAGTAGGCCTGGATGATGCACTGGCAATCGTAATTTTCGGTTTTGCGGCCGGGATAGCCAAAGTCATCCTCTCCCATACCGGCAGTTTCTCTTTCAGTAACTGTTTTCTCGAGCCTGTCCTGAAGAGCTCCGAGGCCATCCTGCTCGGAACAGCTTTGGGCATAATTATCATATATATCATGCGCAGACTGAAGAACAGAGACGATATGTTCAAAATAACCATTGGCGCGATCACGGTCTGCACCGGCATAGCCAATATCTGTAATATCTCTGTCATACTTTCAAACCTTTTTATGGGGCTCACCATGACAAATATATTCCTGATGACTTCAAGAAAGGCTGTTGAATCTATCAATAAAGTAGCACCTACTATATATATAATATTTTTTGTTCTTGCAGGCGCACATCTTCAGATAGGGCTCTTGCCTACTATGGGCATGATCGGCCTGACATATATAGTGTGCAGGATAATAGGAAAACTGAGCGGCGCATACGCAGGCTCTATTTTGTCAGGAGCTTCAGGAAATGTAAAGAAATATCTGGGAATGGCCATTCTTTCCCAGGCCGGTGTTGCAGTCGGCCTCGCCCTGCTTGTCGGCAGGAACTTCTCTTCTATGGGTCCTGAAGGCGAACATCTTGCGAAACTGGCGATCAATACTATAGCCGCCACAACGATCATTTTTGAATTGATCGGGCCATTGACAGCAAAAATAGCAATAACCAAAGCCGGTGAAGCCGGCAGAAAAAACAGGAGGTAGCCATGGAACTATTAGTCATAATCCTTAACAAAGTCGAACTACTTAATGACTTGTTATCAGTCCTTTTGGAATCAGGTATCAGCAGAGCTACCATACTTGACAGTGAAGGATTGGGCCAGCATCTTGCATATGAAGTCCCTATCTTTGCTGGTTTAAGAAAACTGGTAGGTGATACTAAGGGATACAATAAGACCGTCTTTGCCCTGATTGACGGGAACGGGGAGATCCCGGAACTTCAAAAACTCCTTGAGGGAACTGGTATAGATTTCACCGAAACCGGTACAGGTATCATGTTTACCGTACCGGTTAGCAGTGCTACAAGATCGGATTAGCCTTTATTTCAACGGTTTCCCGAATATGTCTTGGGAATAATTATTCCCAATGGAGAGCGGCAGAAATTACAGTTTCTATTTGTGGCAATCAACACAATCACGGACATAAGGTATAGCCTTAAGCCGCTCATCGTTTATCTTTTTGCCGCAAATCTCACATATGCCGTATCTTCCATGCGATATTTTCTGAAGAGCATCTTCTATCATATCAAGTTTCTGCCTGTCATGCTCGCTCATATAGAACAGCCTTTCCCGCTGAGTATCTTCCGTAGCCTTGTCGATTTCGTCGCCTACCGTATCGATATACTGATCTTCTCTTTCCTTGATTTTTTCTACTTCTTCAAGGAGTTCTTTTTGCTCTTCTTCAAGATCCTCTCTGATTTTTTCAACTTCTTTTTGTTTCATATATTAATTATATATCTTTTTACCCATTTTTTTCAAGTCCCCGGCTGGTATTATTCAAGACCTGATTGCATGAAGAGTAGTGAATAACGACATGGATACATTGAAGTCCTGCCGTATGCTCTACAGCTACAATATGATGTTAAGTATACCTGATACAACGAGTGTCGAGATGAGCATGATAAGTGACGCTTTCAGCATATCCAGTATTCCGAATTCCTTTATCATGACCGTAAATGTCGCAACACAGGGAAAATACATTGTCAGCACCACAGAAGCTATGATCAACTGTTTAAGAGACAGTCCGAGCGGGGCGAGCATACCTACTGCGACATCTTTTCTTAAAAAACCTATCAAGAGCGCTCCGACAGCCCCCGCCGGGAGCCCCATTATACCCGAAACAACCGGCCGGACAATAACCGAAATAAAATCCACTATACCCGAAAGATACAGTATATTTACTATAAATACACCCGTAAGCACCCACGGCAGGGCCTCTTTCAAAAACCACAGCACTCTCATCCATACTTTTTTTATGACACCTTTCCAGTATGGCATACGGTATGGAGGGATCTCGATGAATAATTCCGGAGCATGTCCTTTGAGTATCTTGTTCAATATTATTCCGAGCAATAACCAGACGGCAGCAAGGGATATGAATACGGGCGCGAAACCGCTTATCCCTCTGTCACCGATCAATCCCGCTATCATGGCGATCTGGGCCATACAGGGTACGGATATGGCCATGATCGTTGCCGCAAGGAACCTTTCTCTTTTTGTTTCCATTATCCTTGTTGCAAGGGCCCCCGGCACATTGCATCCGAATCCCAGTATCATAGGTATTATGCCGTATCCGTGAAGCCCTATCCTGTGCATTGCATTATCTGCAAGGACAGCCAGTCTTGGCAGATAGCCAGAGTCCTCAAGCAGTGAGAGCACCAGGTAAAAAGCGAATATATATGGCAATACTGCAGCTAACGGTACATAAAGACCTGTCGTGAGCATGCCGAACGACTGTCCGAAATCTATCGTTCCGCCGATCAGTTTGCCGATGATTATATCATGTATTATCCCTTCTCCTCCCAGCATACCGGATATGCTTCTCATAACAGGTGCCCATGCCTTTTCAAAAAAAGGATCAAAAATATTCCTGACCAGGCCTTCACCTATGATCCTTACTGCCGAAAAAGATATCAGGGCGGTAAGAACGGCGATCGGGATACCTGTAAGAGGTTTTACGGTAAGTTCCCCGAGCCTGTCAAATACCGTATGGTGACGGTGATGTATTGTCTGCGCTGCCTGGATTATGTTCCCTATTATATTCCATTTTTCACCTTCCTCGTAACTCAGCGCACCTGCCCGCGCGGATTTCACTTCTTCGACAAGTTGATATATCCCTTCTCCTGTTATGGCACAGGTCGGCACGCACGAGACACCGGTTATCTCCCGGAGTTTTTCCAGGTTGATCTCTATACCCGTATGCCTTGTCTCATCCCAGAAATTCAACGCGATCACTAACGGGACATTCTTTTTCAGGAGCTGGAGAGTTATGTTAAGATTTCTTTCCAGATTCGTAGCATCAATGACATTTACGACAACCGTACCGCCGCTGTCATCTTTAAATGATTCGTGAAGCATCTTGACAGCAACTTCTTCGGCTTTGGAAACAGGCAGGAGACTATAGACTCCGGGAACATCGATTACCTTGACATCCTTATGGTCTATGTGCATTATCCCTTCTGTAAACTCGACTGTTGTCCCTGGATAATTGGAGGCTATTACCTTTACTCCGGTCAATCTGGAAAAGATGACGCTTTTACCTACATTGGGATTGCCCATCAGCAGGATCTTTTTTATTTTATGTACATCCATCTTTATTTTATTTCTACGATTATCTTCTTCGCCATACCGTAACCGAATGCTATCTGCGTATTCCCGCAGCTTATTATAACCGGGCCCCGGTTGAAATGCTGGCTTATCTTTTTTATCCTTGATCCCACCCTGACACCCATTGTCTCAAGTTTTTCAGCTATACCGGATCCGCCTACCACTTCAACGACATTCCCGGTTGATCCGACATTCATATCGGCAACTGTTATTCTGTTGTTCATACTGTCTTTCATAATAAAATCATCTGCCTTTTTTTTCCTTTTTCAAGGAACGGTTCCCCGTTTTGACAAAATGCCTGAAATTCTGCTGCCACAGGGACTCTTCCTTCCCTGATCCCTTAGATACATATTCCGTAAGCTTCACCAGTCTGTTCATCGTCTCCGGACTTATGTTGTGTTCAATACTGCAGGCATCCCGTTCCGCTATTTCATTCGGGACATCAAGAATCCGGCAAAAGAACTCACATAGCTTTATATGCCTTGAATAAATCTCTCCGGCGGTTATCCTGCCGGCAGCCGTCAATTCTACATATCCGTAATTCTCATGATTTATCAGGCCGCTGTCCCTGAGCACATGCAAAGCCTGATTAACACTTGGTTTGCTTACACCGAGTCCGCTGCTGATATCCCTTACCCTTACGGGAGGATTGTCTCTATCGAGCAGATAAACTGTCTTCAGGTAGTCTTCGGTGCTGGGACTTAATTTTCTGCCTTTTTTTGTCATTTGTTATACTCCACTTACATTGTTAGTCTATACTAACATATATCATATTAAATTAGTTTTGTCAACTCTTTTCAATAGGTATGCAATGCGGAGTGATGTCAGTTTATTCGTTTTTGTCCGGTTCATTTAAACCGGTTTTATTTGAGAGAAAATGACTTATGCCATTCATATAAATATCTTTTGAGACAATGAATCCGTCATTATGACCTCCTCTTATTTCGAGGAACTGTTTAGGCGCATCAACTGATTCGAAAACATCGATTCCCTGACTATAAGGAGCTATTTCGTCATCCCGGCTGTGTATTACCAGTACAGGACTTTTTACATGCTTGATATGATCAGTAATCCTATATCTATACCGCGCTATTAATTTAACAGGGATATAAGGATACATTCCCGATGCAATATCAGGAATCGACTTAAAACAGGACTCAAGTATCAATGCTCCGGGTCTTTCGGCGGCGGCAACTCTTACCGCAACAGCAGCCCCTAGGGAGCGGCCGAATACGATAATATCTTCAGCAGGTATTCCCCTTTCGATTGTCAGATACTTCCATACCGTTTCAGCATCGAGATACATACCTTTTTCCGAAGGAGACCCCTGACTCCTGCCGTATCCGCGATAATCAAAAATAAACTGTTCCATACCTATATCATGGAAGATCCTGCAGGATTCCAGTCTGTCCGATATGTTACCGGCATTTCCGTGACAGAACATGAGCACACCCCTCCTCGCCCTGCACGGTATATACCAGCCGTATATATTGATCCCGTCATCAGCCGATATCTCAACTTTTTCGTAATCAAGTCCTATAAAAGAAGGGTCAGCATGCATCTCGCTATCAGGAAAAAACAGGAGGCGGGCCTGGTATACATAAAAAAACACCAGTACCAGAGAATAAAACAGGATCATTAATAAAACAGGGTATCTCAGCACAAGCCAGATTTTACCGGTCATCATACTCATCATAAAATGAATACTGTCATCCTTTTATTTCACTGCATGAATATCTCACTGCTGATCGAAAGACAACAAGCCAGGAGCGGCATGATCATGCTCTTAACCACCCTGTTCCATACAGGGGAATTAGGGTCATGGAACTTCAGCGCAACGCATGAGAAAAACAGGATGGCTGCCGGACCATATAAAAGAACCGGTACTCCACCGGTTGCAAATGCCGGTTTCACCATGATCCACGAAAGTACAATTAAAAGAGATACTATCGTTATCGCCAGCCTGCTTATAAGGAATGCCAGTCTTCCGATAAAAGAAGCGTATGAAAAAAACCCGGCACAGCCGAAAATTATATTAAGTATGACAACAGAAGCTCCGGCAATTATATAATATTTCGCGTACTGAAGATTAAATACGGAAAATCTGAGAAAAAAGATGTATACACTGTAAGCTATAGCCTCTGATTCAGGCGGCTTTTTATCTTTTTCTATAATGGACATAATACTTCTCACAGGACTAAACAACCCTGCATGAACGGGAATTACCTTTTTTGCTGGATCAGGTTTTACTGCATCTTTGGATATCCAGCTTTCTAATACTTTTTTTTCTTTATCCGTAAGACCGGCAGGAAGCATCCCTCCCGCAGCCTTGAGTTTTTCAGCTGTTTTAATATATTGGAATACAGTTTCTCCGGAAAGTGAGGTCTTCCTTATACTACTGAATGCGTATGCCAGGACAACCGCCATTACAAGAGTAGAGATGAGGCGAGCCAGCTTCATTCCTGATGATCTATAAAACCCACCGCTTTTTCTATTGAATGTATAAAGGCAAATCCTTTGCCGGGTTTTTTCAACTCGGCGGAATCTGCTAATGCTTTGAACACCTTCTCGGTATTTGATTCTTCGACCGCAACCATAATAACCTCTTTTTCGGCCTGTATCAACTTCCCGAGTATCCCTAATTTCTGCCTGACACCTGTACCTCTCGCATAAAAAACAGTGGCGCCCTGCGCTCCTGATTTCAATGCAGCATCAACAACCTTATCCGCTCTACCACGCTCAACAATACATGTAATGAGTTTGAATTCATTCATATTTCCCTCTCTGTTCTATTCAAATTCCGACGGTATCAGTACACCATTTTACTATCATGCCTTATTTTCCCATATTTCCGCTTTTTATAGATCTTTTTCTTTTAGTCCTAAAAAGCAATACATACAGCTTTAAATGCAGGCAGGTCTTATATTTTTATTGTCTCTTTCTCTCTGGCCGCAAGACAGTCAATACCGCTGCCGGAATCCACTGCTTTTTTTGCAGCGCCGTCAACAAGTTCGTCCAATTGTTCATCCGTATGCATCGGATCGTGATGAAAGAACACAAGCTTCTTCACGCCGGCATTCATGGCAAAATCAAGCACAGTATTGATCGGGCTGTGTCCCCATCCTTTTTTCAACTTGTATTCTTCATCGCTATACTGCGCATCTGTGATCAGTATGTCAGCATCTTTTACGAATTCGGACAGAATCATTAAATAATCTTTCTTTTCACTTGAGCCCACATCCGGATCAAGTTCATTGTCCGTCGCATAGATTATTGTTTTTTCGCTGCATTCTATCTTATACCCGATGGTCATACCCGGGTGATTTAAGTACATATAAGAAATATTAATATCATCGATCCTGACATCCTCTCCTGTAAGATCTATAAAATTGATCTTCGCCAGAAGATCAGCGATCGATACCGGAAAATAATTCAGATCATGCTGACCGCATATGATCTTTTCAATGTTTCTGTCCGCGCCCATAGGACCGTATACTTCGAATTTATTGGCCGCTATATATACAGGCGTAAAAAAAGGAAAACCCTGTATATGATCCCAGTGCGCATGCGTTATGAAAACCCGGCCTTCTATAGGGCGATCACCATATTCTTCATTCAATGCGATACCCAGTTCCCTGATTCCCGTACCTGCATCAAAGATCAACAGTTTTTTTCCGATACGCAGCTCGACACATGACGTATTGCCTCCGTATCTGTCATATTTATTCCCGGGAGTCGGTATGGATCCCCTGGCACCCCATATCTTGATCTTCATACTCTCGGCGTCTTCCCAGAGCATAGCATCTATCTTCTCTTTCAGGACATCAAAATCATAAGGTTTCAGCATATATCCATCTGCTCCAAGCGCAAGCGCCTGGTCTATATCTGATTTATATGTTTTTGCAGATGTCATAAGAATTTTTACATTTTTGAATCTTTGTTCCGCTCTTATCTGCTGGCATACATTATAACCGTGTATCTTAGGCATCATTATGTCGAGCAGGATCAGATCAGGCGGCGAATCTGAAAATACCTTATCAAGAGCCTGCTGCCCGTTATTAGCTATATCAACTATATAAATACCCCATTCCCGTATTATGTTGGACAGTGTTATATTTGAACTTATATTGTCATCGACTATCAGTATTTTCTTTTTTGTCATAATCAAGCTTCTCTTCCCGTTTATCTTCCGGGTTATCCATTTCCTCTTTTGTTATTTTTTTCAGTTCTTTCCGAAAAGAGAACAGAGCCTTATCAAGTTTCTTGATCTTTTCCTGCATTTCCCTGATCTCATCAGCCGGCGCCTTATTTTTTTCAATATAGTCACCGGAATTTTTTATGTTGAGATAGCCTTTTATACTCTCAATTTCACCTATCAGAGTTTCTAACCTTATATCGGTAAGACTGTCAACTCCGCTCCTGGTGGCTCTCACCCCTCCGCTTATCTCCGAATTCAGCTGGTTCACCCGTTGTTCCAGGGACTTGATATCTGATGTCATATACGTGAATTTCTTATCCAATTTGTATATGCTGTTCTTGATTTCGTTCAGCTCTCCTATTTCCGGCGAACGTTCTCCTGAAGAGCCCACGACAGGAGCCGGACCGCTTCCGGTTGATCCTTGTCTTTTAATAACAACTGTCCCCGGTGTTATATCATCGACTTCTGTTGCCAGCTGAGAGATCGCCCGTTTTGCTTTATCTACTTCGTCTTTCAGGAAATCTATGTTGTTCTTGAGGTCCTCGGTATGTTTTGTTATTATCCTTTTCATAGGAGAAGAAATATTAAGTCTTGATTCTGTCATCATGTAGAATTCGTTGAAAAGAGTATATCGGTACTTGTCTGAAGCGATAAAGTTCTTAAAAGACTCCAGTTTTGATAACACGTCTTTATTGTTTGTATTAAGATTTGTCGTTACGCTCTGGATCTCTTTCAGTACAAGCACAAGGTCAGTACGTATGATATTTTCCTCCGGTCTGAATATATTTTTCCCGTATTTAAAGAGAAACGGGTGAAAAAGACCTTCTTCACTTAAAGATTCTGACGCCTCGTTAATTTCTGTATTTGTATCTCTGAACAGCATGAATTTAAATGCCGGTAGATCACTGCCGGCCAGTATTACAGCAGCTACTGCCGCCATTATGATGATAAATGATCTTTTTTCATTATTCATTCGGTTCAGAAATAACATACAATCCAGCTGTATTATATAATAATTATTAAATATAATATATTCCTTATACAATGTAAAGACCGGAATGTCATTATGATTTGCTTTAATAATTGCGTAATCGCCCTTTAGTCAATATTTTTTGCTTTCTTTTTCTAAATATGTACTATATATATATTACCGTTTCGCAATATTTTGTTTACATGAAGAGAACAGACAGAAAAAATTATTTTTACATGCCGCCACAGATCTTTATGATCACATTATTTCTATATGCTGCTGCTCTCTTTCCTGTCTATGCTTCTGATTTCAAGGACACTGAGACCGATTTACGCGAAGCTTCCGAAGACCTGAACAGTGTAGGCCTTTTTGATTCGTTTATTTATAAATACGGACAGGATATTTTCAGGCCCGATGCCAATGTAACCCGTTCTGATCTTATTTTGATATTACAGGAATACAATTCTCTGACATGTAATTTTTCTGCACGAGACAGTGAGATACTGCAGAAACTGGAAGACCTTGATAAGTCCATTAAATACACTATTACATCAGCAAAATACATAGATACTATCGTTCAGGAATTCCAGAAACTCCTTGAACCGATGCTCAGAAACTCCCCCACTCTGACCAATATAAGGCTCGAAAATTCAAATCGCCTGGAAAAAGAGATCGACACTCTTTCCGCACGCATAGAAGATCTTCAGGCATCAATCGCTTCAGAACCTGACGAATCTGCTACACCGTATATGCCCGATTCTTCCTCCAGGTTTGATACCACGACTCAGAAAACCGGAGATATTTCACTGTCTGAATTCAACAATATCAAAGATACACTCTATCGCCAGGAGAAAAAGATCAGTTATATGAGCAGTGATCTGAAAGAATTAAAAAGGAATTTTAAAAGTGCGGACTTCGATGGAACTTCAGGTCAACAATCATTCGGTTCAAAAAAATCCGGCACCCAAGAACTTGACATGATAGTAATTCAAGAAGAGATAAAGGCACTTAAGACCGCTATAGCCGGCAAAAGCGGTCAGAGTGTTTCGACGCCGATCCAGGGAGAAAGTAACACACAAATACTGAACAAAGAAATATCTCTTATAAATAGTACGATCGAAACGATGAAAACTGATATTGATACCAGGATAATGGAACTTTCTAATACTACTGATTCCAATATAAAGCATAATTCGGCGGAACTCAGCAGCCTGTTTGACAGTCTTTCGGTTATACAGCATCGTATGGACAATATTGCACAATCACTGACACATCAGCAGGAAAGTATAGACCGACTTGTCCTTAATGATAAATTTTACAGAGCAAATGCCGAAGATATTTCGTCTTTAAAGATGAAAATGGAACTTATTTCGAAAAAGATTAATAACGGTGCTGATGACAAGATCACCGGATTTGACAAGGGATTATCATTACTGGATAAAAGAATTATTGCAATGGAAAAAAAAGCAGACTCCGATGTTCCTGACAAACCGTCGAAATCCGACCAGAAGAAGTTAAAAGAGATCGAGAAACGGCTGGACAAAGCTGAATCCGGGTCTAAAGATATTGATGATACCCTCAAAGAACTTGTGAAACGGATGGACGATATTCCTTCTAAATTAGCAGAACTCGCCGAGACTGAAGATAAGGATGAAAAAAAAGATAAGAAACCGATTACTGAGGCTGCCGCTTCAGTCAAACTTGAAGATATGAAGGAGTTCACTGAACTTAAGAAAAAAGTCTCCGATCTGGCGGAGAAGATCGATACTGACACAAAAAAAGACTCTTCCGGAACATCTGACAAACCGTCGAAATCCGACCAGAAGAAGTTAAAAGAGATCGAGAAACGGCTGGACAGGGCCGAATCCGGTTCTAAAGATATTGATGATACTCTCAAAGAACTTGTGAAACGGATGGATGATATTTCCTCTAAATTGGAAAAACTCGCTGAGACTGAGCAGAAGCAGGCCGAAGAGACCTCGAAAAGAATAGAAACTATACTTGAAGAGACAAAAAAAATAGAAACGTTAGGCAAAGAACTGGAGAAAATCGAAAAGGATACTGTTTCAAGAGAACTTTATTCTGAACAGAAATCGTTCTCCGACAAGCTTTCAGCCGGCATTGATGAGATAAATTCAGGACTGGACAAATTAAATGACAGCCATGAGACATCGAAAGCGAGTATCGAAGTAATAAGAAAAGACCTTGATGATATGCGTAAAGCAACCGCAAATGACAGGCAATCCCTTGAGAAGCTCACTCAGACACTGGAAATCCTTGAAACAAGGTTACTCAGCCTGTCGGACAATGTCAGTAAAAGAGGCAAAGATACCGGATCTGAACTGAACAACATCATAAAAAAGACCGGCGAACTTGAAAAGACGATCTCCCAATTAAAGAAGGATCTCTCCAAAACCAAGTCAGACTGAGAAGTCTATCTCCCCGGCTATGGGACTAATGGTTTAAAAAAGCCCTTTTTATCTTTTCCCTGAGGTCTGTTAACTGAAACGGTTTCCTTATATAACTGAATATGCCGAATCTGCTGGCCATTTCAATATTCTCAATAGTTAGATAACCGCTTATTATTATAACCGGTATGTCAGGATTTATTTTCTTTATCTTCTCCAATGTTTGAAGTCCGTCAATACCCTTTAGCTTGATATCCAGCAGCACAAGATCATATTTCCGGTTTTTCAGGCGTTCCAGCGCCAGTTCACCGCTGCTCGTGCAATTTACATCATAATTAGCTTCCACAAGGATCTTTGTCAGCGTCTTTCTTATCATAAGTTCGTCATCAACTATAAGTATGCGTTTACGCGCTGTTACTGCGCCGTTTTTTTCGTAATCGCTGAATATTTTACTAAGGAGGTCCCTCACGAATCCTATGTTATACGGTTTATATATGAAATCGACTATACCTTTCTTAAAATATTCCGCTTCTTTTTCTGCTCTTTTCTCGCCTGTAATACCTATTAGAACAGGCTTTAAACCCGTATTCTGAAAATCTTTGAAGAAATCACTGTATTTTGAGTTCATATACTCTATATCGATTATCACCACAGCAAATCCATTGACAGGTCCATTCGATGAAATGTCAGTGAATGATTCAATAACTTCGACCGAATAATCCTCTTCGCCTAAAAACCTTTGCAGGAAATCACTGTTATATTTCTTCTCTCCGATATATATGATACGTTTTTCTGTTTTCATATCAGTGTTATCCTGTTTTTACAGGCAGATTCACTGTTACCTGTGTGCCTTTGTGTAATTCGCTTTTTATCTGTATATTTCCCCCGTAGTTAGCGATAATACCGTGACTGACTGTAAGCCCTAGACCTGTCCCCTTATCTGCTGATTTGCTTGAATAAAACGGGTCAAAAACAAGGTTTAATTCGTTTTCTTTTATACCACATCCGTTATCAGTTATTCTCACACTTACTGTTTTTTCATCCCGGGAAAACGTTTTTACGCATAGTTTCCCGCCATCCGGCATGGAATCCGCGCTGTTGAGTACGATATTGACGAACACCTGTTCCATCTGCCCGCTCCCGGCGTATACTTCAGGCAGTTTCTTCTCATAATCCCTGTATACTGTTATCCGGCTGTCTTTAAGGCGCCTCTCCATCATTATCAGGGTATCCTCCACAACATGGTTCAGGTTCTGAAATACCCGTTCTTTCTGGGATGTATCTCTTGAAAACGCAAGCAGTTTAGTGACAATATCAGCGATCCTGGTTGATACTTTGTTCATAAATTCCAGTGATTTCATCAGTTTCTTGTCTTCGGTCTTTTCCATGAGCCACTGTATCTCGCCCGATAACGCCGATAACGGATTATTGATCTCATGGGCAACGCCGGACGCCAGTTGTCCTATTGCCGAAAGTTTCTGCGCCTGCTGCAGTTCCCGGTCTTTATTAATAAGCTCGGTTATATCTCTGCCGACCGCCTGGTATTCGATGATCTCATTGTCCTCATTGAAAATCGCACGATTAGTCCACGTCTGCCATGCGATGCCGCCTTCAGGAAGTATTACCCTGTGCCTGTGCGTGACCACCGGATTATCAATGGATATGGAGCTAAGAATCTCTTTTATTGTTTTCCGGTCGTCTTCAGGGATAAGAGGTATAAACGTATTCCCTATCAATTCATCTTTATCTTTTTTGAAATACCTCGAATATGCGTCGTTCACAAAAGTAAGTCTTCCGTCAGGCAGGAAGCGGCAGATCAGTTCCGCCTGATCTTCGACCACAGCCCTGTATCTTTTTTCACTCTGTCTTAATTCTTCGGCCTTTTGCTTGTTTTCGGTTATATCGCGGATTACCGACAGAACGGCGGGCCTTCCATTGTAAGGGACAACAACAGCAGATATTCCTACGTCAATTACTTTCCCGTCTTTTGTTTTTATCTTTATCTCGTAATTAGACGGCGGATGGCCGCCGGAGATACGCTCTCTGTACCTGGCAGTCACTATGTCTTTTGATTCCCCGGCCACGATTTCACTGAAAGGCTTTCCTATCATATCTTTGACCTTATAACCGGTTATCTTTTCGGTGGCCCGGTTGCCGAATACCCATACCCCATCCTGCGCAATACCTACAGCGTCATAAGCGCTTTCTATCAAAGTGGAATACTTTGCTTCTGACTCTTCAAGTTCATCTTTGATATGCTTTCCCCTGATAGCTACGGTAACCCGCGCAGCTATTTTTGTTATTCTGTCGAACTCGGCACCGGAAAATCCCCGGCTCGCCGATATATCAACAAGCCCGACCAATTCACCATTAAATACCAAAGGGATAAACATTACAGATCTGATATTAAGTATATTAGAAACTTTTTTTAAATTTTTCTTTATTTTTTTATAAATTGCTGATTTTGAATCGAAATTACTGTTTAAATATTCTTTTATCATCGCCGTTATTGTATCTTTATCGTCGATTATTTTCGGCTTATTATCAGCAGTCAGTGCTTTGTAAATACTACGCTCTTCCATTGATACTTTTAATTCAGGCAGCTTTATCCCGAGAAACTCAACCAGCTTATTTATCGAGTCATTTGTGGGCATTCGGGTCTGAAGTAAAAGATGTTTTTTATCCTTGCTGATCAAGTAGAGTACAGCCCTGCAGGCCGGGTCACCGACTATCTTCTTGATTCCCTCATTCAGTACATCTGCTATACCCTGCATATCTGCATTTCGGTTAATAGCATTATACAGGTTATTCAGCAATGCAAGATCCGCAGTTTTCTCTTCAAGTTCTTTTTCATATTTTTTCCTGGCCGTAATGTCACGCGCTATTCCTATTATCGCCTGCGGATTTCCGATATCATCCCTCAACAGCGATATATTCATCTCAGCAGGGAAACTTGTACCGTCTTTTTTCAGAAGACGATACTCATCAAACCTTATATCCTCACCTTTGATGGTCTTTTCCATGTTCTTCATGACCCTATCAGTATCTTCAGGAGCGACAAGATCGAATGAATTTAGACCTATCAGTTCTTCCGGATCGTCGTAACCGTGCATCTCGGCTGACTTTTTAGAAAGGTCCAGTATATTTCCCTGAAGATCCGATACAAGTATGGAATCAGGAGTGGTCCTCAGCAGTTCCCTGTACATATTCTCAGACTCCGTCAGCATCACCATGGATCTTCTTGTCTGAGTTATATCCCTTACAAGAGCGATCGATCCGGTAAATTTCCCTCCTGCGGTCTGTGGAGTCATCTTTGCGTTATAATATCTGACCTCGCCGCTGAATTCGGCGGAGTATTCGAATTCAGCTATTATGCCTCTTTTATTCTTCCTCATGGCATGTTTGAATTGTTTTGTTATATGAGGGTTCATTACTTCTTCTACTTTTTTACCTAAAAACTTATCCGGTTCGAGAAGAAGCTGGTTTTTGTCATTTGAATAATAATCCGTAAAGGCACCGTCTTCATTAAAAACAAAAACTATGTCATCGAGCGATCTGAGTATTCCATTGAGCCTGTCTTTTATTTTCTTAAATTCTATCTGATGCTTTTCTTTCATATCATTCATATCCGAATTTTTAAAATTGTTATCTTTCATTACCTTGCTGTTATATTCGCTTCAAGTGAACACTGTATGCAAAAAAAATTTATTCCTTGAAAATCAATTTTACACTTACTCCAAGCTCTTTTGCTATTCTCTGCAGTGTACTTAGCCGCGGGAACTTCTTTTTTCTTTCGACTTCAGAAAGGAAACTTTTTGAAAGATCAGTTCTTTCTGCAAGCACATCCAGTGACATCTCGTTCTTCTTGCGAAGCTGATTTATCCTCTTACCCACATTATCTATCTGCGTCACACCATATTCTTTCCTTGCGCTCACCATAAGCAGTTCTTTCTGTACTATAGCTTTCAGCTCACTGATCTTAAACGGTTTTTGTATATAGTCTACCGCCTGGCTCTTTAAAGTTTTCACTGCACTGTCAATATCAGGATACCCGGTAAGCACTATCACAGCTATACTTGGATCTATTTCTGATATTTTTTCCAATACTTTCGTACCATGCATATCAGGTAATTTCATATCGAGTATCAGTAATTCAAATCTTTTCCTGGAAACACTGTCTATACCGTCCGAACCTGAGAAAACGGCCGAAACATCATATCCTTCTTCACTCAGGTTCTTTTTGAGCACTTTACAGACATCTTTGTCATCATCGATTATCAGTATTCTGCTTTTCAATTTCTTTTTTACCATTCTTATATTATATATATGATGTCCCGTATGTCAACTTGAAGTGAATAAAACATTGCTTTATTCGAAAGAACTGGACTCGTCCCGAGGTTTGCATTTAATACATAGCCGGGCATATGGAATAGCGTCCAGGCGGGCCTTTGATATCTTTTTTCTGCATGATTCACATATCCCGAACCGGCCCTCATCGATCTTCCTTATTGCATCTTTGATAGCGTCTACTTTCAGCCTGTCATTTGCACTGAGACAGAAAAGTATTTCCCGCTGGGCGTCACCTGTAGCTTTATCAATATCATCACCTACATCGCCGTTTAGATATTCTTCTTCTCTTTCCTTTATCCTTGCCACGATTTCAGCGAAGTCTTTTCTTTCTTCTTCAAGGAATTTTCTGATTTTCAGCGCATCTCTTTTATTCATAGTGAAACAGTATAAATAAATTTATCATTTTTTTCAAGTCCCCTGCATATCAGAACTTTATTCTTTGTTCAACACCGAAAAACTTCTCTTCTTCAGAAACCCGGCCGCGGAGAAACTGGCTCCCCTGTACCCTGTAGAGCATATCCAGTTCATGTGAAAGACGAAGTTTGTCTTCAAGCCCGAAACCGCCGAACTGCATATAATACCCCATATAGAACCTGTCAGTAAAATATCTGCCGACTTCCAGTCCTGCTCCCTCTATAAACATACGCCTTTCTTCATCTGCGGTTTCAGATACTTTTACATCTACTTTTGCTACATCAATCAATTCTGTCCTCTTCAATATGTTTTTTACCAGAGGCGTAGTCAGGTTTGCATCAATTGCCCTTAATATTTCCTGCCTCATGAGTAAATTTCTTTCCTCCCTGCTCAGGTTTTTCAGCTCAACTCCGGCTATTGTAAGTTCCATTGCTTCTTCGGAAGATGTCTGTTCCGCGTACCTGCTCGATGAAAACCTGAGTTTTATATCAGCAACCCTGCTCGGCTGGATTATGAGTTCTATTTCATCGTCTTCCCACAAACCATCAATCATTTTCCTCTGTATATCCGTAGCTGCTACAGCATCAAGATACTCTATGGAATCTTCAAACCTGAGATTCGCTTCCTTAACCCTGTATTCCCTGTTAAAATATGTAAGTTCTCCTTCATTCGAAGTGATCGTACCATTGACCATGAGTTTTTTTCCCGGCGGTTTTCTGAAATTAAGACCTCCATTGATTTTTACCCTGGCGTATGTATTCTCGTACCACACCGATTCAGCGGCTCTCAAATCTATATCTATTGTTATGTCATCCATAATACCGAAACCCCCGGCCTTGGCTGAACCTTTTGCCGGGGGATACGTAAAATGCGTATTAATCAGAGTCACATCCCCTTTCAGAACATAACCTTCGTCGGTATTATACAGATCCAGTTTTATTAACGGCTCACCGTATGACGGGAGTGTCAGGTACCTCCCGAATATCGAACTCTGAGGGATATCCAGATATGGTATCTTTACAGATCCGCCTCTGTCTCCCTGTGTCGAGAGACTTAGTTTCAGGTCAAGCGGTCTTTTGCCAAAATCAATGTATCCGCTTCCCGTGATATTCCCCGGTTTCCATTCAGCATTAATACTTTCAAGATTCAGCCTGCTGCCCTCACCTGTTATGCTGCACTCTATATCCCGTATTTTATTTATGATATTTTTCCCTGAAACAGTTCCGCCTTCAAGCCTCGCATTTCCCTTTATATCCGGTTTCTGGAAGCTCCCTTTTATTTTAAATTTTCCCAGAAAATACCCTGCACCTTTACTGATCTCGCCTGAAAACTCGCTCAACAATGCCAGAGACAACCTGTTTATTATGATATTGAGATCTAAACTCTTTTTTCCTATCGAACCATCAATCTGGATATCCATGAATTGCGGGTTCCTTATGAGAGTATCGGATAAATGCAATATCCCGTCTGAATAAAAAAATCCGCTTTTAATATTACCGAGAACAACATCAACATACCGGCATTTATCAAGTTCAATATCTCCTTTCAGGTTCATTTTTTCCGCATCTCCGGAAATAACAAGATTAAAATCCGAACTACCCGACAATTCAAGAGGGCTGTCCAGAAGCCTGATGATATTATTGATCTCGATGTTCCTGGCATGCACTTTTCCTTCTGTTCCGGCGGGGCTGTATATGCCGGAGACTTCCAGTTTTCTTGTTCCTTCCTCAAAGGATAACGAACGCACTTGTATCCTGTCAGGATAGTCCAGATATAGTTCGCCCCGGACACCGTCTTTTACGGCAAACTCCAGCAGTTTATCCTTATACGTCAGGGTTAATTCATCTTGAAGACCAAGACGGTTAATCAGGAGCTTCCGGGGTATTACCCTTATATCCAGTCCAAGCGGAATTGTTCTTATATCCCCCTGTATCTTCCCCGTTCCCAGTATTGCCAGCGGGCCTGTTCTTATATTTTTAAAATCCGCAAGTACATCGATCGAAAAATCCCTGTTGTTTTTAATAATTGCTTTACCATCTCTCAACTTTAGAGTCCCTGATGTACATACCGTTTCGATTTCATCAATATCTATCTCTTTTCCGGATAAGGATAGTTTAGATCTGACTGAATCAAACTGCATGTCCCCTATATTCAGTCCTTTTGCGGTCAAGTCTATGTCAAAATCCGGTTTCGTCAATAATCCGGAGACAGAAATCAGAGCATCAGCCTTCCCGCTTATTTTATCGATCGTATCGATAAGGCCGGCAAGCTCGGCAAGCTCTACCTGTTCCACACTGCAGCTCATTTTCAGCCCTTCCTCATTATTGCCGGTACCTTTTATCTTGACAGTACCGCCTGCCGCTTTGCCTTCCAGATACCCGATCCTGAAACCGCTGTTCTGGTATTCCGCCGACAGCTCGGCAGCATAAAGAATATTTCTCCAGTTACCGTTCTCCATGTTGCCTTTGAAATATATGAGAGGTTCAGCACCTGCGCCCATTATTTTAAGCGCACCTGAGACCATGCCTTCTGTATTGATTGATACGCCCGCGGCATCAAGCAATTTCGGAAGTTGAAACTTTTTGAGCCATATATCACTTTCCACAGAAACCTTATCCTTGAACACGACAACTGAATCTCCTTTTATAGTTCCGTCCGTATCAAGCCGCAGCTTCAGCTTTTTTTCTTCATACGAACCTGCCAGGGAAAACTCAGGCCATTCTGTTTTGTTCAGCATCATCTTACCGTCGATCTTTATACCGAAAGAACCGGGCTTATCGCTGGAACCGCTGTATTTTAAAGATCCGTCTATTATCCTGTTGTTCATTTCATAATCTGAAAAAGCCATTTCTATATTATGCGCCGGGTAAACAGTACCTGAAACAATAAAATAGCCTTCTTTTTTCACCGTACGCATCTGGTCTATTACGATATTACTGGGAGAATAATCGAATTTTATATCAGTATCTCCGATATCCATACCGGCCGCCTTCAATCCGCTGATCTTCAGTTCGCCGGTCCCTTTGTTTTCTGAAACATTAAAAAACCCGTCAGCAGATCCATGTTCTATACCGATTCCTTTATTCGAAAGCGCAATGAGCTCCCTGATATCCGCGTTATTCAGCCTGATCTCGGAACTTTGAATAATGAATCCTCCGGTTCCCTTTTCGAATGCCGCAAAACCGCTCAAATAATTATTAAGGTTGATGTCAGTCAGTTTTACTTTTTTCACTGCAGTCCCAAAAAAAAGATCCAGCCTGCATGCAAGGAAATATTTTTTATCGCGGATACTCAATTCCGCCGTCTGAATCTGTGTGTCCAGGCTGATATTGCCGATACTGTATTCCACAGTACCCTTGATATCCAAGCTTCCTTTAATATCCTCGTACAGTATTTTTGCCATCGGGATGTCATTCGTATTGACTTTATGCCCGTCAACCAGGATCTTGAACCTGAAAGGCGATATACCCAATCCGCCGGTTACATTTATTATTTCCCCTTCAGGGCCGCTAATATCCAGTTTTCTGATATTTATATCCTTCTTGTCCCGGGAACCCAGTTCCAATTCCGCCAAAATATTATAATCCCCGTTTATTGTAAAACCGTTCAATGAGATCCTGTTCTCCTTATAACCTGATTTTAAGGTAAGATGTTCAAATTTTCTTCCGGCAAGCACAAGGTTTTCCATGGTAACATTACTGTTTATAACGGGATTGTACGTATTGCCGCTTATTTTTATCTCCCCGCCAAAACTACCTGAGATCTTTTCATAATTGATGATTTTCGCAATATTGATATTCTCGGCAGAGAGCCCTATGTCTATTTTTCCCACAGGAGACCATTCACCTTCCCAGATAGCTTTACCTCCTGCGATATCAGCTGAACCATTACCTAATTTCAAACCTTCACGGCTGTAATTCAGTGCTGATTTAAATTCAATAATATCTATACCCGCTACCTGACCCTTATCCATATGGAGGGTGCCTTTAATAATCAGATCATCGAGCATCCCGTCTATTTCCGATTCTATCTTAAATTCTCCTTTCACCTCTTTCAGGGGAGATCCTTCAAGCAATTCTTGTGCCTTTATCAGACCCGAGGCTTTCAGCATCAGTTCGGGTTTATGGAGATAATCGCTTACTGTACCGCTGATATCCAGCGGGTTGTCTTTCCATCTAAAGACACCCTGATCTAATTTCAACCGGACCGGGAGAACATTAAATCTGGCAGATAGTATTTTAAAATCCAGAACCTCCACTTCTTCCAATGATATTTCGCCGCTTGTCTTTATTGTACGAAGATCTGACATGATACTGTTAATATTACCTTCACATCGCAGTTTAAAGTCCATCATACCCGACTTCAATTCATCTACTTTACCGGGAATGATCTCTTTCCCAAGCTGTTTAAGATCCACATCAGACGCTTCTATCGTTACCCTGAAGTCTTCCTTTATAAGATGCAGCGCGCCGTTTATGCTGACTCTATCGGCAAATCCCCCCGCGCTGAAAGACGAATTTATGTTTATTTCAGGATACCCTCCGAGCAGGAAAGCAGCGTCGAACCGTGTTATATCAACAGACCGCTCTTTATCCAGTGTAACCAGGATATTCCCTTTCCGCACCTTTATTTTCCATGGAGGGAATATTCTTTTTGTTTCACCATCTGTCTTTGAAAATACTTTTTCCAATCCCTTTACAATAAAAGACCCTTCCGAGTACACAAGTTCCAGATCAGGACCGTATAATGAAACGCCGGTTATCATATTGAGCAGACTGCCCGCCCTTCTCAGCATCTTCCACAGTGAATAGTTGACTATGACCTTGTCGATCTCCAGTACCGGATTACCATCAGGGGAATAAACAGCAACTCCAGTCAGGACTATACTGCTCAGGATATCGGTCCTTATCCTGTCTATCTTGATATCGCTGCCCACATAGCCGGAAACAGCGGATATTACCAGTACTTTAAGATGCCTGTTGAACTTCTGGCTTTTTATATATAAAAAGACGAGTATGATAATTACTGCGGCAAACAATAGCGACAGGAGTATCTTTTTCATTGATCGGTTATTACGACTTCGGTATTATGATACAATCACATAGAAGTGTTTTTTCGGAGGCAAAGTGACAATCTGTATGGTAATAGCGGATCTTACCCGTATCTTTCATGCTATTATATCAGCTTTTTTTTAAAAACTATTTTGGTATCCTTAATATCTGCAAGCAGTTCGACAGGCGGGTCTATCTCCTGCCTGAGCATCTCCTCGGACAGCGGGTCTTCAAGATACTTTCTTATTGTCCTCTGGAGCGGCCTGGCTCCGTATTCAGGATTATAACCCTGCTCCGCAATAAACTCTTTTACAGCATCGGATATCTCCAGTTTGATCTTCTGCTGTAAAAGCCTCTTTTCCAGTTCCCCGGTAAGAATCCCGACGATCTCGATTATATTCTCCCTGCTAAGAGGGTGGAATACGATTATCTCATCAAGCCTGTTAAGGAATTCCGGCCGGAACGTTTTTTTTGTCTCTTCCAGGACCTTGTCCCGTATCTGATCATATTCGACCTCGGCCTGCCCTCCTTTCTGAAACCCCATCCCGGAACTTTTCAGTTCTCTTGCGCCTAGATTGGATGTCATGATTATTACGCTGTTGCGGAAATGAACTTTGTGACCCAGATTGTCGGTAATGGTTCCGTTATCGAAGATCTGAAGCAGTATATTAAAAACCTCCGGATGAGCTTTCTCAATTTCGTCCAGGAGAACCACGGAATACGGTTTTCTGCGTACAGCTTCTGTTAACGTACCGCCTTCGTCATAACCGACATATCCCGGAGGCGCACCTATAAGGCGTGAGACGCTGAATTTTTCCATAAACTCGCTCATATCTACCCTGATAAGAGCGTCCTTATCCCCGAACATATATTCAGCCAATGTATGCGCCAGTTCTGTTTTCCCGACACCCGTCGGGCCTAGAAAGATAAATGATCCTATAGGCCTTCTCGTATCTTTCAATCCGGTCCTCGACCTGCGTATAGCCTGCGATATTCGCGTTACTGCCTCATCCTGTCCAACGATCTTCTTATGCAGTTCATTTTCCATATTAAGAAGTCTCTCTGATTCTTTCTCAGTCATCTTACTCACCGGAATACCTGTCCAGTCAGATATAATATCTGCTACATCTTCCGCACTTATGACATAACAATCTTTCTGCATCTTGCTTTCCCACTTGAGTTTTTCGGACTTTATCTGCTGCTCGAGCTTCTTTTCATTATCTCTGAGATCAGCTGCTTTTTCAAATTCCTGAGCCGCTATGGAAGCTTTTTTTTCCTTGGTAACAGTTACTTTCTCATTTTCCATCTTCTTTATATTCTCTGGAAGCATAGTAGCCCTGAGTCTTGAACGCGAACCCGCTTCATCAATTACATCTATAGCTTTGTCAGGAAGAAACCTGTCCGTTATAAACCGCTGTGAAAGCATTGCGGATGATATAATCGCCTCTTCCGAATATTTAACGCCGTGGTGCATCTCATAACGGTCTCTTAATCCTTTCAATATCAATATTGTCTCATCTACTGAAGGAGGATCAACGACCACCTGCTGAAATCTTCTTGATAAAGCCGCGTCTTTTTCTATATGTTTCCGGTATTCATCAAGAGTCGTTGCCCCTATACATTGTAATTCGCCCCGCGAAAGAGACGGTTTGAGGATGTTTGAAGCATCCATAGCTCCTTCAGCTGCCCCTGCACCTATCACAGTATGCAGTTCATCTATGAACAGGATTATCTTTCCTTCGGATTTTACTATTTCATTCATAGCTTTCTTGAGCCTTTGCTCAAATTCTCCCCGGTATTTAGTACCTGCTATCATCGCTGCCAGATCAAGTGTCACGACCTTTTTGTTCATGAGTATTTCGGGGATCTCATTATCCGCGATCTGCTGAGCAAGCCCTTCTACGATTGCTGTCTTCCCCACCCCCGCATCACCGACCAGGATAGGATTATTCTTTGTCCTCCTCGTCAGTATCTGTACTACCCTCTGTATTTCAACTTCTCTTCCTATTACAGGATCCAAAGCGCCCTTTTTCGCCAGTTCTGTAAGATCTCTGCCGTAGGTATCAAGCGTCGGTGTTTTGGAAGACTTCTTTATTCCCCCGGCTCCTTCTTCCTGCTGAAAGGCGCTTTCTCCCAGCAGGTTCATTACTGTTTCGTATATCTTTTCCTGTGTAAGTCCTGCGTTCATGAGTATCTGGCTGGCCAGTCCATCTTCTTCCTTTATCAATCCAAGCAATATATGCTCCGTACCTACGAAATTATGTCCTAATTCCTGCGCTTCCTGTACTGAAAAAGAAAGTACCCTCTTCGCCCTCGGAGTCATCGGCCTGTCACCTGAAAGAAGAACATTATCACCTTCCCCTACCATATTGATCACTTGCTGTCTGAGCTTTTTTCTTTCCACCCCTATGACCTTGAATGCTTCTGCCGCTACCCCCTCATCAAGAGAAAGAATTCCGAGCAGTATATGCTCCGTACCTACATAATCATGATTGAGTTTTTTAGCTTCTTCCTGAGAAAGAATTATCACTTTTTGAGCTCTTTTTGTAAATTTATTGAACATATTCCCTCCATAATATCCTGGATATTGTTAATTCCGCTTTTTTCACTATTTTCCTATAATGTCTTTTATCATCTGCGCGCGGGCTTTATCCCTTTCAAGCGCAGTCATGTCGATATTCTTAATTTCCTGAATATGAGCCGGCTGCATCTTTATCATCAAGTCATTCAGGCTTGCTATATCAAGAACGATAATGCCTGCATAAACGCCTAACCTCACATTCGAAATAAGATCCAGCGCTTCTTCAAAACTTATCTTGTATGCGTTTAAAAGTATACCATGTGATCTCAGAACTGTATCACGCAGCATATCATTGTTTTTTTCGAGGATATCAGACCTTGTCTTTTCCTCTCTTTCGGCAACCTGCACAACAAGCCGGTTCAGATTGTCTGTAATCCTAGCTTCAGATATTCCCAGAGTAACCTGGTTGGAAACCTGCAGCATATTGCCCATGATCTTCGTTCCTTCACCATATAATCCACGGACAACCATCCCCATCCTGCCGACATTCTCCATAGTTCTTTTAAGACCGTTTATCATACCTAACCCGGCAAGATGCATCTGGCAGGAAGCTCTCATCCCTGTCCCTGTATTGGTCGGGCATGCCGTAAGATAACCCCACCTGTCAGAATAGGCAAAATCAAGATATTCAGAGAGTTCGTTATCCACGCTGTTTATGACATCCCACGCTTCAAAAAGATTTAAACCGCCTGATATATACTGGATCCTCAATACGTCTTCCTCGTTTACCATTATGCTGAGCTTCTCTCCATTATCAATGATCACTCCGGCGTTCGATGATGAAAACGCATGTTCGCAACTTATAATATGCCTTTCCAGAAGCATCCGGCGGTCAATTTCCGAAAGTTCATCTAATATCATGATATCAGCATTCTTCAGAAATGAACTCTTTTTACAGGCTGTGAATACCTTATCTATGTATTCTCTTAGCTGTTCCGGAGCGGCAGATGAAGGAAAAGGACAGCCTTTCAGGTTCCTGGCAAGCCGTATCCTGGTTGAGATCACGCAATTGTGATCCAGTGTCTTATCATGCAGCCAGCTCACATCACTTGTTGCCAGATGACTGAGTTTCATAACTCTTTTTTCTTAGAACTCGTTTCCCTGATCTTGTCCCTTAGAACTGCAGCTCTCTCATATTCTTCCATTTCTACTGCCGCCTGAAGTTCAGTCTTAAGTTTTTCTATCTCAAGCATTGCCTCAAGTCCTTTAATGCCCTTTCCTGCATGCTGAGTCGAACCCTGCAGCCTCTTCATGAGCGGCAGCAGCTCTTCTTCAAACTCTGTATAGCACCCCTCGCAGCCCAATTTCCCGGTATTCTGAAAATCGGCGAACCTGAATCCGCATAGTGTACACTGCATTTTTTTCTCAGTGCCGTTTTCGATATCACTGAACCCGGCGAGCATATCAGATAATCCGCTGAAAAGATCATCCTTGATCGCAGAAAGATCAAATACTCTGCCTACTGTCTGGACAGCACATATCTCGCAAATATTGTATTCTACAGTATTGCCGCTTTCTTCTTTTTTAACAAATATCTTTGCTTCTCTCTTATGACACTGGTCACAGAGCATATCCTTAAGCCTCCTGATTCATTCTATTCTGGTCCCTTCAATTCTTACTATTTCTCTGAACTTCTTAATAAGTTCCTTTGTCGTTTGTCCCGGGTGCCCGTCTCCTATAGGTCTCCCGTCACAATCGATCACCGGAACGACTTCCGCCGCTGTTCCGGTCAGGAAACATTCTTTTGAATTGTATACTTCAAACATTGTAAACGGAGATTCTTTTACTTCAAAACCCATATCGACTGAAATATCAATAATCGTCTCTCTGGTGATACCGGTAAGCGTGCCCAGATAAGGAGGAGGTGTGAATATTACATCTCTCCTGGATATAATGAATATATTATCTCCCGAGCATTCAGCAACGTAACCATCCCGTGTCAGCATAAGCGCTTCAGGGACACCGGCATTATTAGCTTCTATCTTTGCCATTATGTTATTGAGATAATTTAATGATTTTATCCTGGGATTAAGCGCTTCCGGTATGTTGCGTCTTGTGGAAGCCGTGATGATCTTCAGCCCCTGTTCATAGAACACTTCCGGGTAGAGGGTTATCTTATCCGCGATTATGATTATTGTCGGCGCCGAACATTTATCGGGGCTGAGACCGAGATCACCCACTCCCCTTGTTACAATAAGCCGGATATACGCATCACGCAATCCATTGGCTTTCATAATATCAATCACTGCTTTTTCCAACGCTCCTATCTCAAGGGGGATTCTCAGATTTATTACTTTAGCTGATCTATACAGTCTCTCAAGATGCTCTGTCAATTTAAAGATATTTCCGTCATATGCCCTTATCCCCTCGAAAACTCCGTCACCGTAGAGGAGACCATGGTCAAAAACAGATATACACGCATCTTCCTGCTTCAGATGCTCTCCATTCACATAAACAAATTTACTCATTAACGATTCTCCTTCCGTATTAAGGATTCTTTTTCCATTTTCATATAAAAAACTTATTCCGCATTCAATACTATCGTACCGTCTTTCAGCCTTAGGCGCTCTTCTCCCACATCCATCAGATCCTTTTCATGCGTAGCCATTATAATGCCTATCCCGCTTTCGTCCTTCAACCCAAGCAGCAATTCAATAACCCGCATACTATTATCCGAATCCAGATTTCCCGTCGGCTCATCAGCAATAACAAAATCCGGCCTGTTTATTACAGCACGCGCCATTGCAACACGCTGTTTCTCTCCGCCACTGAGCGTATATGGTTTCCGGTCGAGCAGATTGTCAATATTCAGCATATTGATCACTTTTGAGAACCATGATTTATCCATTCTTATGCGGTTTATTTTCAGCGGCAACTGTATGTTGTTTAACACGTTTAGTTCCGGAATAAGGTGAAAAAACTGGAAAACAAACCCTATCTTCGAATTCCGCCACTGGCTCAATAGCGAATCGGACATACCATAAACATCCGTTCCGGCGTAATTCACCCGCCCGCCATCGGGCCTTTCTAACCCCCCCGCGATATTCAAAAGCGTCGTCTTACCGCTTCCCGAAGCACCGTATATGGTATACCATTTCCCATGATAACATTTTAGATTGATATTTTTCAAGACTGACACTTCCTGGGCGCCCTCCCGGAAACTTTTTATTACGTTATCAAGATCTATGGATTTTGTACTGCTACTCATTCCTCAATTCCTGTGCCACTTCGAGTTTTCCGGCCCTGTACGATGGATATATCGTAGCGATCAGGCTTATTATTATTGCAGTTACCATTATAAGAAAAATATCGGCAGGATTCACTTTTACCGGGAGAGTTGATATAAGATAGACCTTAGGCGGCAGCTGGATAAAGCTGTACCGTTTCAATACTGCGGCAATAGCCAGTCCGCAGGCAGTACCGACCAGGGTACCGGTAAATCCTAGAATCAATCCTTTAAAATGAAACATATAACGTATTTGACGTTTTGTCGCGCCCAGAGCCCTCATGACCCCGCAATCCTTTGATTTCGTAACCGATATAAGTATCAGTGTGCCCGCGATATTAAATGTAGCTACAAGGACTATCATTATCAAGACTATGAACATCATCGTCTTTTCCAGTTTCAATGCTGCAAATAGATTATAATTCCTATCCTTCCATGTCTGTATGTTAAAGTATCTGCCGGAAAGCCGTTCTCTCATTTGCGAGGCTATTATCTCCGCCTTAAAAGGATCTTCCAGATAAAGCTCCACCCCGGAAGCAGCAGAACCATCCGAAAATATACTTTCTGCAGTATCAATGGCTATATATGCCAGCGTTGAATCATACTCGTAGATCCCGGAATCAAAAATACCGGCTACTTTGAACTTCTCCACTCTGGGTATCACGGGCGCTCCTATCTGCTCGATTTTAGGAATAATAAGATAAACATCATCTCCGTATTCAAGTCCCAGTATGTTAGCTAATTCCCGGCCCATAATGACACCGTCATTGACGAGTTCATGCCATTTACCTTCAGAGAGTTCCGGCTGTCTGCGGTCGGCATTAACACCCTTCACGACAACGCCCTGGCTTCTGCCGGAGTGATGAAGCAAGCCTTTTCCGTATACAAACGGCGTATAATTCTCCAGGATACCGATCATCTTCAATTCATCATCAAGGTTATCGGCAATATCGATCCCCATGAATGGATTCATTACAAGAATATGCGGGTTAAGTGAAAGCAATTTGGAAGTGATCTCCGTATGAAATCCGTTCATAACAGACAGAGTAACGACTAGCGAAGCAACACCGATAGCGATACCGGTTATGGAAATGATCATCATCACTCCCCATATGCCACGGGCCCATGTTTTCCTGAAATATGCCCAGGCCATCCGCAGGCTGAATAACATTTTTACTCCTCGCTGAAAGGTTTAAGCATCGGAAACAGTATTACTTCGCGGATTGATTCCGCACCGGTCATAAGCATTAGCAGCCGGTCTATTCCGATACCGAGTCCCGATGCAGGCGGCATACCGTATTCAAGTGCCTCGAGATAATCCTCATCAACTTTTTTAGGCTGTTCCGGATCATCATAATTTTCCACCTGCATCTCGAACATATTCCTCTGGATAATAGGATCGTTCTGCTCGCTGTATGCATTCCCTATTTCCTGTCCGGCTGCAAAGATCTCAAACCTTTCCGCTATCCTGAGATCGTCAGGAGACCTCTTTGCCAGCGGTGAATTATCAGACAGATAACCGGTTACAAATGTAGCTTCTTTCAGTTGCGGTTCCACGTACTTTGAAAATATTCTGTCAACTATCTTCTCTGAAGAATCTTTTCCCGGAGGGACATCAAGCTTAAGAGCTTTCTCTCTAAGTACTTCGATCGGATCCTCAGGGGAAATACTGCTGCCTGAATAATGTGAAAGAAGTTCCCATATATTCCTTTCTTCCCAGCCTTTTGAAAAATCAATAACCGGTGTATACCCGGCACGGCGCACTTCTTCCCATACTTCGCTTATCAGCTCCTTAGACAGCGACATCATATATTTGTAATCCGTATAGGCACAGTATATCTCTATCATCGTGAATTCAGGATTATGCCGCGTAGAAACACCTTCATTCCTGAAATTACGGCCGATCTCGAATACCCTGTCCCAGCCTCCTACAATAAGCCTCTTCAAGTAAAGCTCAGGAGCTATACGAAGACTGAGTTCGGCATCATAAACATTGTGATGAGTAATGAAAGGCCTGGCAGCAGCTCCTCCGGGAATATCCTGGAGTATAGGTGTTTCAACTTCTATATATCTTTTCTTCGTAAGCAGTTCCCTTATCCTGCTGAGTGCGACAGCACGCGCCTTCAGTATCTTCGAGGAATCTTCATTTACAAGGATATCCAGATATCTTTTTCTGTACCTCGTTTCAACATCTTTTAATTTATGGAATTTCTCCGGTAGAGGCCTTAAAGCTTTGGACAGGAAATTCATGTTTTCCGCTAATACTGTTTTCTCGCCTGTCCTTGTAATAAAGATTTCTCCTTCGACTCCCAGAAAATCACCGATATCCATGTCTTTGAATATTTTAAAAACCTCGGTACCGGTTTTATCAAGTTTCAGATAAAACTGTATCTGGCCCGTAGAATCCTTTATATGAGCAAATGCCGCTTTTCCCATCATGCGCCTGCTCATCAGCCGGCCGGCTACTCTCACCGTTTCTCCTTCATTCATATCCACAGCGGCGGACACTGTAATTCCCCCTTCATATTTTGTAGGATACGGTTCGAGTCCGGTTTCTTTCAGTTTTTCCAGTTTCTTCTTTCTTATTTCAAATTGTTCATTAAAATCAGCCATTTTACTTCCTTTTTATTATTATAATAAAGGCATTCCCTGTTTCCACTCAGATTATCATATCTCCGGTTCAATTAGATATTAATACAAAATGAAAAGTTGATTGTCAAATATTATATCAATTATAATTTATCTGCCATGAGCTAATACCAGCGCATGCACTTTACCGGCGCCGGCTTTCTTCAGGCAGGAGGCCATACTCTGGAGAGTGGCTCCCGTAGTCGCTATATCGTCTATTAAAAGCACTGCCTGCCCTTCAAGTTTTCCGGAGATACTGAAAGCGCCCTGGAGATTTGAGAACCTTTCACGCCTGGTAAGCCTGTATTGAGGGTTTGTATCACGGTTTCGTTTTATGATGTTTCCCATGTATTTTATCCTGGTCTTTTTTTCCAGGTGTCTTGCAAGTATTTCAACCTGATTATATCCGCGTTCTCTTTTTCTCGCAGATGACAAAGGTACAGGTATTATCACTTCGATATTGTCTTTTATTATCCGGCTCCTGAATATATTGAACATCAGATCACCGAGTATCCTGCCGAGGTACCTCTTGTTATTATACTTAAAGTTACTTATTAATATTTTTATTATATCCTCATAATAACCTATAGTATAGAAATTATTTATTTGTGATTTCTTAGCGCTGCAAACTGTACAGTAGCCTTCCAGCGTCCTGACAGGCCTGCCGCAGTAGCGGCATGAACGGGAATTGGTCAGAGAAAGCTTTCCAATGCACTCGCCGCATACTCCGTACGGGTTATTAAGCCTGATCCGGTTTCCGCATGATACGCAGTTAACCGGAAAAAGCAAGTTTATAACTGCCGGCAGAATCATCAGAATCTTATAACCATTTCAGACTGGGCATAAAAAGAAAAATAACCGTTCTCATACTTGACTATGTTATCAAGATATTGCCCCCCGAACTTCACATTAAGTCTCATATTGCTTGAAACATCCATATCTGCGGAAGTGCTCATCAGGTATTTGTTAGTATTTGTTTTATCTACATCGATATCGCTTCTCGAAAATTCCGCCTGCAAAGTGGATGTGACCTTGAGCCTGTTCATCATGGCCAGTTCCTTGCCTATAAGCGGGATCCTGATTGTCGCCGGCATATCTATGATAGCATCGAATTGAAGGCTGGGAGTATACACATTTGTATCCGTTAACGGATCCTGTATCTCATAAGCGATCTTCCTTACTTTTTTTTGAGAATACCTTGCTATGAGGTTCCAGTATTTTTTCAGTACGATCTTGACCTGTCCGCTGTATGCGAGGCTGTTCTGGTACGTAATCCAGTGTTCTTCCTTGAGGTCAATCTTCTTCTCCCAGTTCCTGTTGTGCTCGAAAAGAGAATCGAACTTCTTGAACATGAGAAACCTGCAGTTCGCACCGTAATCCACACCCAGGTCCCTGTCAACACCCGCTGAATTTGAATAAGAGATCATTTTCTTGAAACTATAATCCGTACGCAGCCTTATTTCGGTGAATACGCTCTTTGTATAAGGGATCCTCTCGACTTTCCCATAATCGATCTTGATATCAGGCCATACTTCCGTAATAGTATCAAAGACAGTACCGGTTATCTCTTTCCTGGAATCTATGTGGTCATATGATGATCTTGATGAGAGGCCGCCTATCATAGCGAGCAGCCCTTTATCCAGATTGAGAAAATTGAAAGGACTCCAGTTTGCGGTATATTTTTCGGATTTCCTGCTGCTTAGTGCAGTAAGTCCTGCAGATGGTGATGAAAACTCCAACTCGTAATTCTGGTCAAGTTTGTCGAAAATATAAAAATCATTTTCAACGTCCTGATATGTTTCCCCCTTTTCAAGACCGATATTGGCATTAAGATTAAGTGTCTTTACCGGTTCTATCCAAGGCAAAACATTCGTCACAGGAAGACCTACCCCGGCCTTAAAACTAAAATTCCTGCCTATATCTTTTGTCCCGGAAAGAAAGGTCAAATTTCCTGATGTAGAGTAATCATAGTCTTCATTGGTCTTAATGGAATACGACGCATTCGGCCTGAGCCATTTCATGATCGTCATCTGCGAGTCAACAGAGACATCCTGATCCATTGACCAGGGATCTTTCTTTTGCTCATACTTATACTGGCCGCTGTAATAGTGACGTGTTTTATATTTTTCGTTTTTCGAATACCTCGGTTTAAGTATAAGAAAACTGAATACCTGGATATCCGTATTACCTGAATATTCAAGAGTTTCATCATCTGTATTTTCGTATCCGCCGTCCGGATTTTCTGTGCGCCTGTAGTCCTTCCATCTTGTATATGAGTCTGTCTTCCTGTAGGAACCTCCTACTGTTCTGGGGATAATATAGAATTTCAGCGGTACTGAATAGGATGCACTTCCATTTACAGTTTCTGATGTCTCGTTCTTACCTGTAAAATTTGAATCGTCTGTACTCCTGGTATAATCCCCTTTTACTGTAGGAAGCCGCCTCATGCTGAAAGTCGCCCCTACTTTACCGGTCTTCTTTGTGACTTCTCCCGCATCTTCTTCCCTCAGGTAAGAATTCCTCTGGCTGGGGGTTATCCTATCGGGCGGCGTAGTGATGTTGCTCTCGGAATAACTACCGGTTACAGGCAGATATTTCAAAGCGGTAAGTTTGGCATTTGCCGAATAAGTTGTATTATCCTGGTTCTTAGGCGTGGTGGTTATTGTCTGAAAATCCCTGTCGACCGTCTGGTAATCACCGCCGAAACTCAATATGCCTGGAAGTGAAGATGAAAAACTGCCCCTCCATGCATGGCCGATGCGTTTTTCCGGGTCTTCTACATATATCTCGTTTACCCATAGTTTTCCGGATTTATCAATACCGGTGTCATTAGCAATACTAAGTCTTATCTCCATGATATTGGACAAACTCGGGCTCCCTGTCTTTTCGAAGCCTGAAGGCATGTCAAAAGTGAACTTCCTCCAGCCGATGAAATCATCTCTTATTTTCTTCGTAAAAAAACTGTCTCCCGAACCCATGCTGATGATAAAATCCACTCCCTCACCTCCTCCGTAAAGAAGGAAACTCAGCTTGTTATGATGAGATAGATCGACCGCCTGGGAATACTTGTAATAAGCATATACCGTGGTCCCGTCTTTTAACTCTGAATACGCAAGTTCAAGCGCCTGTTCCTTCTCAGAACTGTTACCGCCGACCTTTTTATATATCTCATCGTACATATCTGTATCCCGGGGCGAGATGTATTCATCATTGTCATAATTATTAACCGCATTGACACTGAGCGTAGACGTCCCCTGGCCTACCTCCCACTTGTTTCCCACAACTTCCAGGGCCGCCAGGCCTATTGTGCCGGAGATACCTGTTCCTTTTACGGTTATCCTGACATGTTTCACGGCACTCCAGTCAGCATCAGTACCTCCCGCCTTATCACGTTCAATAGTGACGTTCTTCCATCCCGTCCAATCAACATCCAGATCCGTGCATATAACACTGTCAAAGCTTTTGTAGTTCTGAATCGTATCGAGATATCCGTCCCCGTCAAGATCATTAGTATCTATTTCACCGTTCGCGGCCCCGATCGGATATGTAGAACCGTTGTATAAATAACTCCATCCGACATCCTCTCCCCGGTCAAGAGTTCCATTCGTGTTTATATCTTCAGACTTCATCTTACCCGACCCGTCAACATCTTCCGATATGCTTCCGAAATCTATCTGTATCTCAGCGCCTTTCCCGTCGCCGTAGAGCCACATCTGGATTGTATCTTTTTCGCTGAAATCAAGGCCGTCTTTCGAAATAGCATATACTACTGACCTTTCACGCACGCTGCCGGAAGGAAGATTATATGATATATCAAGCACATTCTTTTTCTCGTCATCGGTTTCCGACACTTTGTTGTTTATATCGCTCATATAGACATCCTCTTCCGAGAGCGTTATCCAGCCCGGATCAGCGGCCATACCGGAAGGTGTAACGGCAATACGCCAGTTATCAGCAACAGTCGGAACGGAATATGATTCCCTGACACCTTCCATATTATCTATCATGGCTTTTCCCAGTGTGTTAGGATTATATATACTCTGTGCAACCTCTCCGTTTACGGAAGTCGGCAGAGGGAAATACCTGGATTCCGGTATCTTCCAGGTCGCATCCGTCTCAAGTATAAGCGTGCTTACCGGAGTAGAATGTACAGTGGGTATTTCAAGGGGAGCCGATGCCCAGTTATAAAGCAGGGTACTGCCTGCAGAGAAATTACTGCTAAAATCATATTCGCCCCTTAATCCTACCAGTGTCTCCTTGAAAAGCCCGCCGAACGGCATATATTCATATGTCACTTCTATCTTTGTCGTTTCATTTATTTTTTCTTCATTCAGGAATGTCAGAAAACCGGACGGATAATCAAGAATATAGTCGCGGTCCCTGACAAGCGCTGTATTGTCAAGGAGGATTCTATCACTTCCCCTGACTATATTGGGCCGCAGAAAATAACTTTTGACTTTTTCCTTGTACTCGACATATATGATGTAATGATGCTGAGGATTGTTTTTATTATATGTATCCGGGTAACCTCCGTTCCCGTACCCCGCTGTCTTTGTGGAATCATAGAAAGGTGTCTTACCGGTAAAATTAAGATAACCCAATTCATAATCTATCAGATAAGACCCGGCAGGCAATTCTACTTCATTTCTGCTGAGATCAAGGAACTTTATCACAAAATCATCCCTCATGATCTTCCTGGCACCCAGACTGTACCTGTTTTTCAATTCGTAGTTGAGTGTTTCTGTTTCATCTTTTATTATGACCGGGTATCCGGAGCTGCCGCCTATTTCACTGCTGTTACTGTTATATTTATATTCAACAGCAGTCACATAATTCGACTGAATAGTCTCATTGAAAGTCAATATACCGTTAATGTGATCCACGTAAAAATCTCTTCCGGCTACAAGCTTGTAAAAATATCCCGTATAAGTCTGCGTAGAACCGAAATATGTCACAGTCATAGTCGACTCATTGTTTTCAACTATATTCGATATGTCCTGATCATCGATATATATATTCACGCTCCCGGCTTCTATAGGCAGATGTGTTGACTGGGTGCCCAGATCGATGCTGTAATATTTCCTTCTCATGTACGAAATGTCTTTTATGTCCTTTTTGGAAAATGTTGTCTGTCCCATAAATTCTTTTTCTTCCGTTTTCCCTTTTGTCTGTGAACCGATGGCCATAAAACTGAAATCCTTGTACTTCCCTTTAACGCTTGCTCCAAATACTTTCTTTGAATAACCCACAAATTTGGTAGAAGGAATACTCAGTGTAATATCTCCGAATGCGGCCTCCTGTACGACCTCTTCTTCATCTCCTTTATACAAAATAGATATCTTACGGGCATTTTCGTCATATACCGGTTTAGTATCATCATAATCGACATTAACTGTTATCTTTTCCCCGACATTCCCCTTGATCCTTACTTTCAGTTCCTGTTCCATCTCGAAACCTTTTGTAGTTCCAGCCGGTGTACCCTTGACGGTACGTTCATCCTCGTCGCCGAAATAATATACATTGCCGTATCTGATAGAGATCGATTTATTTCCGGAAATACTCAATCTTGTCTGATAGGGAAGTTCGACCTGGGCAGGAGGAAGATACATATCAGCATACCGGCCGGTTGTCGTAGATTTATGTTCATCGAAATCCGACATGTCAACATACGGCACTTCGAAAAAGCCGTCTTCTTTCTGTCCCTTTATGGATTTCCATAGAGGTTTATCGTATTCCAGCCATTCACCGTCTTCAGAGAAT
This sequence comes from Elusimicrobiota bacterium, assembly GCA_043813605.1. Classification (GTDB taxonomy): domain Bacteria; phylum CG03; class SLGR01; order SLGR01; family JBDRKX01; genus JBDRKX01. The sequence goes on along the minus strand of JBDRKX010000112.1, from coordinate 3,721 downwards.
TCTTCAAACTCTTCCGTAATAGTCGCATAAGTAGACCGTCCTGTTTCGAAAGCATTCATCTCGGAAGCATCGATCAGATGAAGATCAGCCGCGGCCGCCGGCCGGAAACAGCAGAATAAAACAGATAAAGATAATAGCGCGGCTTTTTTCATAGCAACAATAATTTCCGGTCCTCGAGGATTTTCTTTATTTCCTCTGCTTCTTTCAACCCGCCGTTCTTTTTCGTTTTCATAATACTGTGGGTAACTGCTGACGGATCTTTTTTCAGATATCTTGCTACATCCGATACCCTGTAATCGAAGTGCTTACATGCACTATAGGAGATCATAGCTCTTGCTTTTGAAACATTTCTATCACCGCCCTTTACCGCCAGCAGCGATAGATCGGCATTATATATTGAACATATAATGGAAGAAAGTGTTTCGAGAGATATCATCTTATCATGCTTTGATTTTCTTCTCTTCTCTATTGTTTTTTCAATGGCATCTTTTATAAACTCCCTGCTCCCGAGAAAAGGAAGTCCTTCCGAAGGATTAAGTTCGATATCACTGTTTTTCCGGCAATCCTCTGACATGAATTTTTCGAATCTGACTGCTGCACTTATCCTGCTGCCGCCCAGTATTTTCAAAGGTGCAGTTTTATCTATGTTCATCGGGTTTTCCCTTCCCTTGTACACCCCCTGACTCGACCATCTCCATTCACCTGGTTTTAAGCAAAGACCTGCTCTTACCGGGCTGAAATGGATATACCTGATCAGCTTTAACAGGTATTCCTCTTTCTGGCATAACACCGAATAATAGCGGCCGTTGAAGATATGCCCTTTCCTGCAATATTTCCTATTGAAATATAACGCGTATCTTCTCAGAAGGGATTTCATCAAACCCGATAACGGATCATCGAGCCTTTCCAGAAGCAGATGAAAATGATCGGGCAGAATGGCGTATGCATAACAGACAAAGGGATAGCCCTCCTGTGTCACAGAGAGGTAATCGGTGAATCTGTCAAAATCGCTTTCATCCCGGCAGATCTCCATCCCGGCATTTCCCCGGTTTATTATATGGAACAATCCGCCCCTGTATTCTACTCTCGCTTTTCTTGGCATTATCTGATTTTTTAATATAAATACTGAAAATTCAAAACCGTCCCTTTTGAAATTATAATCCAAAAACTTGTTATAATCAAACGAAAAAAATAAAATAAAGTATTACTATCATGAAAATTTTTACCGGATATATTTTAAAACAGTTTTTTTCACATACGGCATTGAGCCTTATGCTCTTCGTTTTTATACTTTTAATGGATAAGATCTTCCAGATAATAAACCTTCTTATAAACAAAGGGCTTGATATCGGGTCTGCTCTCATGCTTGTTATCTATTCGCTTCCGACCATACTTGTTTTATCAATGCCGATGGGGATACTCTCGGGGGCCATCCTCTCCTTCGGCAAGATGGCTTCAGATGGTGAGATAACTGTTATAAGGACTTCAGGCAGCACTCTTAAACCTATTGTAATCCCTGTCCTTGCTGCAACTATTGCCCTCGCAGCGCTGATGATACCTTTTAATTATATTGTTGCGCCTAACTCCCAGTTTAAATTCCGTGAAAAATTCCTGAGTATCGCGATGAAAGACCCTGCACTCAGGCTGGAAGAATCCACTTTAATAGAGATAAGCCCATATACACTGCTATGTCTGAGTGTTGATCATAAAAAAAGGCAGTTAAAAGAAATAATCATATATAAAGAAGCAGATGATGAAGGTCCTTCCGTCTCCATTAATGCAAGGCGCGGGAAATGGCTCACCGGCAATGATGGAGAACTTGTAATGAACCTGTATAACGGAACGATCCGACATCAGCCGGATGAGCACCCGGAAAAGATGAGCAATATCGATTTTAAAAATTACAGGATAATAATCAAGTCATCTAAAAATGTCACCGGCCACGGCAAGAGCATAGAAACCATGACAGCTTCTGAATTGAAAGATGAAATAAAAAGACTCCGCAGTAAAGGCCTGCCCGCGCATAACATTGAAGCCCGTTATTACTTAAGAAGTTCACTGGCCGGCGCGATCCCGGTTCTCCTTCTTATCGGTATTCCATTGGGTATAAGGGCGGAGAACAAGGGTAAGACGATCGGTATAGGATTAAGCCTGGTCGTGATAGCTGTCTATTACTTTCTGATGGTAGCCGGTCTCAAGATGGCTTTCAGCAGGATATTTCTCCCATGGCTGGGCGTCTGGCTGCCGAATATAATTGTAGGTACAGCCGGATTCCTCATGCTTAAGAAAAGTTACGGGAAATGAAAATAATCAAACGATATGTCCTATGGAGTTTCCTCAGGCCTTTTACAAGCGGGCTCATAGCTTTTATTATGCTCATGGCAATCACTCATTTTTTTGACTACCTCCATAAATTCCTGGAAAACAAAACGTCATTTTCACTTCTTGCTACCTACTTCTTATACAGGATCCCGGAATGGTTCGTTACGATAACACCTGTAGCAACCCTTCTTGCAATACTTTTTTCCCTGGGAACATTGAACAGGAACCATGAAATAACCGCCGTAAAAAGTTCCGGGATCAAGCTGATATACATTATACGGCCCCTGGTACTTTTTTCAATATTAATGAGTATAGTTACAGGCCTGACTTACGAGACTGTCGTTCCGCATACGAATGCGAAAGCTGAAGAGCTGTTTTTTATCATCAGAGGCAAAGATCCAAGAAAAGCGGATCCCTCAAGAACAAATTTTACATATATGGGTTCTGAAAATACTATGTTCAGGATCAGACAGTTCCAGAACAACTCGATATCAGGACTGACTATAATCGAATTTCATCCGGGTTCACTTATAGAAAAAAACCGCTTAACAGCCAAACGGGCGGATTATGTTGCCGGTACTACCTGGAAGCTGTCTGAAGTAAGAATAAGAGATTTCAATAAGGATGCCGAAGGAGATATGGATTATCGTGAACTCGATGAAAAGACCATGGACCTGGGTGAAAAACCGGTTAACTTCAGTAAACCGGTAAAATCCCCGGAACAGATGGATTTCCTGACATTATTCAAGTATATAGAACGGCTGAAAAACAGCGGGTTCTCCACTGTTAAGGAAAGAGTGCTTCTTCACTATAAGATATCCTTTCCTTTTTCAAACACCATAATCCTGATACTGGGTATCCCTATCGCCCTCTGGGGAGGATTAAGGAGCAGGGTAACGGGATTCTTTATTTCTATAGTAATATGTTTTATCTACTGGGGAACAATATCTGTCGGAAGAGCTCTCGGCGCAAGCGCGATACTTTCACCTATGCTGGGAGCCTGGGCGGCAAACCTCATATTCCTTATGATAAGCATTATGATGATGAAGGTTGCAAGGATAATATAGCTGTAAGCTGTAAGTGGTAAGCTTTAAGCTGTAAGCTTTAAGCTGTAAGTAGTAAGCTGTAAGCTATAAGTAGTAAGCTATAAGCTGTAAGAAAAAATAAAACAAAAAAAAACTTAAAACTTAAAGCTTATGACTTATTTTGCTGTAAGTAGTAAGCTTTAAGCTGTAAGTAATAAGCTATAAGTGGTGATGCTATAAGCTGTAAGAAAAAATAAAACAAAAAAAAACTTAAAACTTATAACTTAAAACTTAAAACTTAAAGCTTATGACTTATTTTGCTGTAAGTGGTAAGCTATAAGCTGTAAGTAAAAATAAAACAAAAAAAAACTTAA
>JBDRKX010000111.1:0-32718 GCA_043813605.1 Elusimicrobiota bacterium | reverse complement strand
TTAAAACTGCGGAGTATATGGAGAAAATATACCGGACGGTAAAATATACGCAGAAGAAGGAATATAAGAATAAATTCAAATGGGTAAAAAGATATAATGAACATAAATTTCATAAGGAAAAGAGGGAATTCGTAAAACTTGTGAATGAAGCCGACCTGGATGGGGGTGCGTCATGGAAGGACGAGAACTGGAAAAAGGGGGCAATCTACCTTAAAAAAATCAAAAAGTTATGCGATAAGAATAATATTAAACTGGTATTGATATGTTTTCCTGCGGCACCCCAGATTACTTTTGATGCCGAATGGCATGGTAAATATTATCCTCAGAAGAAACTGCAGGAAGTCTGCAATGAGCTTTCGATAATATGTATAGATTTGTTGCCGCATCTGATGAGATATCGAAATGAAGCAATATTTATAGATCAATGTCATTATAACGGTAACTGTAAGATAGCATATGTCCTCTACAATATAATCAAAGAGAATCCTAAGATATTTGATTTTGAAATGCACTGATAAACCTCAATATGGAGAATAACAAAATAAACGACGTGATGAATCAGTCAAAATATTATGTATTATTTTTCTTCGTGTTCTCTATACTGCTTGCCCTGATGAGCGGTGGGTATAAGTTGCCTTTGTTGTACGATAACCAGCATTATTTCTATATGAGTGAAAGAGTGGCTTCAGGTGTTCCGCCGCATATCAGTCATTTTGATCCCAAGACAGCATTAACCGCGATGATCTCAGGATCAGTTATTTTTCTTGGAAGGATAATCGGATTGAATGATCTCTATTCTGCGGTTACAGTATCACTTTCAGTTATGGGGGCTATTGTAGGATTGATCTGGATTGTTACTTATTATCTGACAGGCAATAAACGTGCTTCCAGTTTTGCCGCATTCTCCATGCTCTCATATTTTGGATTTGTTCTTCAGGGCGCCATGGGATCACGCCCGAAGATATTTATGATATTATTCATGCTGCTCTGTTATCTCTTCTTTTTCAGGAAGAAATATTCTTATGCGGGTCTTTTTGCAGGATGTGCTTATATGTGCTGGCAGCCTGCTCTTATAGTGTTTATGTCATTACTTATTTCAGTCGGGTTATCCGATAGGAACCGGATAAAGAAAAATATTATAAAAACAGCCGCTGGATTTTTTGCAGTGGTTATACTATATGAATTATATTTTATTTTTGCCGGAGCAATAAGAGAACAAATGCTGCAGGAATACTATTTTATAGTCAAATACATGCGTACGGGAGAAAAAGAATCATTTGGGGAAGCTCTTAAAAGAATCCGTTCCATATGGGTATTCGGTGTAGGTAAATTCAATTTTCTCCCGCTGACATTGCTGTATGCGGCTGTAATGCATACATATGCTGCGATCCGAAATAAGACTCTGGATCCGCAATTATACTCCGCAAAGCTGCATATAGGCAAAGCAGGAAAAGCAGGAGGAAAGTTAAGAGGTGGAGTAATAAGAAAATCCGGCATGAACTGGTTCTTCATTTATCTCACGATGCTGGGTTTTATGTTTTTTTTCTGGTCCGATCACCAGGGTTATCCGGATGTACTGATGATTCTGCCGTTTGTCGCCATAATGTCAGGGTGGTCTGTGGAACACCTTTCAATGATATTGTCAGGCAAGCTGTCTCGTGCATTCAGATATCTGCCTCATAACATTGCAGTGATGATACTGCTGGTACAGATATTTTCTGGACTCTCAAAGATCATACCGCCATATACATTAAAACAGCAGTATGAACTGGCTGCGGATGTAAAACAGCTGAATGAAAGGTACGGTGACATATACTCGATAGGGTGTACTCATCTTCTTGCTTTTAACCGTTATGATAACTGGCTGAACTACGGTTTTTTCTTCCGCGGTGTAGATGCTTTTATCAGAGATAGCTCGGGCGGGCGTCAGTTTACTCCCGAAAAAAACGGGATATGGCCGAATGTGATCCTCCTCTCAAGAGAAATACCCGAAGGTATTGAAAAATGGCTTGGCAGATACACTGATATAACGACCGAACTGTTTCTGCGCAATGAAATACGCGTCTTTTTGCTGAAAAATACTGAAAAACACTAAAGAACCGGTAACTTAGACTTAAAGAAGGGCAGAATAACAGTAGACTTCAACGCGTTTATTTTAGATAAATGACATTACCTATATTAATTGTATATCAATGTAATATAGCATAATCTTAATAATACACTTTAGCATATATTTGCCTTTCGGGTAAGCACAGTAAATTTATTTTACACTAATTTCACATAGCAAAGAAAAAAAAAGAAAATTATTCATATCTATTTCATATGAATCGAGTAGAATTAAATAGTTTGTATTAAATAATTCTGTGAATATATTATTAAAAAATAAAACTAAAGTTTCTATTATAATTTGCATATTCATATTTAATATATCAATCATCGCTACCTCACATCTAACCGGAAGCTGTACCCAGCGTGTTTCATCAATTACAAACGATATTGCAGGTTATTCTACGTCCATAAACATATTGAACAGGATCTCACAGGGTGTATTCTCAGCGTGTACTGAAAAAAGATTCCCGGAAGTTTCTGACAGCAAAAATGCCAATACTAAAGGCAATCACAGTAATTGGCTGCTGTTCATTCTAAATACGCTGCTTATATCGAACGAGAAAAGCCTGATTTTCATTTTATTGATGACGACCATAACGGCATTTGCTGTCAGTCGGAAGAAATATATAAACATAAACCAGAAGCAGGATGATATTCCGCCTGATCTGAAGTTCTATGTGCAATGGGTGCTGAAATTCCTGATCCCATTACAGAAAGTGATTTCAGCCAGGACCAGGCAGCAGGATACATATCCAACAGCGATTTCGGGTAGGCCCATCAGGGCCGGATTCAGAACCCGCACTTTGTTTTCATTAAAACCGAGTGCGGGTTTTTTTATGTGTTATAAATCATGAAGATACTCAGCAGTATATACATAAAGACTGTTAGCTGGATAATGGTATTGTCATTTATCTTTGTATTTGTATTTGAAAATTATTCGTATGCTGTTGAATATGTCGAAAAAACAGACCGCCGGGTATATGCCGATCACATAGAGATACCGGCTAATTACGGAAAAGTACTTGAAAGATACAATCCTGGTACAAACCGCCGGCAGGTAATACTGGTTCAGGACCTTCACGCGAATTATGAGACACAGCAGAATATCCTTGAGATACTTAATCACATAGATGGAAATTACGGTGTGTCACGAATAGGTGTAGAAGGCAGTTCGGAAAAGATAGATGTATCTCTTCTGACTTCCATTCCCAGAACTAATATCCGTAATGAAGTTCTGGAGTATTTCATGAAAAAAGGCCTTATAACCGGTGCGGAGGGTTTTGCGGTTACGAAAGGTGTCCCCGTGCTAGAGGGGTTAGAAGACCGGGATTTGTACGAGAAGAACTCTAAGCTGATGGTGTCTTCACTTAACCATCGTAGTGATTTTGTCGAGCTCCTGGAACGGATAAAGTACCTGTTGAAGATAGCAGAAGAAAAGATATGCAGCTCTGATGTGCGAAAATTCCGCACGGATTATATATTATACAGACAGAAACGCATCAAACCACTTACTTTTTATAAAAATCTTGAAGGCTGGGCCGCAAGGACCGGTTCCACTGTAAGGCAGATATCACCCGAATACGCGAACTTTATCTCATTGAACCGCAAATATGAATCTCTGGATTATGAAAAGATCGAGAAAGAATATACAAGGCTGCTAAAGCGCATGGATATGGCGCTTGAAAACGGTGACAAGCTTGCGGCTCTAATAAACCGGTTTAGCAATTACCTCAGTATATCCGACAGTATGCGCAGTGAGATGAACAATATAATACATTCAGAAAAAGGATATGAGAATATTAGAAACTATCTTGAGTGCCTGGAATTGTCAAAGCGGATAAACGGGTACATGATGATCACTGAAGAAGATAAAACTGTGTTAAATGTATCTAATGGATTATGCGTAAATGACACTGAGAAGAGCTATATCGCAGTGAGTGATTACATACAGCTGCTTGTTAAGTACCTTTTGAACCAGATGTCGCCGCAGGAGCTCGACAGGTTTTATTCCAGTACAGGGGAATTCCAAGCACATTATAATGAATTGGAAAAGAACTGCAGAGACGAGTTTGAGACTATAGGCTATTTACTGAGTGAACTGGAACCCTACATTAAAGAGATGGGCCGGTTCTATGGGGTTGCGCTCGATCGTGACAGGAAATTCGTGGAAAGTTTTCTCGGAGACAGAGAGCTGAAAGAAAACAATGTTGTGATGGTCATGGGCGGTTTTCATACATATGGAGTGGCGAAAATACTGAAACACAGGGGTATAGGATATGTCATGATCAAGCCCGTAGTGACTAGCCATACTGAATCGGACAGGAGCCGTTACTATTCATTTATCCGCGGCGGAGAACTTCTGACATACGAAGATGTATTATCATTGACACTTGCACCGGAACCGTTCTGGCCCAAACGGTGGTTCAGGAGAAGGCTGGTAGCTAGAGCAATTGGTAACCGGGCCCGTGAAGCTCTCGAGGAGATGGGATACAGAGTAAGCGGTATAGACCGTATCACTGGGTATATCAAAGACTTTTTGAGTGAATGGGGCAGAGCCTATGTGCGTATAACGATTGATGAAGAGGAATTCAGGTATAAGCTGGAAAAAAGTATTATCCGCAATGGTAAGCCTGTATACCAGTTCGATATGGCCGGTGAAGAACTGATGCTCGGACATGACAAAGATAGCATGGAACTGATGGTATTGCCGGATGAAGTCGCAAAAGAGATACGTGAAGATCTGTTGTGGGACAAAGTGAGGGAGAATCTTGTCAGGCTGAACAGTCGTATCAGAGAGACAGGGTCGGATGCCGAAATAACAGATGACATAAAAGCGGCAGTTGTAGCGGGAGAAGTCAGGCCGATAATAGCCGTAGATGGATTGACTGATCCCCAAAAGGCGTCTGATTTATCAACGCTCATCAGGAAAGTGAACAAGGACATAGAATTAGTGAGTACTTCCGAAGGTTATTATTTGTTCGATAAGCCCGCTCTGATCAAAAAATTAAATAGTACGGGTTTGTTCTATCCTGACAGGAAAATGTATGAGAAGGATATCCGGAAATACGTTAAGGAAGAGTTAGCAGAAAATAAAGATGAACGGTTTGGAATACTGCTTGGTGAAGAGATGAGATCAGACAATATAGCTGTTGGTCAAGATGAACATATGCTGGCACGTATTGAAAAACTGGCTGAATTGATGGGAAAACCCATTGAAGAGCTCGTACGTGAAACAGCAGCCGGAGACGATACCGCTAAGAAACAGAAATTCAGTTTCAAAGGATTATCCAAAAGGCCGAAGGCAAAACCGGGTATAAGAGATTTTAGGAAGATAAGCAGAACCCTTGTTAGAAACAGGGACAGAAGACTGGGAATCATAGTGGACGGTAAAAAGATGTGGGGAAGGCTCAGAGACAGGGAAAAAGACGAGATTATCAAACAGATCGTCGAAGTCTATCCGCAGAAAAGATATTCGCTCGAATATCCCAGGTTGATGAACAAATGGCGCGAGGATATTGCTGACAGTAATAATGAGATCCGGATGGATATCTCGCTGGATAAGAAAGGCCGCGTAAAGGGGTTTATCTCCTATATTCCAAATGAACATGATTCCGTTATGCTCGATCACCTGCGGACTGACCAGGAGCATGAAGGCCGCGGGATATATCTTCTGGATTCACTGATACGCCGGTTGAGAACAAAAAATATTATTAAAGTATTCTGGGCAGCAGACAAAGGCGCTGCCGGATTTTATCATAAGTACCTTTGGGAAAAAATGGACTATTCTACCAAATCTGATATGGAGTTTACCGCTTACATCGATACATACGGGAAACTGTCCGACGAGGAAATACGGATACAGAAAGAGTTTCTTGATAAGTACGATGCTCAATTGAAGGATAAAGAAGAGATCGCTGATCCGTTCCTGAGAAACAAGAAAAGAGTTATAGATGATTCTGTTCGTCTTTCAGCAACAATATCAGAAGCTGCAACAAGGAAAAAGGTCAAAGAAGATACCCGGAAAACCTCAACCACACAAAAAGTAAAAGAAGCAAAAATATCAGGGAAGGATGAAATACTGCTCTGGCCGGAAAATAACCGTGCAGAAGACAGGCTGAAAAGAGAGATAAGCCCGTACCGTACAGTGAGTACTCCGCTTCCTTTCAGGAACAAAGTAGTCGAGAATGTAAAGATGGCCGGACTGAAAGAAAGGATCGAAGCTGCAAGAGAAATTGCGCCACAGTCGTCTAAAGCTATTATCGGATTATTAACGGAAACTCCGGCAGGTGTATACATGGATCTTACATCAGATCAGAAACCGGCTATCAGTGATACGGTATATGCGGCTCTGGATAATCACGAAATAGGAATTTTTGAATCCGCTGCGGAAAAGAAAGGTGAAAGGTATAAGTACAGGCTTGATGCATCGCTCGATAAGTTGGCGAGGGCCGTATACACTGTATACGGAACCGGGTTTGACAGAACCATACCTGTAATGAACCTGAAAGCCGGATTGAAGCTATTGGACGATCTGGGACTCGAAAAAAAGATCAGGGTTGTCGGCCTTGGCGGTCTGGTTAAGAAAAATGACACACCTGATACAGTTGCTGCAAAAGTGGACAGGTTGCGCACAAAAGCTGATTCAAAGAATGAATTCCTTGTTCTCGATATAACGGATATACGTGACTATATCGCCTATATAGACATCGTCTCTTCTTTTGATGCGATTGTAAGCGGTTCAGATATAGACAGGGACGGATTTACAAGGTACGGGTTCGTAAGTCTAAGAAAAGGGAAAAGCCTGATATCTGAAGATGCTGTATATAAGAACGGATTCGATATTGGCGCAAGCAGGATAGAAGATATGGCAACTTTGATATATGAGGGTATCGATTTCAGACAATATGAAATAGATACTATTGAATATCTTGTTAAATCCATGATCGATAGGGGGATACCTGCCGACAGTTTTACATATAACATAAAGGAAAATACAATCGAGATAAATGCCAAAAAGATCCTTGCGGATTTCAGGGGAAACAAGGCAAAAAGGCTTCTTCTGGAAATCTATGCTGAAGGCGGTATTCTTGGTGAGACTGTGGAGTCATTTACGAAAAAGAGCGTAAAACTGAAAGTGCCCGGTATGGTATATGACAGGGACCAGCTTGATTTTCTTATATATGTACTTGCCAGGATAAAAGAGCGTTCTTCAGGTATCACCCGTAACACAGAGATAGGTGAAGGTATAAAAGAACCAGGCAGATACGAGACTGTTATATTGCCGCCTTTCAAAGTTAGGGTAGTTGAATTTCTGAATAAGAGGATGCCGAAAGCAGCCCGGTTCGCAGTACTTAAGGCGCGCGGCTGGAACCAGTTTAAGCTTGCTTTCGAAGACAGGCCGGGAGGTGATTTTCTTACTGACAGCGGTACGGGCGCATTGAGCCTTGAACAGGTAAAAGTCAGAAAAAAAGCACAGCAGGACTATGCCGGTTCGGCTAGTTTTGACCGGTTCTCAAATGCTGTTCTGGGTACTGCCGGTCTTGATATCGTTCTGCCTACGCATCAGGGCCGCGGCGCCGAGAAAGTGGTAGACAGTATCCTTGTAAGACCGGGTATGCTGGTCCCGGGTAACAAGCATTTTGATACTACCGTAGCGCAGATAGAAACAGCCGGCGGTATTCCGACTGACCTTTCCGGACAGGCATTATACGAAGCGGTAAGCGATAACCCTTTTAAAGGGAATGTTGACATTAAAGCTCTCAGGGAGCTTTTTAAAAAGAGTGCAGATAAGGTAGCATATGTTCTTATAACCGCAACGAACAACTCAGGCGGCGGCCAGCCGGTATCTCTGGCAAATATGAAAGCTGTTAAAGAACTCTGCGATGAGTACAGCGAAAAGACAGGCAGGAAGATACTGCTTGCGCTTGACGGAGCAAGATTCTCCGAAAATGTCGAGTTTATCAGGGACAGGGGGCCCGGATACCAGAATATGGAGCGCATAGATATAGCCCGTGAGATGTTGAAGAATTTCGACTTGATGCTGATGAGCTCAAAGAAGGACGCGCATGTGCATATGGGCGGTTTTGTAGCGGCCCGCGATATTAAGATAAACGAACTCGGACTTCCTCTGGAAAAGATGGGAATTGATGAAGTTGTCGGGAAAGAGTCTATATACGAACTCCTGAAGATATTCGGTACAAGGGACGAAGGTTTTCCGACATACGGCGGGATGAACGCCGAAGACATGGAATCGCTTGCAGTAGGGATATGGGAAGGCCTTGACGGAAATTATCTGAAATACAGACACGAACAGATCCGTTATCTTGCAAAAAGGCTTGAGGATGAGGGAATACCGATAGTAACGCCTGCAGGCGGCCATGCGGTATTCCTCGATGCAAAACGTTTTTTCCCTCACATGAAGCAGGAAGAGTTCCCGGCGCAGAAGCTGACAACCGAGATATACCTGGAAGGCGGAGTTAGGGCGGTTGAAATAGGTTCTCTGCTTGAAGGAAGAGATCCCAGGACAGGCGAGAGCAGGCTTGCAAAACTCGACCTTGTCAGGCTGACTATCCCCAGAAGAGCTTATACAAGGGGCCACATGGACTATATAGTCCATACTGTGAAGAAAGTATACGACAGAAGAGAAGAGATAAAACACGGCGTAAGGATAACATATGAGCCGCCGGCACTCAGGCATTTTAACGCCAACCTTGAAGATATCGAAGATAACTCCATTGATATGGGTAAAGGTTATAAACTGTATAAATTAACTGATCTTGAAACAGAAGACCTGGTATACCTTGAAAATGTATTTAACCAGACTGTAACCCAGGAAGGTGATAGGTACTCTGTATTGGTGAAGGACGGTAAAGCTTTTGCGTATTGCAGAGAAAAAGTGTCCGGTATAACAGAATTCAAGCCGATTATTCTCTTTAAAACACAATCTGACGAACAGGAATTCAACGATATGCTGAAATCCTATGATAAATATGTACCCGTTCAAGAAACAGCGGCCGCTATTCAACCTGCAAAACAGAAATCCGAAAGAGGGCCACCCGGTATTACTGGAAGTTATCTCCCGAAAACGATCAGGATATCTATTCTTGCCTTGTGTCTTTCGACTATACTCATACCTTTTCAGCCCGGCATTGAAGATTACGTTCTTTTTAATACATTCAGTCTTTCAAAGATGAGCACAACACTCGGACTGACCCTCTTTGCAGATTATATTGCGCAGATGATAGAGCAGAGGAACCTTTCGCCTGAAGAAAAGAAGATAGACGAAAAAAGATGGATAACAGAAGGCTTTAAACATATGTTCCTTGTGGGTGTAGGACTTCATATTCTGCTCGAGATACTGTCGCTTCTTCCTGGAACACCGGTTTTTATTGCAGTTCAGATGCTCGCCATGATCCTTTTATGGTCTCCCTTATTCCATTTCATGAACATATCAGGCAGTGTGCTTGTTTCAAAAAAATCATTAAAAGAAGTTTTATCAAAAAATACCTGGGTTGAGATAAAGGATAAATTTAAAAAGAAGTTTCTTGGAATGACCCCTGAAGAACTCATGGAGATAATGCGGTATAAATCAAAAGGGGAATCATTCAACTGGTTTATGCAGAGGTTCTGGAAATCTATTTTGATCAAAGACTTTATTCTTTATAACTGTTTTGTCAATCCTGTAAGGCTGTTCGTTTTGCCTTACATAGGCCTGCAGCACTTGAACATACTTTTCGGCAATCTGGTCTTTATACCATGGATAGGCTACCTGTCGTACAAGAACAGGGAAGAAGATGTGAAAGAGATCAGCCTTGCGGAAAAGATCATTGCGGGGCAGAAACCTCCGAAGATAACCAGGCTTGATAACGACATGGAAGTCATTGTCCAGGAAAGCAGGAGAAATCCGGTTGTAACCTTACGTGTTGTAGTAAAAACCGGTGCTGCCAATGAGCCGGAAGATCTGGGTGTATCGCATTTCCTGGAACACCTGTTTTTCCAGGGTACTGAAAACAGGTCATCTGCCGAGATCAAACAGGAGATGAGTTACATCGGAGCGAATGCGAATGCGTTTACCAGCCATGATATGACCTGCTACCACATTACTGTTCCCAAAGAGAATTTCGATAGAGCGCTGGACCTGCTCTCTGATATGATCCAGCATCTTTCCGTTCTACAGGAAAATTTCGAAAGAGAAAGAAAGGTGATCTTCCAGGAGATGGATGACAGCCGCAAAGATCCTTCTCGGGTGCTGGGTGAATATCTTAACCGGACCATGCTGTATACTAATAGCCCGTACAGTCATACCGTCCTGGGTGAGCCCGAAAAATTCTCAAAACTGACTGTAGAAGATCTGATGGAATATTACCGGTCCCGTTATGTTCCCAATAACATGTCTTTTATCGTAGCAGGAGATATAGATCCAGAAGAAGCTGCGGCTAAAATAAAGGAGAGTTTCAAAGATTTTAGACCGGGAACAGTTCCGGCAGATAATCATCCTGTCGAGCTGCCCAAAACCGAATACCGTGAAGGTATTATAAAATGGAAGGGTACGAACCTGACTCATACGATCTATACCTGGATGGTTCCAGGGCTTGTTCATCCGGACAGCCCGGTACTGGATCTGATCGGTGTAATACTGGGCGGAGAAAACACTTCCAGGCTGGTCACATCGTTATTTGAAGAAAAACAGCTTGTGCATGATATAGGTGCATACGCGATGCAGAACAAGTATATCGGTGAATTCACTGTCATTGGCCTGATGGATACCGAGAACTATGAGAAGACTAAAGAAGCAATTATGGAAGAACTGGACAGGTTCATGTCAGGCGGAGTGACGGAAGAAGAACTTGAAAGGGCGAGGAAACTCATGATGGCGGAAAAGGTCTTTTCACTTGAACGTGTCGAGAGCCAGGGAGGTATACTCACATCAGGCGCGCTGGTCGGGTATCCCGAACTTAAAGCCGCATACCTGAAGACTATTTCAGAGACAACCATTGATGATATTCAAAGAGTAGCTAAAAAATACCTTACCAAAGACAGATTAACGGTCGCTACAATGAAACCCGATCCTGACGCAGAATTCCCTGAAATTATCCCGGTGGAAAAACAGCCGGCTAGAGAATCCTATCCTGAAACAGATCCTGCCGGTAAAAAATGGATCGAAGAGAAGTACCGTTCTATCAAAGAACTCAGGGAAAGAGTGTTTGTTAAGGAACATGAACGCGGCCGCCATGCGCCGGAAAAGATCGTTCTGGATAACGGGTTGACAGTGCTGATAAGCCGTGAGAATACCAATCCTTCTGTGGTCATGGGCCTTTTTGTCAAAGGGGGCGTGCGGCTTGAAAACAGTGAAAACAACGGAATCAATAGTATCACAACAAGGATGCTGGTACGGGGAACAAAGAACAGGACATACCAGGATATCAATGAAGAAGTAGAAGACAGGGGCGGATTCCAGGGCATAAGCGCCGGTTCCGATTATTCGCATATAGCGCTCGGTTTATCAAGTGAAGATACATCTTTCGGGCTGGAACTGTTGGGCGATATAATAAAGAATCCTTCTTTTTCTGATGAGGATCTTGAAAAAGTGCGGCATGATATCCTTAACGGGATAAAACAGATGGAAGAAGACAGCGGCAGCCTTATGGGGAACATGGTATCTGCTAATACGCATGACAGCGAACATCCGTATTCTTTCAGGATCCACGGGCCGGTATCCAATGTGAAGTCATTCACAAAGGAAGATATAGGGAAATGGTATGAAACCCATTTTACGCCGGAGAACATGGTGCTTTCGGTTTCCGGTGATGTTGATACTGATACGCTTATGGCTGATATTGAAAAATATTTTTCCGGACTGGTAAACAGGGGTCCGCCGCCTCTGGAACCTGCCGGAAGATCCCCCCTATGGACCGGCGTAAAAAAACCTGTCGAAAGAACTCACCGTAAAGAAGCGATTGTAAGCCTTACATTTCCCGCTGTGACGATTAACAGCAAGGACCGCTATATATTTTATGTATTGAGAGATATTCTGGGCAGTTTCGGGGGTAGGCTTTTCAGGAAACTCCGTGATGAAAAAAGCCTCGCATACAGCCTCGGAACAGATTATAACGGGAGGATTGATTCGGGATTATTTGATTTTGGAGTAGAAACTGCGCCTGAAAAGATCCGGGAAACAGTTGAAACCCTGTGGGAAGAAATAGAAAAACTCTATGCAGAAGGAGTGACACTGGAGGAACTTGACACGGCGAAACGGAGTATAACGGGCAGAAATAAACTCATGATGCAGTCCAATGACGGTTTCTGCGGACTGCTCGCCAGCAGTGAGATACACGGTGTCGGCTATGATTCATTCATAAAGTCAGAAGAGAGGATCAACGCTGTTACACTTGAAGATATACAGAGAATAATAAGAGAGTATCTGCGGCCGGACCGGTATGTGCTCTCAATAGTGACAGATGAAGATACGGATATCCCTGAAATAGAACCGGCGGTTTTTGACAGGCCCGCTGTATCTTTTCCCGCTATAGACACAGCTATTGAATATCTTGAAGATGATCCCCAGCTCAATATATACACCGAAGAGGAATACGCGATATTGGCGGATATGATCAGCAGAATGATGCCTGATGCGGGTATAGCCGGGAACAATATCCTCATCAGCAACCAGGTCTCCGAACTCTACGAATGGTTGAAGGATCTGGCTGTCAATGAAGGGGATACGGTCCTTCTCATAGCTTCAACCGAAAGCACCCTGGATGCGGAAGAAAAACGTCTGAAGGAAAGTGTTACCAGGAAATTCAATATCGCAAGAAGCAATGACCTGGATATGGAAAGGATCAAACCGAAGGTGGTCATTGTGTCCAACACGGACTCTTATTATTCGCAGGAAGAGCTGGAGGAGATGGTAAATGGCCTTGGTGACGATGTCATAGTTATGATAAATGAGGGTGGGAATGTTTTCGATGCGCCTTCTCGTGCAGGTCTTCAGCGCGCGGTATCCGCAAAGAAGCTGATTGTGACGGGTACATTTCCAGATGGTTTGAAACTGGCCGGCGAGCCTTTGGCGTTCCTTGTCGCAAGGCCCGAGATGATACAGGAATTTCTCAAGATAAAACAGCCTTTCAATATCAATGCACTGGACATCCATATCGCACAGAAATATCTCCAGCAGCGCGGTATCGGCAGGACGGAAGTGCTTCCGGCAGCGGAAATCACTTCGGATAAAGAATATCATGAGTCACTTTCCAGTATTGAGAGAGAAGCGATAAGGAATCCCGCTCTCAAACCGTACAAGGCGGGCAAGGGGGCAAAGGCGACGCTGAATGACTTACTGGAGAGGATACCCGGATTTGACGTGCCGCTTGCAAAGCTTTCATCAAATGAGAATATAGGGATTCTGCCCGGGAAAGCCATTGATGCCGTTGTCGGAAGACTCGAGATGATAAAAGAAGGCAGGGAGATATTCGGCTATGATAGGGAATTATCTTTGACGAAACAGGCGCTCTCGAAACACATAGACACGAAACCGGAAAATATCTTCCTGGGACATGGAGGCAGCGAGGTGATACTGAGGATGGTCTCTGCTCTTGCCGCAGAAGGTGATACCGTTGTCATGCCGCAAGCTTCGTTTGTGCTGTACAAACTTACCTCTATGATCAAGGGCATCAATATTGTCGAGGTGCCCAATAAGGAAGACTTCAGCGCTGATATTGACGGGCTGCTGAAAGCGGTTGAAGAAAAGCGGCCAAAGATACTGGTCCTGGTCAACCCCTCCAATCCCCTGGGTACGGTCATGGATAAAAAGACTTTGTACGGGTTCATAGAGAAGGTTAAACAGGCCTCTCCGAAGACGGTTATAATAGTCGATGAGGCCTATTACGATTATGCAAAGTATCAGGCCGTTCGGGACGGCTGGGAATTCCCGGACGTTGTGAAAGATTTCATCAACAGAGGGGACAGGAATGTCTTGGTTCTGAGGTCGTTTTCGAAAGCCCCCGGGCTTGCCGGCATGCGCGCCGGGTATGCTGTCGCGCATCCTGAACTGATAGCCAGGATAGGCAGATTGCAGAGGGCAGACAGCCTGAGCGCGTGGGCCATGCTTTTAATCAGGTACGGTCTGGAAGAGAAAGAATGGATCGAAGAGACCTGCAGACTGAATTATGAGAACAGGAACTATATGCTGCGGGAGTTTGAAACTCTTAGAAGGCAGTTCCCGCAGTTCGGTTTTATCGATACACTAAGGACCGCCGGCAATTTCCTGTTTTTCCAGATAAAGGGGAAAGACGGTGCGCAGATATCACGTGACCTGGAGGACAGAGGCCTTATTATCAAGGCGGTAGAGGGGCATTGGCCGAGAGTAACGATCGGTACGAGGCAGGACTGCGAGCGTTTTATAAAAGCGCTCAGGGAACTTATCGAAAAAGAACATAAACCGGAAATTTCTGGCCTGAGAAACAGGTTGAAGACATGGTTCGGGAATTCAAGACTGATGGGAACCATGATAGCGTTCATGATATCCTTCCACCTGATACTGTTCCCGTTTATTTCCAGACCGCCTGAAGCATACCTCTTGAGTGAATCAAGCATCAGATACCACAAGGAGATGATCCTTGAAACCGGCGGTGAAGATGTACCGCATGTAGACCGCAGTACATATGCAGGTATAGTCGACCGTCGTGCAAGTGAAAATACAAAGAAAGAGGTAATAACCCATCTCTATGCCGACCTTACGGGAACAGTACCCGAATCAGATATTATGCACATAATGGGAGACAGTACTTTATATGAGAGTTACAGGGGACAATTATATGACGAGATAGAGAAAGATTATATAGGATTCAAAGACAATGCGGATGATCTTATTAAACAGTCGGATCTGGAAGACGGGATTAAGAGAGGGCTGCTTGAAATTCTAGAAAAATT
This sequence comes from Elusimicrobiota bacterium, assembly GCA_043813605.1. Classification (GTDB taxonomy): domain Bacteria; phylum CG03; class SLGR01; order SLGR01; family JBDRKX01; genus JBDRKX01. The sequence goes on along the minus strand of JBDRKX010000111.1, from coordinate 17,685 downwards.
CAATGACAGAAGATCCATGACAAAAAAAGAAAAATTGGAGACGATAGAGCTGATAGCTGTGATACACAGTGAACTCACGGTAGAACTCCTCACGCGATACCTGGCAAAAGAAACCGATCTGGAACTCATGTCAAAAGATATGATATCTCTAATGCAGAATGTAAGATTCCTTGCTTCTTCGGGCAATCTGGATAAGTTCTTTAATGCAGGTTCGGTTAAAAGGCTCCTTAACCTGGTAAAAAATATTTTGCCGGAAATAAAAAAAGGGGATACCAACTATACGCAAATATTTTATATGGCAATGAACATAATAAAAGATATGGATAAGGATCTAACAAACGAATTCTGCATAAAACTTGTTCTGGATGAGTCGCTGGCATCCGGTGAAACATTACTTGTAATGGCCGGTGAAGTACTATCCAGGAGCAACAGGCTCAATGCTGCACAAATTCAAACTTTAATTGAAGCTGCAGGCCGGTTGACTCAAGGGGCTAACCTGTATGCTGTGGTCCGGGCGCTCTCGTCGTCGGCAGAAGCGGTCGGCATAATACAGGACCTGCTGCAGAAATACCCGTACGATGTTACCGGCAAGAATAATAAGCAGCATCTTTATCTTTTAAATGCGCTGAATCAGTTGACGATGCACGGCGGGATCTCGGCAGAAGATATTAATGAAAAAACAGTTGTCATGCTGATGAACCATATCAGGGATCAGAGGATAGACATGGCGAAAGCGGTAACTGACCCTGAAACAAAACAACCGCTCGTATACCTTGAGATCAATACTGCAAGGATGCTGGGCAGGATCGTGTCTCTGGCGCTCGTGGAAGAAAATATAAAACTGTGTGACGCGATACCAGAAGGCTATATGACATGGATCCTTTCGGAGGACGGCAGCAGTATCGAAGCCTTCAAGAAGATACTGAAAGAAAGAGGATATTCCGAGGGAGATGTTATGCAGGCAGCCGAACAGTCGGAAAGGCTTAAGATAGAGCAGGGTGCCCGCAAGTATTTTATTGAAGGCGTGCTTGATGACGGCCGACTCAGTCCCAGGCACCTGATAAAGATAGCAAATGCGCCGCTTATCGCGCCTCATGCCGGTAAGGAATCCTTTGAATCGATGGAGTACATACTCCGGCATCAGCAGTTCTTCCGTTCAATGGCAAAACATCTGCTGGAAGAACTTGATTCCTGGCAGAATGCGCTTGTTGCGCTCGAAGACGACGAGCAGAAAGTGTATGCAGGAAAAAAACAGTATTCGGATGAGTATTGGACGAACTGGATAAAGAATTATGTAATGCCGGACTGGAAACATGCGGTCGACGAAGAAAATCCGGAATTGTTCAAGATGTCTCCGGTAGCGCGGTTATGGATGTTCAAAAAACTGTTCAGGATCCGCCATCGTGCGCAGCTTGATTACCTGAATGCCGGCAGTGATGCCGAACGCAGCCGCTGGACGAAACAGGCAACAAAAAATGTCAGGATCTATCCATACGAAGAACTGCAGGCAAAGTCGCAGCCGGGATTTATGGCTTATGTTTCTTGTGAAGGGAGCCAGAGGGGCGATATAGTCTTTGCTTCAGAATTCCTTGACAGTCCACTGGGTATTGCATTCTTTCTTGAATTTATTGCACCGCATGAAGCTTTTCACTGGACAAGAGAATTTACGAATATTAACAAGGATATCGGGGAGATCTACCTGCTCGGCGCTTCAGGCATGCACTTCATAGATCTGATACACAGGATGTCTTCCGGCAATAAAAATGATGTTAGAGCATTTATTGATAAAGTGATCAGCATGTCGGCAAAATCTAAAGAGAAAGATAATGACAAGATAATCGAAGCTGTTACCAAGACTATGATCGAAGAGCATAAGGACTATGGAGATTCTTTTGCGCTACAGGTGTATTTAGGATTCTTATCTAAATATATTGAGGGTGTGATCCTGTACGAAAGGGATGATATTATAAACATAAGAGACGCTGTACTTAAAGTGTTCGGAAAAGATTATCTCACGGCTGAAGAAGTAAAAGACTGGGACTGGCAGAATATCGTCAGCAAGCTGAGAAGCGATATATTCACTGAGGCGGTTCCCTGGTATACTCCGGCAGGAATACCTATGAACTGGCTGGATACATACAGTCTCGGGCCGGAGCTATCAGGTCTTATCGGCCGTTCTGTCGCGTACCCGGTAAAATATGCAAAAGCGGCAAGGATCTTCATGAACCTGTTCATCAACGGTAACTCGCCTGAAAAATCAGCGTTTGTTGCGCAGGTCATCGGCCTTTTTATGAACGGCGATAACTGGACTGAAAGGCAGGGACTTGTTGCCCGGGTAGCTCAGCATCTCAATAAAGCATCGGATGATGTCCTGTTATTTGAACTTGTCAATGATGCAGTAAATAAGAGATTGAGAGAGCTTGCTCTTACGGAAAAGATCGGTGACGGGGCCGGATTTAAAGATGTCCTGGAACGGGCGAAGAAATTTGTCGAAGGATTCAATGACAGTATTTCAAAAGATGATTTTATTAAAGATATAGGTACAAAAATATCACGTGAATATGAAAAAGGAAAGAGGGAACGTTTTGCAACAGTTTATGACAATCTCCCGGCGCCGGTCGTCCAGACGAGAATAATAGACGACAAACCGCTTAAAATAATGAAGGAATTTGTCGTAGAGGTCAAGCTGACAAAACCCCGAGAGACGGAACTGGAGATCCTGCGTGATCAGAGTGATAAGAGTGATGATATTAGAATTATAAAGGTGATGGGTGAACAGGAATCATATATTGGGCAGGAAGAGGTGAAACTCCTTTTTGTCATGAATACCGGGAGCAAAATGGAATTCGGGGAAAGAGAAATACCTCTTGTCTCGGTGCGCACATATATACCGGGAGAAGACAAAGCCGGGAAATCCACTATATCCCATATAAAGATGCCGAGTTTCACTGTGGAATCGGTTACAAAAGCCATCCACCCGATATTACTGAAACTCAAAGACCTGAAAACAGGTTTTACTAAAAGACTCTCAAACTTTGATCCTGTTGCCAGGATCGTTGCCGGCATATTCGCCGTTCCGATAATAATATTTTTATTTAGATTTATTCTAAGGAGTATCCGGAGAAAAAGAGGAATGGATATCGAGCCGGAGGATCCGGCAGAAACAGCGCTTAATGAGCTCTCGGCCCTTGAAAGGTTTATCAATACTGACAGAGACTCACAAAAAGTCTTTTATACTATTATTTCCGAATCTCTGAAAAAATTCACTGTAAGGCAACTGAATCTTGGCAATGAACACAGGGATACAGAAGAACTGATCGCGGCTGTCAATGCGATCAATAAGATAAGTACAACTCAGAAAGAATTCCTGAGAAACCTTCTTAAGAACAGTGACCTGGTGATGTATGTGGATTCTACTATGAGTCCGATAAAAATGAAAAACGACCTGGCAACTGCCCTGAATTTCGTCAAGACAGTAAATAATGAGAATCCTCTTGAATACAAAAAGAAAACCCGGTTTTTCAGTATGAAAAGAGCAGCTGTATTTGGAGCCGTATTTACATTAATTACATTAGCTTTTGAAGGATATGCTTTCAGCGGGCAGGGACTGGGGCAGACTGCTGTCGATGGGTTGAGTTTTAAGAATCCTCTGTTCCTCTCATTGATACCCGTGGTACTTACTGTTTTAGGTATCAGGTATTACAAAAAGAAAAAGGATCTTGCTAAACGGGCTTTTGATTATTCGAATACAGATCTTTTTCCCGAGCAGAAGTCATGGGCAACCAGGTTCGGGTTCGTTCCAGGGTTCGTGGATCTTCTCAGGTACCTGCTGATTGTTGTTGCACTGGCCGGTCCTCAACTAGGATTTGTAAAACATGTTAACCGTGTGCCTGTAAGGGATATTATGGCGGTTTTCGACAAGTCGGGCAGTATGGGTATGGTTATAGGCAAGGCGCAGGAGATAAACGGATACCGCGTATCACAGGAAGCTTTCAACAAGTATTTAGACATGCAGAGAGATACCAGCAGCAGGATAGGAATAATAAAATTCGGTGACCAGACAAATGTGATAGCGTATCCTACCAGGGACTACAACGGGCTGAGAGATATGATGAAGATCAAGCAGAAGCTTGTCGATTCTACCGCAATGGGAGAAGCTATGGCCGGCGCTCTGAATGCCCTGATAGAGACTAATTTTGTAGAAGACGAAAAAGTCCCGGATGAGCTTAAAGAGCTGGTTTACAAGGGAAAACTTGATGAAGCGATCGCCGAACTGAAAGATAGTAACCCGGTTTTACATGACAGTATACTGAAAAAGCTTGAAGGCGCTTCGGTCATCGTCCTTTCTGACGGTTTCGGGAATGCCGGTGCATACGACCCGATGGAAGTCGCCAGTGATGCGAAGACATTAAAAATAAATATATTCATGATCGGAGCCGCCCTGGATGGCGCCGGCAAAATCGACGCGGGGATGATGCAGTCTATAGCAGACATGACTGACGGGCTTTTCGTTATGGCTCATGACCTGGACGGTCTGGATGCAGCTTATAAAAAGATCTCGGAAAAACAGAGGAAAATGGTTCCTGTTAGTGAGACAGTCCAGAACGATATAACCTGGATATTCGCGCTCCTTGCATTAGGGACCTTAGGTTTAAGAATAATCCTTGCCAGCACAAGGCTGACAACACTTTTTGCCCTGCTGATATCGCTTAACCTTGCGTTTTTCGGCAGGCAGGGTATAGGCGTTGAGAGCGCCCAGGCAATGGAAAACGAAAAAGGAAGTCTGTTTTCCATGGGGATCCCGGATACAGTGACAAACCGGGGTATCAAGGATTATTTCCTGAAAAACGGATTTCTTACGGAAAAAGCAGAGATGCCTGAAGATTCACCGATGACCCCGGCAACGGTTGAAAAAGGGCAGCAGGTTCCAGGTATAGGACAGAAGATCGCCGCCGGGTTTGAAGCGTTGGACAGGATGATACCCGTGAAACTCTTTGACAATATAGAAGGGCTCGAAGAGGGCAATGAGTTGTTCAAGAATGGTGAATATCTGAAGGCATTACATAAATTCCATGAAGTGCGTATCCAGAATCCGGATCTTTTGGAACCCCTGATAAATATTGGAAGTGTCCTTGTGAAGATGGGAGAGCGCGATCCCGCTTTCAAGAAAAAGGCCATGGTCTACTTCCAGAATGTAGTCGAAATGGGAGAAGCGGCTCTTGATAAGCTGAATTACGATGAGATACTGGATAAGAAGAGGCGCGGTATTATCTCAACTGAAGAGTTTGAAAAAAAGCACATAAAAATAATGACCATAAAGAGCATTATGTCGTATGCCGTATATAATCAGGCCAATACCAAGCTCACCATGAAAGAGAAAGACACGATGCTGAGTGCTAAGGAACTTTATGAAAAAGCTCTTATGATAGATGAAAATAATTCTGAAGCCCGGTTCAACCTGGAAGTAATTCAGAGAGAGATGCAGAAACAACAGTCAAAAAAGGAACAGAGCAAAAAGAAGGGCAAAGAAAAGGAAAAGGGCAAAAAAGGAAAGAAAAGTAAGCAAAAGCAGGAACCGAATCAGCAGAAAAATAAAAGTGACGCAGAAAAAGGCGCGGATGAAAAGATAAAAAAACTCTTTGAATACAACAAGAGAAAAGCCAAACACAGTGAACCATACACACACGGAAAAAAAGTATGGAGTATCATGCTGCCGTTTTTTGGTTTGAGTGCAGCATATGAAACACTTCTTTCTCCGGGAGCCACCTGGGCCGCCGAAAAAGGTATTCTTGAAAAACTGGCAGACGGATCGATAATAAGTTTCGCAAATCCGAACCTGCTGTGGGCAGTGCTGCCTGTAGCCGCGGCTGTAGTACTTGTTTCATGGGGCTCGGTAAAGAAAGGTTTAAAGAATGCGCTGAAATGGGCAGAGGGCGGCGTGCCTGACAAATTAAAGGACTGGGCCGGATTCAGGCGTTTTATAATCAGGACAATAGGCAAAGTAATAGTGGCAACAGCCTTGATAGCAGTAATGGCTGTACCGAGAGGCGGTCTGGAAAAGGCACCGTTCGGCAGTTCAAGTACATATGTCTGGATAGACATAAGTGCCAGTACGGTCTACTCGGAAGAACCGCGGTTCCATAATGCGATAAGGCAGGCAGAGCAGCTTTCAAAATATTCAAAAGGCAACCGGCTGGGACTGGGTGTGTTCTCAGGTCAGGCGATGCCTCTGACAGCCCTGTCAAACAATTACTCGAACTATAATATTTTCCTGAAAAGGTTAAAAGCCGATCCCAAAGATATGATGGCAAGAACCGCCGGGTACCAGAACATCGATATGCAGCATATTGACAGTGATTCGATGTTTGAACGGACAGATGTGGCAACAGCTATATTTGAAGGTATTGAAAGGATAAACAATACAACCGGGCTGGATAAAGAAGAAAAGAAATTCATGCTTCTCATATCCGATTTCGAAAATTTCGGCAAGGATGACTTATTGAACAAGGCGATCGAAGAAGCCCAGAAGAACAATATCATAATACTCACGATGTGTCTTGGAGAAAAACCCTCCCGAATGCCTATTAAAAACGATAAAGGAGAGGTCATTGAATATATAGAAAACAGTCATGGAAGTCATGCCGTATCCGAGCCTGATCCGGGAAGGGCTCAATATATTGCAAACAGAAGCGGCGGGAAGTTTATTAAAGCCGGTGACGGGAGTGCCGTCGATATGCTCAAGGAAGCCTCCGGCAGGATAAAAACAAAGGCAAAAAGTTATCTGGACCGTTTTAAAGACCTGTCGAGATGGTTCCTTATACCGGCTCTTTTTATAGATTTACTTATAGGAATGTTCTCAAACAGGAGTTTCTTCAGGAAAAAGAAAGAGATAACTGATTCCGGCAGTAAAGAAAAACCTTCGATATTCAAGCGGTTATCGTTGAAGAACAAAGGCGCTATTAATCTGGCGGTACTTGCCACAGGTTTTGTGCTCGCTCTTGCCGGCCCGAGTGAAGCTGCAGGAATAACCGAAAAAATAAATGAGTATTTAAATGATATCTCTTTAAGGACATGGGACAGTCATCTTTTACACGGCTATATAATACTCGGTATGTCGGTTATATTCTTTTTGGAAATAGTATTCCGTAAACGCATACTAAGTATGGCGGGGATAATATGGGACAGGATCAGCAGAAAAAGAAAGATCCTGAAGAGTATTGATTCACTTTTCCTTGAGATAAGGGATGAGAATGCAGAAGATACTGAAACACTAAAATCGCTGAAAGCTGTACCGGCAAGAAGAGACATAACAAAAGCCGAGATAATCGAATTAAAGAAATTCTTAGATGAATGGAAAGACCTGAAACCCGCGGAACAGAAGGAAGAACTGCTTGTGCAGTTGAAGGAACGGGAGAGATTATGGGTAGAGAAAGTCCTTCTAGCGTATATGTACACAAACAGCGATGATCTACTGAACGCCGTTGAACAGTCTCTGAAGATCTTTGCGCAGCAGGGATATGACCATTATGTCTGGGGCGATGTCATCAAAAACCTTCTGATCAACGAGAAACGAAAACATTTCAGCTGGCTGGATTCACCGGATCTCGTTGTAAAACTGATGAATATCTGGGAAATAAGCCAGGATGATACGGGAGCCAGGCTTATTCTGAATTCATTGAAAAAACATCCGAAGAAAGAGATAAGAGAAACGGCGCTGGATAAACTGTCTTATATTGATGAATCATATGAGAATTACAGGCATCCATTATCTGTAAAACGAGCTTTGGCCGTAATGCTGGTCATATTTAACCTGACGGTTTGGACAGCTATTGCGGGATTTGCCACTTACAGCCATATTAATCTGAAGATCCAGCAGTCTGAGGTCCTATATCAGAGTTTTGTAAAGATGTTCGGAAAGAACAGTATGATACTCGATGGGGTATATTCTGACCCGCTGATAAAGGAAAAAGTATTACCGGTACTGCTTCACTGGTGGGATCCGGATTATGAGGGAAAATGGATCGAAGCTCTTGAGTATTTAAAGAGCTCGCCGGATCAGGGCGCCGGGAATATTCTTCTTTCACTGCTTGAGACAGGGGACCTTGTAAATGTTACCGGCAGGGATTTTAAGCAAGAAGTAAACAAAGTGCTTGAAGCCAGGGGTACGGACAGTATATGGGTGTATAAGACTTACATTGAAAACAACCTGAACGGCCTGGTCTCGTTCAGAGATTACAAGCGTATCATAGATTCTGCAGAAAAGATCACAGTAAAGAACCTTGATAATGAACACGGCCCTGAAGCATTTTCTGCAATATTTAAGGCGCTTAAACATAAGAATCAGAAGATCTCAGAATACGCGTTTAACAAAGTCGTATCAATATATAAAGATCATAATGCGGCAAAGATGATGCTCCAGGTATTGGCGTTGTATGAAAAAGACCACGAACTTCTGATGAAGTTCGGGTATTATCTTGTTTTCGCGGATGATGCCGAGCTTTCCAGGCTGCAGGGCCCTATACTCTGGTTCCTTCAGGATAAACCGGAATTCCAGACAAAGATGATAGGGGCGTATTTTGACAGGTACCAGCTTGCTGAAGATAAGGATAAAAAAGCTGTTATAGAATCGTTAAACTGGCTGTTCTCAGGCATGTCCAAACTGGACATAGGAATAAAGAACGCGGCTCAGACAGAAAATGTATATATAATCAATCCTAAACTTATACCGCACATACTGACAGCAATCTCTTCTATTGATATCGACGGTGTCGCAAAACTGATGAGTAATTTCCTGATACTTCCGGATACAGAAGCCAGGACGAAAGTACTTGAATTCCTTAAAAAACATGGAGAAAAAGGCCGGCAGGCGCTTGTTGAAGTGGCACAGAGAAACATACGGAATAAAAACATATTCTCCAAATATGATGATTCTCTGTATAACCATGACCTCTCGATACAGATGATCGAATTTATTGGAGAGTCGGATAACCTCGCAGAAAACAAAGAGTACCGGGATTTCCTTGCTATATTCAAATTAGCACATCCGGATGCGGCATTTATTGCATTGGATCATCTCAACAGAGTAGGAGATCTTGATGCTGTCGCATGGTTCCTTGAAAGCGATCATCAGGAAATAAGATTAAAAGCGCTGGATTACCTTAAAGCCAGGGGAACGGAAGGAAGAAAGGCGCTGGCGAGGACGATGATCCTGGATAAGAAGAAGCGTCCCGTGACCATGCATGCAGAAGGCCATTTCAAGATCATGTACAAAGTCCTGAATAATGAAGAATTGAGCGATGCGGTTATAGGATTTCTAAGTGAGGGGGTGCTGGAAGAAGAAGATGTTGTCGTAGAAGCATTAGTATCATTTGCTGAGGTTCCCGGCGGGGTAAATCTTGAGGCCGGGAAAAAAGTTATAGATATATTGAAAAATAAAGGAATGATGAAAGAACTCTCACAGTTTTTGCAGAACGAAAACTGGGATATCCAGAGTGTAGTGATCGATAAACTCATGGAAACGCCTGCAGAAGGAATAAGACTGATCAAACAAAGGGTAATGGAAGGCGCGAATATCCTTATTAAGCTAAGAAATGTGAATGATCATTCCAAAACGGTTACTTATCGCTATGAACGGCCCGAATGGTATGAGAGGCTGCGTACCTGGAACGGCAAAAAGATTAATGACTACATACTGGCAGGCAAAGACTATACTTCCGAAAACCTCACGGTTGTCACTCTCATGACTGCAGTAAGAATGAATGATGATTACAAGGCAGAAATAAAGGGAATACTGTCCGGGATATCCCAAAAGATCACAGCCCAAACGGCCAAAGAGACAATAAGACGACTTGCGGATATAACTAAGAATGAGGACTATTCTCTCTGGTATGAGAGGGAAGTTATATCTGCTGGTATATGGGCGCTGATCTATAATCCGGATACTTCAGTCGCCGAAATGGCCCTTAAGGAAGTAACCAGAAAGAGTCTGGCGGATCCTGACTGGTCGCTGCACAATACTAAAGATGAAGTAATAGGGACATTTATTAAAGAGGGGGTCGGAACGGATTACAGATCAGAGCTTTACAAAACCCTGAGGGACAAAGGAGGACTGGATATACTGGCTCTCTTTGAGACCAAGATAATCAACGGAAGCAGTTCTCAATTTAACTTTGATGATATGAAGATGATTTTCCTGCTTAAAGAAAGCCTGAATCCGGATGTCAGGAAAAAAGCTGTTGAGTTGCTTGCAAAAGTAGATACCGATGTCGGGGAAAGTACTATTATTTATGAAGTTCTTGACGAAATCGAAAAACTGGAAAAAGTGACTCAATTAGAAAAAGACATTGTAAAGCATCTTTTGAATCATTCTAATCAGGAGGTCAGGGAAAAAGCCCGGGAAGTAAAGGACAGTATAAAATCTGAAAAGACCGCAAAACTTGCTGAAGATAAAGGGTTGCTGGCTGCCGGACAAAAAGGTATACCAGGCGGACTGCCTTTTATGCTGTCCATTATACCGGCAATGGTTCCTGCAGTAGTGCGCAGAAAATATAAACTGATCGAGACAAAAATAAAAGCCCTTTCGAGCGCTCTTCCCGCGGGAGGATTCAGGTCGCTTTTTATCGGGGCAAGCCGTTCCGAAGAGATAGAAGACCTGGTGCCATATGAGGAAGGTATGCCTGCACGTGACATTAACTGGAAGTATTCGGCCAGGGTAGATGAAGAGTTTATAAACAGGTATAGGGAGATCAGGGATTTTCCGGTTGTAGTGATACTGGATAAGACCCCGTCGCTTAATATGAATACACAGGGTATTTCCAAAAGGGAGGCCGCAGAAAACATTGCGGGAGCACTGATCCTTGCAGCGCGTGAAAACGACCAGTCAGTGGGTCTGATCACTCTATCCGATATAGTTAAAAGCCATAAGCTTACGACTAATCCCCGGAATATCGCCAGGATACTTACCGGGATATGGGGAGAAAAAGAAACCGGCAAGACAGGGTTTCCGTTAAAGACAGAAAAACGCCCGGTATTCAGAAATATTTTCGGTGTTTTCAGAAAAGGAAAGAAAATTTCTCCTGAAACCTCAAATACAAAACTGTCTCAGGCGATAGATGCTGCCGCGCGGAGTCTTAAGAGCCGGACTCTTGTATTCGTTATTTCGGATTTTTATTCTGACGGTTTCAGTGACTCTCTGGCCAGACTCAAGAACAAAAACAATATTGTGGTGCCGATAGTGATAAACGACGTCAGGGAGATACATCTGCCTGATGTGGGAAAGATTGCAGTCAGGGACCTGGAAAGCGGAAAAGTACGCGAGATAGACACAGGCGCATTAAAACATAAATTCGCACGCAAAGCAGCCGAGATCAGGAACCGGCTGAAAGAAATATTCAAGAATAAGGTGATCTTTACTACGATAAACGGTAATGACCATGGTTATTTCGAACCGGTTGTCAAATATTTCAGGGATCTGAATAGAGCGCGAAGATCGGCGTTGTACTATCAGTTAAGTCTTTCACTGCGCAGAAAGATAGAAGATAAACTCGGCGAGCTCGATCCGGCTGAGACCGATCAGTTCATCAGAATGCTTGGCGAAAACGGTATCTCTTCTTACGAGGAGACAGAAGAGGGTTATGATCTTGAATATTCTCCTGCCTTCATAGAATTCGTCTCCAACCTGCTGGGCATTGATCCACAAGATACTGAACTGTCTTTTAAGGGCCATGAATACGCTCATATAGCTATTGATGAGTATTTTAAGAAATATTCAAGAAGAGGTAAAAAACTGCATGTTAAATTATACAGGAGCATGCGTTTCGGAAAGAATAAAAATGTCTATACCGGGTTCCTCGAGTCACTGGAGAATAATAAGTACAGAGGTTTGTTAAATGATCTGATCCCGCGTATGATAAAAGAGCATGTAAAACATGACAGGGAGATCCCGTTGAAGGTCCTGGCACGCAAGTATGGTGAGGAAACTGTAGTCAAAGAACTGATCGCAATACTCTTCTCCTATTATTTCGAAGGCCGCAAAGGAAAGGGATCCCCGTTTATCGATAACAGCTATTTTAATGAAAATCCCGGGATGTTTCAGCAATTGTCAGAACTGGTCGGACAGCATTTCCCGCATCTCTATGATACGCTCGAACTGGATAAAACAATAGATAATATCGTTTTAGGCGGGAAATTGAGCGGGTTACCGTTTGTTAACAGGGCTGTACTCAGTGATTATAGATCACCGGAACCGTCTTGTGAATTGAAACAGGAATACATACAGAGACTTCTGCTAAAACTTAAAAAAGATGATATCAGTATAAAAGAAAAAATAAATACACAATTAGAGAACCGGTCAAGAAGCCTCAATGAGAAACTCGTTTATACACCCCGGAATGCAGCTGAACTGGACAGTAATGTGGTCATGGATAATTCACTCATAAAAGAGTTGATGAAAGAAGTGGGGCGGGTTATCAAAGGTCAGGAACATATGGTAATGAGTGTGATCATGGGATTACTTGTAAAGAGGGGCCATATACTGATCGAAGGAATGCCCGGTCTTGCCAAGACACTGCTTGTGAGTACGATAGCGAGTACGATAAGACGGGATGGCGGTCAGGATACGAGCGGACTGGCAGATGCAAAAAAGAAGGTGAAGAGGATATTCAGCAGGATACAGATGACTTCGGATACTCAGCCTACCGATATTTCCGGTGTGACGATCTTCCGCAAGGAACTGGGTAAATTTATCAAGGAAGAAGGCCCTATATTTGCCGTACTGGTGCTTGTTGATGAAATAAACAGGGCATTGCCAAAAACGCAGAGCGCGCTTCTGGAAGCGATGCAGGAGATGCAGGTCACAATCGATAAAGAGACATACGCGCTTCACGAACTTTTCACTGTTCTGGCTACACAGAACCCCATAGAGCAGGATGGTACATACCAGTTGCCCGAAGCGCAGCAGGACAGATTCCTGATGAAGATAAAAACAGGATACCCGTCGCGTAAAGACGAGAGAAAGATAGCAGAGCAGGCGGATAAAGGCGGTGCGGCCCTTGTCAGGGTAAAAGAAATACTGAGCCTTGATCAATTGATGAAGATGCGCGCTACTGTAGAGAATATACATATGGATAGCAGGCTTCATGATTATATTACAGAAATAGTCCGGGCGACCAGGCTGGAAGACGGAATATACAGGGAACTCCTGCCGGATTGGACAGGCAGGATCGAAGCAGGAGCGTCTCCGCGGGCATGTATAGCTTTTATAAAAGCCTCCAAAGCCCGCGCTTTCATGCAGGGCCGCGGTTATGTGCTTCCGGAAGACATCAGGGCTGTCAGCGAAGATATTCTGAGACACAGGATAATCCTTTCAAGCGCAGCTGAAGAAGACCTGATACCGGAACATTTTATCCGTGATATCATAAACTCCATAGATCCGCCGGATTTAAAGCCGGCAGATGCGGCTGATAATCTTATAAGTGAAATCAAGAAAGCAGCGGATTATGTCAGTGAAGCCGCCGGGCATATTGTCCAGGATATTGATGAACTTTCACTGGCTGGTGAGAAGATCGCTCTTAGCCTGGCACTGATAAGTGACATAGAAAAGGAATCTTCTGAAAAAAGTAAAGAGGGTTGGGATCACCGGGAAAAAGAACTCAGGATCAGAAAAGAGCTGGCCGGTTTAAAACATGATATCAAAGAACTCACAGAAAGGATCACCAGGGAAGAAAAAGCGATCAGGGTGAACCGGGACTGGTTTGAACATCTTCCATCAAAAATAAAGGCTCACGATAGTAAAGTCAAAGAATCCCGAGAACTCATAATAGGGCTGAAGCAGGAAGTATCAAAAGTTATCATCGGGCAGGAACACATGATCGACAGTGTTATAACAGGCCTGATTGTTGACAGGGGGCATATACTGCTCGAAGGAATGCCTGGTCTTGCAAAAACGCTTCTGGTAAGCACTATAGCCAGAGCGATAAAGGTTGACGGAGCAAAAGAGACCATTGGACTTAAGGAGGCAAGATCTGAACTCAGATCGATATTCAGCAGGATACAGATGACGCCTGATATGCAGCCGACAGATATATCGGGTGTGACCATTTTTCGGAAGGACCTTGGTGAATTCATCACAGAAAAAGGGCCGATATTTGCTGTGCTTGTCCTTGTAGATGAGATAAACCGCGCACTACCTAAAACGCAGAGTGCGCTTCTCGAAGCTATGCAGGAGATGCAGGTTACAATAGATAAGACAACTTATAAACTGCATGATCTGTTTACCGTTCTTGCTACTCAGAATCCTATAGACCAGGAAGGAACGTATCCCCTGCCGGAAGCCCAGTTGGACAGGTTTATGCTCAAAGTGAAAACCGGTTATCCAAGTTATGAGGAGGAAGTGCTTATCACTCGTCAGGCTGATGAAGGCGGTGCAGAAGCCGTAAATATAAACGCTGTGATATCATTGGCGGAATTACTGAAAATACGTGAAATAGTAGAAGATATATATGTAGATGACAGCCTGATCCGCTATATAACGGATATAGTGCGGGCTACCCGGCTGGATGAAGAGAAATTCATAGAGATGCTGCCTTATTGGGCAGGTATCGCAAATAAAGAAGATATGGCAGACATCATTAAAACAGTATCGGATATGAGAAAGATATCGTGGGGAGCATCTCCGAGGGCACTTTTAGCTTTTGTAAAGGCTTCAAAAGCCCGTGCTTTCATGCATGGCCGCGGTTTTGTTATTCCCGAAGATATTAAAATGGTGGCAGAAGACGTCCTGAGACACAGGGTGGTTTTAAGCGATAACGCAGAAGAGGGCAATACTCCGGAGGAGTTCATAAGGGATATCATTGATGCTGTAGAAGTGCCTGAATTAAAAGAAGCCGGTATTATTGACAGGTTAGCCGAAGAGATAAATAGTGCAGAAAAATATATCTTCAGTGCCCGGGAACATATAGTAGTTGATCGGGACGAACTTATTATGGCAAAGCGGGATATCTCTGTTGCTGATGACATGATCACACGCATTGAAAAGAGGATAACTGCCGCAAGAAAGGACTATGACTTGCCGGAAGAAAGACTTGCCGCAATACTGAATAATATCACTGTTCTGAAAGAGAGTATCGCTGATGTAAATAAACAATTAAGTAAAAAAGGAGAGTTATACGGCAGGAAAGATGAATGGATGCTCTCGCGTCTGCCTGCGGCCATACGCGATAATACTGTTAAAGTTAGAGAAGCATACAAGCTTGTAAACGAACTTGAGAGGGAAGTAAGTAAAGTCATAAAGGGCCAGGAACATATGATAAGAAGCGTAATAATGGGACTGCTGCTCAGGAGAGGCCATATACTTATTGAAGGTATGCCGGGATTGGCCAAGACACTTCTGATAAGTACTATAGCTAAAGCCATAATAGAAGATGATGGTGTCCAGACTGGAAGAACCGAAGAAGCAAGACAAGAGCTGCGCACAATATTCAGCAGGATACAGATGACATCGGATATGCAGCCTTCCGATATTACGGGTGTCACTATTTTAAAAAGAGAGTATGAAGATACAGCAGTACCGGAAGGCCATGATATAAATACAGTAAAAGAGGAACTCAGCAGGTTCATAACCGAAAAAGGCCCTGTATTTGCGGTTCTTGTGCTTGTTGACGAGATAAACCGCGCCAAACCGAAAACACAGAGTGCTCTCCTGGAAGCTATGCAGGAAATGCAGGTGACAATAGACAAAAATACATATAAGCTTCATGACCTTTTCACTGTTCTGGCAACACAGAATCCTGTGGAACAGGAAGGTACTAATCCACTGCCTGAAGCCCAGCTTGACAGGTTCCTGATGAAGATCATTACCGATTATCCAACATATGAAGAAGAGATAGCAATTGCCCGGCAGGCAAATGAGGGCGGAGCGGAAATAATAAAGGTCAACGGTGTAATAACACTCAAACATCTGCTTGAATTAAGGTCGGTTATAAGCGGCATATATATTAACCGGAGTCTTAAGAATTACATAACGGATATAGTTCGCGCAACACGTAATCCCGAAGAGATAGAAGGGCTGTCTGAAGTAAAGAACATGATACTTGCCGGTTCTTCACCGCGTGCCGTGGAGGCGCTGATATGGGCAGCCAAGGCAAATGCGTTCATGCACGGCCGCGGATATGTTCTGCCGCAGGACATAAAGGCTGTTGCCCTTGATGTGCTTCGTCACCGGATAATAATCACTGTAGATGCGGAGTACAGGGAAGCGGATGCAGATACCATAGTGAAAAGTATATTGTCCCGTGTGCCACTGGTAGATACAGACGAAATAAAAGCCATTGAAAAGATTCAAATTACTGCCGGCCATACAACCCGGAAAACCGAAAGCCGGGTAAAAAATATTATCAGTAAAATTTTGGAAATGGGCAGAAAATCCAAAACAGTAGTTTTTAGCTTTGGTGAAATTGACAAAACGAAAGATATTGCGGAATATGAAAAGATAGCAGGAGAGATCGAGAATTATGATCTTATCAATAATATGGCAAAAACACTGGTCAGTGAAAAAGGCGTCATTGTAGCTGATCCGGCTATAGCTGAAACTCTCATAGAACAGGATAAAGCATTGTTCAGTGCGGGAAATAACAGGTTATACATACCTTATGATCTTGCAGAAAATATAGATCCTTTACAAAAGAGCCTGGATATGGCTATAAGTGCATCTAAGAATACCGGATCTCTTCCGCCGTATGACGGCAGTAATATCCATTATGTACTGAAAGATAACCTTGAAACTGCCGGTTATAAGGATATTCTGAATTTACTCAATATCATCGGGCATAACAGGAATATTGCCAATCGTGCCGCAGTGAGTGCGGGGCTTGCGGATGAGAGTATTCTCAGTAACCCGTTTTTAACAGAAATGAATGAAGAACAGGTGAACGAATTCGTACGCAATGAATGGATAAAATGGTTTGATCCGGCGGAAGATGTGTCGGTCAACCTCGAATTATATCTCAATAAACTCATAAAAAGTGCGAATTCCGGTGTTATGATTCCACCAGATGATTTTAAGAAATTGAATATTAATATTATAGATATTATTGCACGTTCTCATGCTGAAGTCCTGACTATGATAATGTTTGCCAATAGCGTGAATCCCGGCTGGATGGACCTGGCGAGCGAGGGGCTGTTGGTAGACGGCGCGAAGGACAGCCGGAGTCTGGCGGACGGTATCCAGTCTATGCTGATGGATCCGGTAACCGGAACTGTCAGGCGTCTCATGAGCGTGACAGGCCTTGTACGCATAGCGGAGGCCGAACCTCGGATGGGAGAGAGAGTGCTTGAACAGCTGTCGGTCTATGCCGGTGTGAGTTCAATAGAGGTGGGCGAGATGACATCTTACGGGAGCGGAACGGATGTGCTGACGCTTGACGCGAAGATAGCGCTCAAGGCGGCAGCTCTTGCCGAAGAGAGCCCGGTATTAGCGGAGCGTGTGCTGCGTATAATCTCCGGATTCGAGAAATACGAGGTTGGCGGCAGGCAGTTGACGGGAGAAGAGCTGTCGGCGCATATCACGGCGGAACTGAGCGGGCGCGAGATACTGTCGCACGCGTTGTGGTTCGACCTGTATGTAGACGCGTCGCTTGATGACGTTATTACGATGAATAATTACGTGAGCCGGAAGCTGGCGGGTTACAG
>JBDRKX010000110.1:0-12997 GCA_043813605.1 Elusimicrobiota bacterium | reverse complement strand
TAAAAGCGATCCTGAATCCTGAGTAATATAACTCCGGGTATTGCTACTGCAATCCCTAACAATATTCAGATAAGCTGACCTGCATTATCTGTCCACCGGAATACATTTTTACCATTACCATATTAGACATCCAGCAAAAATAATATTATAATTTTTTTTATTCTGTAGGGTTAAATCAAGTCAGAGAGAGGTTTATAAATTGATCGATGCTGCAATAGGAACAGTAATAGTTATTTTTGCGTTGGGCTTTATCCTTCTTGTATCTATCTGGGCAACGCGGACGATAGATTTCATACATAAGAAAAGGCTGCACTCGGCAAGAGAGATCGTAAGGAAGATCAGTGAAAGAAAGTAAAGAACACATATCATCCGAACTTTCCCGCGAGCTTTCCCTGTTCCATATAACTATGATGGGTCTGGGGATGATGATCGGTGCGGGGGTATTTCTCGGAATAGGTAATTCTATATATATTGCCGGTCCGGGCGGGATGCTCATGACTTTCGCGCTGAATGGAGTGATCGCACTGTTGACAGCGCTTTCATACGCTGAGCTCAGTTCGGCCGTACCTCAGGCGGGTGGTGCGTATAACTTTGCACGGCTGGCTTTCGGGCGCGGCCCGAGTTTTACCGCCGGCTGGATGGAATGGTTCGCTTCCAGCGTGGCAGGCAGTCTTTATGCTGTTACATTTGCTATCTATACCGTACGGTATTTTGAAGGATTGGGATTACTCGGCTGGTTACCTGTTTCGATATATACGGCGGAAAAGATTGTAGCTCTTATCATTAGTGTGTTCTTTCTCCGCATAAACTATAAAGGTGTTTCTGAAACGGGAAAAGCAGGTGTGTTTTTTACGCTGGGGCAGACGGTCTTCCTTATATTTATTGGATTTGCTGGGATAGTTATCGTAATTAAAGATCCGTCAAGATTAAACAATTTTTCACCGTATATGCCATACGGCTGGGCAAAACTGCTGGTAACTATGGGATTTACTTATGTGGCTTTTGAAGGATTCGAAGTTATAGCTCAGACCGGAGATGAAGCAATCGATCCTAAGAGTAATCTTCCGAAAGCGATGATCTACTGTATTTGCATAGTAACATTTACATATGTCGCCGTTGCATTTGCGGCTATAGTAGCGGTAAAAGCGGGTTCCCCCGGTGTGACCGGTGCACCGTGGCAATGGATAGGCAGTTTTAAGGAAAGAGGATTTGGAGAAGCTGTTTCGCGCCTTATGCCTTTCGGTAACCTTTTACTCACGCTGGCTGTTATCTTTGCGTCTGTATCTGCATTGAATGCTACAATATTCTCGGCGACGCGTGCAGCTTATGCACTCGGCCGTGACCGGCTGCTGCCGGGTTTTTTTTCCACTATCTCCCGTAAACAGAAAACACCATGGGTGGCGCTTCTGTTCACAGGGGTCATTGTAATAACTGTAGCAGTGCTCCTTCCGACAAAGGATGTGGCTTCCAGCGCAAGTATAATGTTTTTATTTTTGTTTTTTCTTGTAAATATCAGTGTCATTAAGATACGGCTCAATATGGGCGATGAACTTGATTATGGTTTTATAATGCCGTTTTTTCCGTGGCCGCCTGTTATTGCCGTAGTCTGCCAGGTGTTACTCGCCGTGTGGCTTATTCATATGAGTCTAATAGCGTGGATAGTTGCTCCTTTGTGGATAGCAGGAGGAATCGCGATTTATTTTCTTTATTCAAAATCACATGCTATAGCTACTCCGGATGAAGTACAGGTGATCGAAGAAGAAAGCGCGCCGGAGAATACGCAGTACCGTATTATGGTTGCAGTAGCCAATCCTGATAATGCGCTCTCTATAATCCGCACTACATATTATATAAGCGAGGCAAAGAATGCCAGTATTAACCTGCTCCATATGGTCCCGGTACCTGAACAGGTGCCTTTGAGTGATGCCGAAAAGTTCATGATGGAAGGTAAGGAAGGAATAACCGAAGCGATGTTGTACCTTTTTATGAAATTTCCGATAACAACTACGATACGGTATTGCCGCAATATCGGCCGGGGAATACTATCAGCGCTGAAAGAGAAAAAGATAGATCTTCTGATAATGGGTTGGCACGGCCGTCCCAGGAATCATATATTCAGTCTCGGGAGTATAGTGGATTATATTATCGAAAGGGCTTTTTGCAACGTGGTCATACTCAAGGACTGCGGTAACCGCAAATTCGAGAAGATACTGGTTCCTCTTGACGGCGGTTCGAACGGCGTATTTGCCCTGAGGATAGCGACAATACTGGCGGAAAAGGATGACGGTATGATCACGGCTCTCATGGTTACAAATGAAAATGTGAAGCTGACCGGGGATGGCATACCGGAGGCATACAGGAACCTGGATGAGATCTCTTATGACCGCATAAATGCAAAACAGGTCGAAGCACGGAAGGTCACGTCAGCAATACTCAATGAGGCAGATTTACATGATGTAGTTATCATGAGCCCGACAAGTGTGCCTTTACTGTACCAGTTTACAAGGGATTCTGTTTCGCGTAATGTTGCCAGAAGGTGTAAAAAACCGGTAATTATAGTTAAACCGGCAGGCAGCGGGTTGCGTTCCTGGATACGCCGCTGGCTGTAGGATCTAAGTATTAAAGTGATAATTTTTTATACAAAAAATAGTAAAAGGCTGAAAATCCAGATACTATTTTACTCTTCAAAGGAGTAATATATTGATGAAAAAACCAGCAATAGGGATTATCCATTACAGTGCTCCGCCTGTTCTCGGCAGTGTGGAAGCTGTAATAGAAAAAATGTGCAGGATGTTTTCTGATAACGGATACAGGACTACTTTGATAGTTGCACGCGGTGGGAGGAAATACAGATCCGGATTCTATGATATTAAGAGGATAAAGGAGATAAATTCACAGTTCAGTATAAATCAGAATATAAATGAAAGACTCGAAAAAGGCCGTGACGTGAGCGATGTGTTTTCTGAATACAGTGACAGGATATTTAAAAAACTTGACAGAGTGCTCGGCAGGATCGATATATGCCTTATGCATAATGTACTGGTCAAGGATCTGAATTTTCCACTGGCTGCTGCCATACACAGGCTTGCGGATAAATACGCCGGTTCAAAGACATTTGTTAACTGGGTACATGATGCCAGTTACATGGATTACAGGCAACCGTACTGGTATGACCGGAAAGACGAGTTTCCCTACAAATTCGTAACTAAGCATAACACGAACATAGTGAATGTTGCTGTTTCACCGAAAAGACAGGCGGATGTATCCGAAATGTATAATATTCCGGAGAAAGAAGTAGCCGTTATACCCAACGGAATCGATATCCCCAAACTTGTAGGTATGGAAAAGGGAACGGAGATAATCTGGGAAGCCAATAATCTTTATGAACAGGATGCGGTTATATTCATACCGGCCAGGATAGTGCATAAAAAGAACATAGAGCTGGGTATCAGGCTGACTGAAGAGATGAACAGGCTGGGGGTTCTGACAAAACTTGTTGTTAGCGGCCGCCCGTCAAGGCATATGGGCAGAAGAGAATCTTACTATACAAAGATAAAAGAATTGATTGCTGCGCATAATCTTGAAGATGTTGTAATATTTCTCCATGAATACAGGGACAGGCAAGGCAGGAAGATAAATGTGTCGGACAAGATGATAAGGGACCTGTACATAATGAGTGATGTGCTGCTGTTTGCCAGCTATGAAGAAGGGTTCGGTCTGCCTGTGCTGGAAGCTTCGGTTTTTAAAACACCTATAATATGCTCCAAGATCCCGCCTTTGACGGATTTCGCAGGTTATGAAATACTTTATATAAATCCAAAGGGGAAACCCCGGAGGATGGCGAAAAAGGTCATCGATTTTCTTTCTGATTATCACGGTTTCCGTTTCAGAAGAAACATTTTCAGAAAGTACAGATGGGACAGTATATTCCGGAAACATATTGAACCCTTCATCCTGAGGATAGATAAAGACAGAAAAAAGGTGTGAACATCCTCCTTGTAAATCATTTTCCTCTGGAAGGTTCCGGCAGCGGAATCTATATGCAGAACATAGCCCGTGAGCTGACAGAAATGGGCCATTGCGTGATGACCATAACCCCGGAACACGCGGAGCCTGCAGGTTACCCTTTTACAACAAAAGCGCTTATTTTCAAGGATGACAATAGAGATAACGGCAGTGAACTTGATTTTAACTTTCCCTGTTTTACGACCCATCCGGTGAGCAGTAATACATTTTACAGTCTTTCCGATGCCCAGATCAAAAATTATGTTGATATTTACCGGAACAAAATAAAAGAGGGCGCAAATGAGATAGATGCTGATATTATTCACTGCGGGCATATATGGGTTGCGCCATACTGTGCTGCCGGTACCGGTATCCCGTATGTAATAACATGTCATGGTACTGATCTGATGGGTTTCAAAAAGGACCCGAGGTACAGGAATATGGCGCTTGCCGCTTTTGAAAAAGCGGATAGGATAATTGCAATATCACGTCACATACAGGAGGAAGTCATAGAAGTTTTCGGTCCTCCGGCTGAAAAGACAGAATTGATATATAACGGATTAAATGACGGGGTATTCAATATGCATCCTGTTGACAGGAAGAGACTGTTGTCGGAATTCAGTGTGCCTGAATACGGTAATCTGATCGTTTTTGTCGGGAAAATGACCTGGTTCAAGGGCGTAGACACATTATTGAGAGCCGCTGCTTTGTATGAAAAAAAACTTGATTCAGCCGGTACTCTGGTAATAGGGCAGGGTGAGCTCATGGAAGATATGCAGGCACTTGCGCTTGAACTCGGACTGAATAATGTCCACTTTCTCGGTCAGCAGCCGCAGGAAACCGTGTCAGATATATATAATGCCGCTGACCTTGCGGTTGTCCCTTCGCGCCGGGAACCTTTCGGGCTGGTCGCTGTGGAAGCGCTGGCCTGCGGTACGCCTGTTGTGGGTACCGATGACGGCGGACTGGTTGATTTTATAAATGAAGAAGTAGGCGCTCTTGTGGGGCCTGATTCACCGGAAGAACTGGCTGATACAATTGTAAGCGAGATAGAATCAGAAGCAAAAAAGAATAAAGGCGCAATCTGCAGCCGGCATGTAAAAGAAAAATTTTTATGGCGCAGTAATGCCCTCCGGCTTGAATCCATCTACAAAGAGATAGCGGGGAAAACCTGATTCTTAAAAGGCATCTCCGGCTGAAGACTATTCTCCCCTGATTTTTTTAAGATATGGTAATAGCCATGTTATACAAAGGACTGTTATAAAAAGGTTGAGCAGGAGGTTGCCGAATATAGTATAGAATGTTCGGTGACTGAGGGGAATGACCGTTCCTTCAAGGATCCTGCGTTTGTGGGATTCAACTGCATCTCTCCGGCCATACGGATCTACTATCTGGGTTATGCCGTTATTGCTTGCCCTGATCACATACCTGAATGATTCCATAGCGCGGACACGCGAGAACATGCTTGTTTGTATCATCCCCCATGCCATATTCTGGTTATTTACCAGGGATATGATGTATTCGGCGCTTCTGTTACAATATCGTCTTACCAGGTCAGGCCGCAGTTCCTCGGCGCATATTAAAATAGCTACTTTATGCCTGTTGATAGAAACGGGCAATGGACTGGACTTTGAAGCTTTTGTGTGCTCATTAAAATAAAAAGGCGAGACAGAAGAGTATCTTCCGGAAAGAGCGCCGTCGGGTGAAAATACAAGTGCTATATCTTCATGATCGTCAGTTGCCGCATTATAGTCTACCGAACCTGTGACAAGGTATGAACCGAGTTCTTTAGCAAGGCTCTGTATGCTTTTCCGTATATTTGCCCTGTAATTAATGAAATCGACGGGAATAGCGTATTCGGGCCAGATAATAATATCATTTTGTCTTGCGCTCTTTGAAAGTTCTGTGTAAGTTCCTATGATCTCATTGACGAATTTTTTCCGCCAGCTCCATGTCTCTGGAAAGTTTCCCTGAACGGCTGCCACCTGTATAGATTCTTGTCTTTTCAAGCGTACAAGATGCACAGGGGAAAGCAGTATGATCCCGATGAGTATGGCAGCTGTGATGAGGAATATTTTTCGCGATTTTTTATGCAGGGAATATGCAAATAAGGAGTTGATGAGAATAAACAGGAATGTCATACCGCGTGCCCCGATTATGGAAAAAAGCAACTGCGGTACAGGCAGAGCTATAGAGTATTCCATTAAAAAGTCTCCGTGGTAAAGGATAGACATAAAAGCCATGATAAATACCCATACTGCCGGAAATATAAAGTATTTAAGGGAAGATATCTTATTGAGGAGATAAACAGATAGAAGGCCGAAAACAGAGAAGAATGTAAGATTGATAATAGCGGTCAAAACATAGATAGCGGGTTTGTATCCCCAGACCCAGTTGAAGAGGACAAGCGAGAAAAGGGAGAATATAAGGCTGGATAAAAAAGCTTTAGATAGATTTTTTTCTTCGTAAAGCAAATAGAAAAACGGTATAAAAGCAAATGGCAGTAGTAGCCCCGTTACCCGCCAGAAAAGGATACAGAGTGAGGCTGATAAGAGCGTAAGTAATAGGGTCCTGTTTATGAGAGCCGGCTTAATATATTTAAGTAAATTCATTAGATGATGAAAATATGAACTTGAAAAACAATTATACTAAATTATCAATGCTATAACAATGACGCCTGACAGGAATTATTAGCAAGTCATATGCCCCGCAACAGGCAGACCCCGGAAAAACCCGGAAAACAGGGTATATTTATAGAAAGACCTTCACTATATAGAAGTGCAGATTTACATTCTATCGGTAATATTTCTGTGAACATTCCGTAATTATGGTATGTTTTTTACATATAATTCACGCTATTGTCGGCAAAATATAAAATATTTTACTTATATTTCACATAGGGGTCATGATTATTTCACAAATATTCGGTACATTATTATAGAAATCATGAAGATTTATACTAAAAAATACCCGGGATTTCTGGTGAAAAGATGCTTGATTTCACTGGTTTCATTACAATTCTTTGCCTTCTTCTGTCTGACTCCGTATGTATATGCGTACAGGCCGCTTATTGCGGAAGTAATCCATCCTATAGACTTACCGAGATTGGAAGACAGAGCTTTCACAGCAGAACTGTTTACACCCAGAGGCGGTGGAAAGATCACTGATACAACAGGAGAAGTAGTTGCCGTTTATGACAGTGGGGGAAATGTCATTGATACTGACGGGCACAAGATCGGCTTCAGTGACGGAAATGGAAATATTATGGCTGACGGCATCAATGTGGGTTCATACAGGGCGGATACGGACAGTATAGACAAGAATGAGTCCGCGAATGCATCGCCTGTGTCTCCTGAGCCGGTATCACAGGATGCGATAGTGGTCAAGACTCTTAATATAGGCGGACTGGTATTCAATGTAGACAGTAAGGGAAACGTGTTTGCAGGTAAACATGTAATTGCGCAATGCGATAATAAAGGCAATATTTCCGATATGGACGGGGATGTTTTTGCTGAAATGGATAACTTGGGCAATATTTTCAGTATTAACAGTGAAGAAGTGATCGGGAATTACAATATTGAATACCAGGGCAGCAAAGTATCCGGTGTGGATTTCAGTAAGAAGAGTCTACCTGAATCTTCTATCGATTCTGCGGACATGGAGCGCCAGCAGATGAGCATAGATCCGGTATCCGGGGATGTTACATATTTTGATACGGACGGCCGTATAACAAAAGTGGAAAAGAACGTAGAAGGGGAAAGGGTCACTTTTACTTACAATTACCAGAACGGTAACGATCAGGTGTCTTCAATAATAAATAACAAGACTGGTGACACGGTCTATTTCTATAAAGACGAAGTAATAGTGGCCGATTCCGAAGGCCGTCTTCTTCAGAAGACTGTGACAAATCCGGCTACAGGATCGCAGCTGACAATGTATTATGACCCCCAGACATCCGAATACCTGGGTTGCGGGGAGCATGATAAGGACGGACGTGTAATAAGAATCAAGAACGCTCAGGGTGACACGGCTGCGGATTTTGAATATCAGGGCAGTTCCCGCGAATTGAGCCGTAAGATCGTATATGTAAGGGATTCCGGCGGGAACATTATCGGCAGCAGGGTAACGATGTATAACGAGTCAGGAGATCCGACGAAAACTGCAGAAGACATGGATATTCAGGACAGCCATATTACCGGAGTAGCGGATTCACCAAACGAACTCTCTGAAGATACCGTGATAACTGACAGATATAATATGATGACCGCGTTCCCGCATGAAGATGATACGGTCAAACTGCATGATATCGAAAACCGCGTAATTTCTCACATAATGCCTTCTATTGAAGGGGAAACAGCTTTTGCAGATCCGGAAAAATCCGGAATAGATGACAGTCCCGGCAAATATTCTTCTTCTGATGATGCTGATATTGAAGAAAACACATCAAAGTATGATGAAAATAACAGGCTGGTCTATAGGCAGTCTAATGCCGATGGTCTTGTAATATCCTGTGATATAGACTATACATCGGATCATAAGCTTCCGGACAGTATAGTGACACATATACAGAATGAAGCGGGTGAAACACTGCATATAGGTATAAGGACATTCGGCCCCGACACTGATACTACTGACCTGGTGTCAAACCATCTCCAGTAGAGGAGATACTCATCTCAAAGAAGATCGCTTGATTTAAGAAGTTTCTTGAGTTTATTGCGTGCACGTATCAGTTGTACACCTATTGCATCTATCGAGATACCGAGTATCGAAGATATTTCATCATAAGACATATTCTCTATTTCCCGTAATATTATAATGCGTCTGTATTTCTCAGAAAGGGATTCTATTGCAAAAGTGATTTTATCGCGCGTCTGGTCTTCACTGATCCTGTCCAGGGGATCGGCGAGGTCTTCGTCCGGCAGCTGCTGAGACATCAGGGTACCTTCTTTACCGGGTATACTGCTGTCTATTGAGAGCAGTTTTCCCGACGACCATCTTTGCCGTCTTCTGCGGCTTCTTATCTTTTCCAGGCAGCGGTTCATACCTATCTTGTAGAGCCATGAATAAACACTTGATTCATGACGGAATGAAGAATACTTTCTGTATGCCAGTAGAAAGACCTCCTGGGTTATGTCTTCAGCTTCCTGCTGACTGCCGAGTATTCGGTATGAAAGGGCGAATATCCGTTCCCTGTACTCAAGGTATATGTTTTCGAAAGGAGGTATTTTCCTGTCAGTACTAGGCATGGAGGATCTGTCCCAGCCCGGCTACTGCCACTTTATGATCGTTTTCGTAGCAGCCGATTTTTTCGTGCCGACTGTGACCAGCGGTGGTGACTTGATTGTATATCCGCTGCCGGATATGTCCGCTGTTAATAAAAAAGTACCGTCATTATCCGTAATGATGTCCTGCGATTCTATCCGTTTAAGAATTATTCTGCCGGGTTGATCGTTTTCTTCGACAAGCGCATCAATGGTTAACTTAAGGCCTTTCTGTACCGGCGGTCCGGATTTACCGGATATCTGCAGTTTCCCGTCTGATATTACCGGATCATTGAGCGAAATAACGCTGCTCGTTTTTTCATATATCACAGTTTTGATCTGGATACCCGGTTCAGTGACACCGGTATTAGAAGGTTTGGCTACGATTATATTTAAACCGTCCCTGAGCACGGCCGGAAAAGAGAACTGCATGTCTTTGATGTCGACTTTCCGGTAATCGATAATATTACTGCCGGAAGGCTGAGGTTCACCAAGGAAATCAATTGTATCCAGTATAACAGCTTCTATGCTTGCCAGGGATGGATCAGAGACTACTCCCTTAACAGTTATTTCAGGGTTGTTGAGGATCAGTTCGCGGGGATATATGAAAATAACAGGTGATTCGGAGCTCCAGCTTTTCAGGGATTTTGAAAGAGAAGGTTCTTCGGGAGATATAAGAAATACCGGCCTGACGACTCTATGTTTGCCGCTGATGGATGCGACTTTAATAAGGTTGAGTCCCGGCTGGAGTCTCACTTTTTCCTTGAAATAGCCGTCAATTACACTTATGGATCCTGCATAGGCGGTCCTGTCCTGTTTGGAAAGAAAAGGTTCCACAGTCAAGTCCAGGTTTTTCACAAACGGCAGTTCGGTTTTTCCTTCTATAGTTATCATATTCCTGTCGGTGGTCGTGAAATCAGGTTTGACTATGGTTATGATATCTTCGGCAACAAGAAGCGGATGTATTGCCGCCAGGATTATGCATGTAATGAAAAAGAATCTCTTAATATTCATAGGACACCCCCAGAAGATAGTTGGCAGAAGAATAGTTATATGAATAATAAGCTTCGTATTCGGTATTTGACCTGACGTCACTGTAGTTACCCGATAGATTAAGAGTCAGGCTTTTTGTCAGCGGATAGTATATTCCAAGGCTGATTATGCTGGTGTCAGAAAAGAATTTATCGTCTTCATAATAACCGTCTTCGTCCTGCACCGGCCGTTCTTTATACTGTTTACGGGAATATTCGTAGCCGAGATAGAATTTTATGTTGCTTGGAACAAATTTAACAGTAACAGAAGGTCCGATCCCGAGTTTTGTGTAACTGTAATAATCAGAGATAAAAGTAAGGACATCGGTATTGAAATGGTTCTGATTGGAGATACGCTGTTTCCAGCTTAGAAACAGCCTGAGGTATGTCTTGTGTCCTGCGCGCCTTGCCCTCCATGAATTGCTTTCAGGAAGAGTATAATATAGGGTGCATTTGAGTTTATGCGTCTGGTTCAGTCTCTTTTCTTCTGAATAGTCTCCTGCATCAGTGACCAGTTTCTGATCAAGGTATTTGGAACGGTTATAACTGTATTCCCAGCGGTTATGAACATCAAGCGGAAGAAAGATATCGCTTTTCAGGAAGAAACTGCTGTTATCCGTATCAAATATATTCTTACCGATAAGTTCCATATCTTCTTCGCTTGCCAGTGATTCGTAGTTTGGAAACCGCATAGTATAATACCTGTACCCTGCTTTTATTATGAAAGGCAGGCTGGTCTGAAACCGTTCTTCAAACTCCAACTCACCGTAAGTACTGTCATAATCATACAGTCCTTCTCCCCATGATTCATCTTTTGTCTCTCTGAGCAGTTCGGTTATATATCCGCCGGAAAGCTTCAGCTTCAATCTGTCAGAGAGCTTGTGTATCAGTTTAAGTGAACCTGAATGATCCTGTGACTGCTGGTAAAGATAATCTTCGTCTTCTATGTCCATAGCTACAGATGTTCCGGTATATATGCCGGTATATTTAGGAAGCAGGGAAGTGCGTTGATTGAAACGGATCACCGGAACGAAGTCCATGTGCAGATTACCGGCAAATGAACTGGCTTCTCCTTCAAAAAAGGAGTTGCCTCCGGATATATCCATATTAAGCAGGGGGAGGATCCTTACTCCGGCCGGGATCTCTGCAGGGAATAATACAATAGTTAAAAGTATTATCAGCAGAAATTGTCTCGTTTTTTTCATTGATAAACTCCTTTTCCCAGTCTATTTTGATAATAATTTATATTAAAAACAAATAAATGTAAAGTATCTTTTCAGCCGTTCATTATAAAGATATTAACTAATAAAAGAAGGGGGATAAGGCTTTCATGCCTTATCCCCTGTTATATATGATCAGCAGCAGATGGTACTGACTGTCAGTTCTCGATATCTAAGTCTTCTTCCTGCCCCGGTCCCGGAGTTACAACTATGTCGATTGTCTCTCCGTTGAATTCGGTAGCTTCACATATCACTTCCAGGTTACCTGTTCCGCGCCGTGTTCCCCGCGCAAGTATATCGCCTTCATCGTTTATAACATAACGGGATTTTGTCAGGAAGGTCCCGTCAGCAAACGTTAATTTTACTTTATCGTAAAGTTCACTGCCGCCTATGCTGATCTCATAATCAGGACGGACGCTCGGGTCTACCCATACGGAAGTAAGAATACTGTCTTCGTTCGGAAAGTAGCGTTCGATCACTCCCGGGATATTGCTGTCCTTATCATATGCGTATCTTATATGCTGCAGTTTCTCCATATCGTTTGCGGATAATTTTTCTTCATTGAATAGTACTATATAGAGACCTTCTCCTATGTCCGCTCTTTTAAAGAGCCAGCCGTCGTCACGTGTGACTTCCAGGGAATTCTCACCGCATGTTGATATCCTCTCGGTATTTGTCAGGTAATAGTCGGGTTTTCCGGGCCTTCTGCGGGTAGATCCCCACATAGTACGCGCTATGCCCCTGAGGTCTTCGGGAAGATCCTGGTTGAAGGTTCCCGTCCATACACTCCGGTCAACACGATTATCAAGCTCCTCACGCGTATTGAGTATGGTGGTCTTTACCTGGTTGTCGGCCGGCCGGGAAAAGTATTTTTCAACCCTTACCCTGTAGCCGTTGACATCAGTAAGTGTCTTGCCTTCTTCAGAATCTTCACCTATTGATTCTCCGGTGTCTTCTGTCTGCCTGTTCTCATTGCCAGTGGTCTCGTTGATCTCTTCACGGTATTCGTTTCTCTCTTCAGAGAAGTCTCCCGCAACCGCCAGGGAACCGCCTGTAAAACCGCAAAGTGCCAGAACAATTAAAAATAATCCCGTTCTTTTCATCGTCTTTCCTCCTTTTTTTCTGTTCTCTTTTTCATCATTTAAACCTTCCATCTAATTAGATGTCGGCCGGAAAAAAATCTTACAAAATTTCTATAGTAAAATATCACAGAAAAATGTCACTAGAAAATATAAACATAGATATGTCTGTAGTAAGAGTTAAAAGTGAAGACATATGAGTTGTTATGCGCGCTCAGACATAAAAAGAAGATGTCTCCTAATGGATAAGTTTATAAAGGTAATTTATTGTAACGGAATTTCAAAGTTTGGAGACAAACGGATAAATTCTGATCTTTGACAACGAAATAGAGTTATTTGGCGGAGATTTTACCGGTTTTGGGGTTGTATCTGTAGGTTATTCCGCGAAAACTCTTGTAGAC
>JBDRKX010000109.1:0-14004 GCA_043813605.1 Elusimicrobiota bacterium | reverse complement strand
ATTTTATAAGGCACGCTACCGCTTTCGGATATTTGGCCTGATACAGATCGACAAAGGCTTTAAAAGCTTTTTCTGCTTCTTCTTTTGTCGGTGCAAGATATATGTCATAAATCATCTGCTTGGCATTCTTCTGAACGGATTTCGGCATTTTATCCAGCACATTTGCCGTCAGATGTACCCAGCAACGCTGCTCCCTTGTTTCCGGGAATTCTTTTCTCAGCGCTGACCAGAAACCCAGAGCGCCGTCTCCTATGGCAAGCTTTGGCCCAACATTCAGGCCCTGGTTCTTCAAATTCACCATTATCTCCCGCCAGGACAGTTCGCTTTCCCTATAACCGGCATGGACTGCTATAAGCTCCTTTGTGCCGTCTTCAAGAGCTCCGATTATTAATAAGCATGCAGCAGCGGGCATCTTCTAAGCGGACATTAAAATAGACCCCATCCGCCCACCAGTAAACATAACTCTTCTGCGATAAGTCCCGTTTATTCCATTCTTCGTATTCTTTCATCCATTTCTCTTTTAGCCGAACTACTGTTCCGGCTGACAGACTGGCTTCCTCTCCAAGCAATTCTGATAAAACATCACTGAAATCTCCGGTAGATATGCCTCTTAAATACAGATACGGAATAAACTCGCTGAAAGATTTCGCCCGCCTGAGATAGCGGGGTATTAATTTGCTCTTATATACTATTTCTTTCTTGCGATCTCTGGCTCGCGGTACTTCAACTTCTACTTTGCCGCCGCCCCATAGGATTTCTCTTGGATTATGGTAACCATTACGAACAATTCGCTGATAACCGGCATCATCTTTTAGATGTTTATAATTAGCGATAAAATCTTCCACTTCCGCTATGGCCATTTCCTGCAACAGCGTTCTGGCTCCATGCCTCAATACTTCTTCCAGCGTCATTCCCATTGAAATACCAACGTCTTTTTTTGTACTCTTTCTCATGGCGTATACCTCCTTTATTATTCCAATTGGAGTATACGCCGCTTATCTTTCTAAATCAACTCATACACAACTTTCAATTATATCTCCCTTAAAAATAAAGGAAACCCTTTTTTTACATTTTCTTAGATATTTACTAAAACAGAGTTGCATTTACCTGCATAAATTTAATAATATTCATTGAAATGAATACATATAAACAGATAAAACAACTGGTAATACTGTTTATTGTCATGCTCATAATAAGGCTTGCAGTAGCTCTGCTAATGGGGCCGGGAGCGGACGAGGCATACTACTATGTCTATTCACTCCATCCCGATACGAGCTATTTTGACCATCCTCCATTTGTGGCTCTTCTGGGAGGATTGATCCCCGGCATAACCGGCATAGTCTCACCTTTGACTTTAAGACTGCTGCCTATAATCCTTTTCAGTATAGCCGTATATATATTCTTCCTTACGGCAAAACTTTTACTTAAAAAATCTGAAGCTGTTATGGCGGTATCTCTTTTTATGGTTGTCCCTATGTTCTTTTTGTCGGGTACGATGCTTTTACCTGATGCCGGACTGATCTTTTTCTGGGTGCTGGGATTATACCTGACATTAAAAACGCTGGAAGCTCCCACTCATCTCAACTGGATTATTCTTGGTGTGGTTGCAGGATTCGGGATGTTATCAAAATATACCGCCGCTTTCCTTTTTATAAGTGGTTTCATTTTTATAATACTTGATAAAGATCATAGAAAGCTCTTTTTAACTCCCGGCCCGTACCTGGCTCTTCTTGCAGCAGTCATAACGTTTTCTCCCGTACTTGCATGGAATTACAGTCACGGGTTTGTTTCTTTCCTGTTCCAGGGGAAAAGGGTCGGCATGGGCGGAATAAAATTAAGGTATTTTTACCAGTCGTTTTTCGGGCAGATGGGGTATATCCTGCCGTTTGTTTTTATACCGTGCATCTATTACGGGATAAAGAGCGTTATTCTTATTTTTAAAAATAATTCCCGGTATGAACGGTTCCTTTTCTGTTACGGCGCATTACCTGTTACTGTCTTTATGGCAGCGTCTTTGTTTAAGCGCGTTTTGCCGCACTGGCCGGTCATCGGGTATATCTCCCTGACGCTGGCTGCGGGAAAATTTTACGAAAGTCTGAAAGAGAAGAAAAAACCGCTGTTCAATCTCTATGCCATCGGCCATTCCTTTATTGTCATTCTTCTGATTACGGCAGCTCTGCTTCAGATATATACCGGAATAATCTTCAACAGGGAGTTACCGGAATCGGGTATAGAAAAGAAAAGCCCTGTAAAAGATATTTCCATAGACATCATCGGCTGGAATTTTTTAGAGAAACATCTTAAAGAAGCCGGTTACCGGGAAAGTGATATATTTCTGTTTACCCATAAATGGTATGTAGGCGGTCAGATAGCTTTTGCCGTCAGGGGCCGGTATCCTGTTATGTGTCTCTCATCCATAGGCGATGCAAGAGGTTTCAGTATATGGCAGGACCAGGAAAAAGAGATAGGGAAAGACGGGCTGTTTATATGTACCAGCAAATTCTTTCTTGATCCTTCACAAAGATACAGCGGTTATTTCGATTCAATAGAACTTGCTGAGACTATTCCGGTTATGCGTAATAAAAAACTTGTAAAAAACATCTATGTATACAAGTGCAGGAATTTCCGGAAACCATACCCGGTGAATTAGCTTATTTATTTAGAACTATTTTTTCTCATCAGTATCAGGCCGGTCAGGAACCCGATAAACATCCCTGCGAGGACATCAAGAAGATAGTGTGATCTGACGAAAACGCGGGTAAGCCCGATAAAGAGAGAATACGCAAAAAAGATTCCTGAAAGAAGCCAGGATCTTAAGAAAAGCCACATCACCCCGGCAGAACAGAAGGCGTCTGTAGTATGGCCTGACGGAAAAGATTTGCAGCGCGAACTGGATGTCATGAAATGGTGTTCAAATCCGTGTCCGGGCCTCGGTCTTCCCACTAATATCTTCAATCCGCCGGTAATGATCATTGATGCTATGATTTGGACCACAATATAGATGATCACCATCCTTATTATATCTTTCCTTTTCTTTATTATTCCCCAGGCAAGGAGTGCGGTGAAAAGCGCATAATAGAAAGGGTTTCCGGTATCCGTTACGAATTTCGAGAATTTAAGGAATCCCGGCCGGCTGGCTGCAAATGCGCTGAGTTTCCCGGATATGCCGATATCACCGTAAAAAGCTATAAGTACCGATCCGGCAGTAATTACAGTCATCATGAGAAGTATGCCTGTATAGAATTTTTTTGTTTTCCGGTCAAATATAGATGAGAAGAAAGACCACATATGTTTGTACCCTATCTTGGATCTGCCCATTGACCGCATCTTGAACTCGTATCCTGTTGCGGCTATCCTTACCTCAGGCGGAATGATCTTCAACAGGTCAAACAGTATCTTGAAACCTTCCGGCCGGAATTTCTCTGATTGTGAAAGATAATCACCGAGTACTTTTATATTACCGGCAAACGCTCCGCTTAAAGGGTCTTTCACTCTTGAATGCGCCGGGAGGACAGAATTCGACAGCATTGTACCGGTTTTTGTCATGAGTTTCCTGTAAAAAGGGAAGCCTTCGAGTTTTGTCCTGTAAGCACATACAAGATCGGCGTTATCGAGTCTGTCATACATCTCGCCTATAATATCGGGCGGATGCTGCATATCAGCGTCAATAACAGCGAATTTATCGGTTCTTATAAGTGAGAGGGTATCCAGTACGGAAGAAGTCAGTCCTGGAATGGCTCTCAGGTTAAGCAGGTCAGCTTTATATTTTTCCCTGTCAAAATCCCGGTTATTCGTATAGAAAATATTGTTTTTTCTGTCGAGGAAACATATCGGTGTAACGGATTCGGACGATGCCTTATCATTGACAAATTCTGCTGAACCGTCAGTAGATCCGTCATCGGCTATATATATATGCGCCCCGGGATATTTACGAGAAAGGATTTCAAGGAGAATTTCGAGGTTCTCCCTCTCGTTTAGTGTGGGGATTATAATTGATAAGCCGGAATATTCTTTCATTTATTGACTGTTATATTGACACATATTAATAAAAATGTAATAAATTAATTATATAAATAAAGATTATTTTATCAAATAGCAATATTCTTTTATCGTTCCGACATAAAAGAGTGAAAGGAGTAAAAAATGAGGCTGAGAATCGATACCGAAGGCTGTATAGGATGCGGGCTCTGTGTCCAATTATCACCGGAAATGTTCGAAATGGCGGAAAATGTAGCTGTCGTAAAAATGGATAATGTGCCGGCAGACAGGATAGATAATATAAAAGAGACTATAGAGAGTTGTCCTGTTATAGCTATAATAGCAGTAGAAGAATAATTTCGTATGGAGAAAGAGGCCCTTTTTTATGATAAACTTACTAACGAAAGGGTCCGATGCAATCTTTGTGCGCATCGTTGCCTGATCATCCCGGGGCAGTCAGGCCGCTGTTCGGTAAGGAAAAATTTTACGAGAACAAATACGGGAACAGGAGCAGGAATACTCTATACGACCGTATACGGCAGGGCTGTTGCCGCCGGATGTGATCCCATTGAAAAAAAACCTCTCTATCATTTCCTGCCTGGAACAACCACCTATTCAATAGCTACCGTAGGATGTAATTTTACCTGTGTTTTCTGCCAGAACTGGCAGATATCCCAGGCGGATAAGATATCCGCCTCAGACCGGGGATCGATAGAACTTATGCCTGACCAGGTAGTTTTCAATGCCCGCTCAATGGAAGCTTCGAGTATCTCGTATACTTATACTGAACCGACAGTATTTTTTGAATACGCTCTGGATACTGCCAAACTGGCTTCGGCTGAAGGCCTGAAAAACATATTCGTGACAAACGGTTTCATGTCAGGAGAAGCTCTTGAAGCTATAGCGCCGTATCTTGATGCCGCTAATGTAGACCTGAAATTTTTTAATGACGAAATGTACCGCAAAGTAGCCGGCGGCAGGCTCGAACCCGTCCTCGATACCATAAGGAAAATGAAAGAACTCGGGATATGGGTAGAGATAACTACACTCATTATTCCGGAGTTGAACGATTCCGAAGAAGAATTATCCCGGATCGCCGGGTTTATCGCGGATGTCGATCCGGGTATACCCTGGCATATATCAAGGTTTTTTCCTAACTATAAGTTCCCCAATACGCCGGCAACGCCGCTTGACGCGCTCGAAAGGGCGGTAAATGCAGGGCAGAAAGCCGGATTAAAATATATCTATAAAGGAAATACTCCTGACAGTACGATAACAAGCTGTCCTTCATGCGGTAAAGAGCTGATTATCAGGACCGGTTACCATATAGACAAAAACTATATAACTGCCGGTACCTGCATGTCATGCGGTGAAAAAATCGAAGGCGTCTGGAGTAAGAAGAAACGCTAAGGCCCTGTGGAAAGAATCGATAGAGCTATAATCCTTGCAGCCGGCTGCGGTAAAAGGTTTTACGAGAAATATCCTGATACTCCCAAGCCGTTGATACCTCTTAATGACCGTCCGATGATAACATATCCGATAATGAATTTTATCAACTACGGAATAAAGAAACTTGCCATTGTCATCAAAGAAAGCGATGTGTCAATAAAAAATATCCTGGCAGGTTATTTTGCAGGAATATCGATAGAATATTTTATTCAAAAAGTTCCCGAAGGTACTTCCCGCGCTCTTTTATGCGCTGGGAAATATATAGAAAATGAATCATTTTTTATGACATATTGCGATAATATAGGAAACTATGATCTTGAAAAACTGAACGAGACTTTTGTTAGAAACGATTATATGGGAGTAGCGGTAATAACCGATAATCCTGAAAATCCGGGCACCGCAGAAGCGGATATAAGAGAAGATAAGATTAATTTTATATATGAGAAACCTGCAGAGAATATATCCAGGTGGAAGATAAGTGCGTTATATGCTTTCCACCCGGAATTCTTCAAATACCTTAAAGACCAGAAAAGATCGCTTACAGGGGAGTATGAAATAGCTAATGCGATAAACAACGCCATATCATCGGGTGAAGATATCGGCTATATTGTAGACAACAGTAAAAGGGTCAACCTGAACAGCCCGGATGATATCCCGAAAGCCTCTACACTTCTAAAACAGAAAGGTCTTCGGGGATAATGATGTTTCCGGAATAATTCTTCTCAAGTTCCGCTTTAATCTCATCAACAGAAAACTTGTGTTCACCCGAAAAATGTATCGGCACGAGGTTCTTTACTTTGCAGGTTTCAGCCATTTTTGCAAGTTTCTCTGCCGAAGTATGAGTCTTTTCAAGCTGAGGGATCCTGTCGGCATAAGATACCGGCGCGAAACAGTCATGAATAAGATAATTGCTCCCTATAGCGATATCCTTGAATTCAGGTATAGGGCCGGTATCGGATGTGTAGACTGTCTTTTTTCCGTTCTCCATTATCATTATACCAACGGATTCTGGCGTATGTTTAGTGGAAAATGTCTCTATAGCAGGATTTTTACTTGTAAAATCTCGGAGTGTTAAGAGATCGGCCTTATCCGCTATATCGAAAACATCGAGCAGTTTTTTTATATCAGGTATTATCTTGGGAGAAGCGTATACCGGCAGCCTGATACTGAATGGATCAAGTGCATGGATGACAGAAGGCAGTCCGTACATATGATCGGGATGTTTATGCGTTATTAGTATACCCTGCAGTTTTGTGTAATCGATATTGAGCAGCGAGAATTTATAGATAATACTGCCGGGACAGTCGACTAATAGGTTCCAGTCATCCGTTTCGAAATAGAGCGAGGTGTTATCTCTTTTTGCCGTAGCCACAGCCGAACCTGTACCGATAAAATATATCTTCATGACAGAAAGATTTTATTAAATCATTTCAGCAAATACAAATTGTAGGGATTATTTTCGTACGATTGTGATTTAGACAACTATTATTTATAATCTATGAAATCGCAGTATATGGATTAAACCGGAGGTGTAGTATGATAAGAAAAGCTTCTGTCGCGGGTATGTTTTATCCGGCAATACCGGACACTCTATATAAAGAAGTAGATAAATACCTTGTTAGAAGTGAAGCCGAACTTGTTAAGGCTATTATCGTTCCGCATGCCGGGTATGTCTATTCCGGTAAAGTCGCCGGACTTACATACAGCCAGGTAATCATACCCGATACGATACTGCTTGTCGGGCCGAACCATACCGGTCTTGGCGCGGCTGTGAGCGTTATGGATACCGGGAAATGGTCCATACCCGGTAAAGATATAGAGATAGATGAAGATATTTCCGCAAAACTGCTGTCATACAGTTCATATGCCCAATCCGATACGATGGCGCATCTGAATGAACATTCACTTGAAGTACAGCTGCCTTTTTTATACCGTATCAATCCTGCCGTAAAATTCGTTCCGATAACGATAGGTACGCATGACATAAATGTCATAGAAGATGTAGGCGCGGCTTTTTCAAAGATAATAGAAGAATCTGATAAAGATATACTCATGGTAGCCTCTTCCGATATGTCGCATTTTATCAGTGAACAGGAAGCAGAAAAGTATGACAGGATGGCTATAGAAAAGATAGAAGCTCTTGATTATCGCGGCCTTATGGAAGTAGTAGAAAGGGAAAACATATCCATGTGCGGCGCTGTCGCCGCGGCGGTTGTTCTCAAAGCCTGTGTGGATCTCGGTGCCGGCAGTGCCGAACTGGTTCATTACAATACGAGTGCCGAAGCTTCCGGTGATACCGGCCGGGTAGTAGGGTATGCGGGTATGAAGATAAAATGAGCACGGAATCCAGGCTGGCAAAAATACTCGAAGAGACCGCCGAACTCATTAATTTCAAATACGGTGATTTCTTCCGGGTAAGAGCTTACAGGGAAGCGGCAAACACTATCCTTCATCTTGACGGTGATATAAAAGAGATAGTTGCCGAAGGCAACCTTGTGAAGCTTCCTGGTATTGGCAAAAAGCTTGCCGGTGTTATCATCGATTTTATTGAAACGGGTGATTTCGAAGAACATACCAGACTTCTCAAAGAAATACCGGCAGGGCTATTGGATATAATGGCGCTTCCGGGCATGGGCCCGAAAAAGGCAAAAATGGCATATGAAAAACTCGGCATAAGCAGTATAGAAGATCTCGAGAAAGGCATAAAAGAACACCGGTTAAAGGAACTAGACGGGTTCGGTGAGAAAACAGAGAATAATATAATCGAAGCGATAAAGGACAGGAAACGGTATGCCGAACGGATATTGCTCCCATACGCAGAAGAGACAGCACGGGAAGTCCTTGTCAAACTTAAAAAGATTCCCGGTGTAAAAAAAGCCGAACCCGCAGGCTCGCTCAGACGCAGGAGTGAGACAATAGGTGACATAGATATACTGTTTGTATCTGATAAAGATCCTGTTGATGTTACTTCCGAATTCATCAAAGATCTTCCTGAAGAAGATATTATCGCGCATGGTGATAAAAAGACATCTTTTATATGGGAAGATACCTGCCAAGTGGACTTGAGGCATATTGAGGAAGACGCTTGGGGAGCGGCGCTGCAGTATTTTACCGGCTCGAAATCGCATAACATAGTTTTGCGGAAACACGCGATAAAACTCGGATTGAAACTGAATGAATACGGGGTCTTTAAAGGGAA
Source organism: Elusimicrobiota bacterium (assembly GCA_043813605.1). Classification (GTDB taxonomy): domain Bacteria; phylum CG03; class SLGR01; order SLGR01; family JBDRKX01; genus JBDRKX01. The sequence continues at coordinate 5,378 of JBDRKX010000109.1, read as the reverse complement.
GAAGAACATTTCTTCGAAAACCGAAAAAGAAGTTTACGAAACGCTCGGTATGTCATATATCGAACCGGAGTTGAGGGAGAATATGGGCGAGATAGACGCGGCGGTTGAAGGCCGTCTGCCGAAACTCTTGAAAATGAGTGAGATTAAAGGCGATACGCATATGCATTCCGTATATTCAGACGGTGAAAACACGATAGAAGAGATGGCGCTAAGTGCTCAAAAGATGGGTTATGAATGGATAGCTGTAACAGATCATTCCAAATCACTTCATATAGCGAACGGGCTTGACGAATCCCGGCTGGAGAAAAAGATCAAAGAGATCAAGAAACTTAACAAGAAATTTAGCAAGAAGACCGATAGAACGGGTATAAAGATACTATGCGGAGCTGAAGTCGACATAAAAAAAGACGGGTCGCTCGATTACGATGATGATATACTGAAAGAACTCGACATAGTGATAGCCGCGATCCATTCCGGGTTCAAGGAACCGGAAGAAATGATCACACAAAGGATCATAGCTGCTCTCAATAATCCGTATGTAGATATACTTGCTCATCCTACGGGAAGGCTCCTGAACGAGAGGGAACCCTATGCGGTAGATATACACAGAATAATAGAAGAGGCCGTACTTACGCATACCGTGATAGAGATAAACGCTCATCCGTCAAGACTCGACCTTTCATATAATCTTGCAAAAGAAGCGGTGTCCAAAGGGGTGAAACTCTCTATAGGTTCAGACTCGCATTCGGGTGACGGGTTATGGCTCATTGAATACGGAGTTTCAGTCGCAAGACGCGGCTGGCTTGAAAAAAGCGATCTTATTAATACAATGAGTTTAAAACAACTGGAAACTTTTATTAAAGCAAGAAGAAAAAGCGGGGCAAAAAAATGATCGGAATAATATCGGATACACATGATAATCTTCCTGTTATCAGTAAAGCGGTAGACCTGTTCAATGAGCGTAAAGTGGAACTTGTGCTCCATGCGGGCGATTTCGTTTCACCGTTCACTGTAAGGGCGTTCAAATCACTCAACGCACCGATGACAGGCGTGTTCGGCAACAATGACGGGGACAGGGAAACACTTATAAAATTCTTTGAAGGAGTAGCCGAAATATCAGCCGGCTGGAAAAAGATAGAGCTCGGTGATAAAAAGATCATACTTACTCACCGGCCGCTGCCGGAAGTGCCGCAGGACTGTGATCTCTACATATACGGCCATACCCACGAGCCTGTAATAGAGAACGGCTCGACAATAGTCGTCAATCCCGGGGAATGTTCCGGCTGGCTTTCAGGGAGATGTACCGTCGCTATTGCGGATTTGAACAAGAGGGAGGCAGAGTTAATTGAGCTCTAAGAAACCGGATAAAACTGACTGGGGTTTAAGGTTCTTCCGCGACGTACTCGGACTGGAAGACCTCCATTTCGGTCTGTTTGATGATGAGCCGCACACAGTGGAAGGTGCAAGAAAAGCTCAAGGAAGGTATACTGATGAACTTGTCGGGATGATACCCGAAGGAGTCAGCACGGTACTCGATGTCGGATGCGGTACGGGTACTACCGCTTTTAAACTTAAAGAAAAAGGGTATCAGGTGGAATGCGTTAATCCCGACGCTTATCAGGAGTCTATTTTTCACGAGAAATTTCAGGAGAAATTTCACGAGAATTTTTACGAGAAAAGTAAAGAAAAGCCAGGCGGTTCAATACCGTTTCACAGGACAACATTCGAGTTGTTCCAGTCGGACAAAAAATTCGATCTGGTACTCATGTCGGAAAGTTCCCAGTATATCGATACCGGAGAGATGGTGAAGAATCTGGATAGGGTACTTGTCCCCGGCGGCTGGTTCCTATTAGCTGATTATTTTCGGAAGACAGATATACCTTTTTACAGAACCTGCAAGATCAAAGATGTTTTTATGAAGAAGATAACTGCCGGAGGTTACGAGTTGACAGAAACAAAGGATATCACCGAAGGAGTCATACCCAACCTTACTCTCGGGATGGAGATCTACGAAAAATACGCGCTGCCTGTCATAACAATGGGCCGTGATTATCTGAAAAGCGCGTTTCCTAAAACATCCGGCATAGTCATGAAAGTCTTTGCAGGTAAATTCAAAAAAATATCCTATTATGTATTTGAACACACGCCGGAAAAACTGGATGCCAAAAAATTCAGAGACAACATGGAATACCTTTTCCAGTTATACAGGAAGAAAACGGAGGAAAGATGAAATCACATACATATTATCATACATTCAATACCGCAAAAAAGAGAGAATATATAAACATAACGGACATAGTCGAAAGAGAACTTGAAAAGAGTTCAATTATGGAAGGGTTTATACTTGTATCGGCGATGCATATCACTGCAGCCGTATATGTGAACGACGCGGAGAGCGGGATCATAGCTGACATAGACGCATGGCTCCAGAAACTGGCGCCGGACGGTGTCGATTACAGGCATCACCGGACAGGTGAAGTCAACGGGGATGCGCATCTGAAGAACCTTCTGCTGCATCACCAGGTAATGGTGCCTGTAACGGCAGGCGAACTTGATTTCGGTCCGTGGCAGCAGATATATTATGCCGAGTTTGACGGCAGAAGACCGAAAAAGTTGATTATCAAGATAATAGGGGAGTAGTTCAGTGACTATAGCATCAAGATCAGTTAAGTATATTTCCGTTACAGTCCTTCTGGTTTTCATACTGGCAGTGTATTCGGAAGAAATAGAGGCAAAAAGAAAGAAAGCCAAAGGCGGTACGATAATATGGGCATCAATAGCGGACGCGTCTTACCTCAATCCTATTCTTGCTACCGACAGCGCGTCGGGCGATATAAACGGGTTCGTATACAACGGCCTGGTGAAATATGACAAGAACCTCGAGCTTGAAGGCGATCTTGCCGAATCATGGGAAGTCTCCGAAGACCGGCTCAAGATAATTTTCCATCTCAGGAAAGATGTGTATTGGCATGACGGCGAAAAATTCGATTCAGAGGATGTGCTCTATACTTACAATGTGCTTAAAGCAACATCCACAAGAACACCGTATTCGTCAAAATTCGATAAAGTAAAAAAAGTATCTGTGCCGGATAAACATACTTTTATTGTGGAATACTCAGAACCGTTCTCTCCGGCACTTCCCAGCTGGGGTATGGGTATACTGCCGGAACATATATTTGCCGGTACGGATATCAATACCAACCCGCATAACAGGGAACCGATAGGTACCGGCCCGTACAGGTTTATCAGCTGGAATACCGACGACCGGATCATACTGGAATCAAATGAAAAATATTTCGAAGGAGAACCCGGTATATCTAGGATAGTCTACAAGATAATACCTGATATTTCGGTACAGTTCATGGAACTTAACAGGGAAACCATTGACTGGATGTCGCCCACACCAGACCAGTGGATAAAAGAGACCTCAAAAGAAAGTTTTCTCGAGAAATATAACAGGTACAAGTATCCTTCGTTCCAATACGCATACATGGGCTATAACCTCAAGAACGAGCTTTTTTCCGATGTAAGGGTAAGGCAGGCGATAGACTACGCAGTCAACAAACAGGAGATAATCGATGCGGTACTGCTGGGTTTGGGCAGTACTGCCAGCGGGCCGTATCCTCCTGTCTCGTGGGCCTATAACGCGGATATAAAGGATAGGGGGTATTTTCCCGATAAAGCCCGTGACCTGCTTAAAGCTGCCGGCTGGAAAATGAATACCGCAACCGGGATACTGGAGAAAGACGGTAAACCGTTCTCGTTCACGCTCATGACCAACCAGGGTAACAGTGTAAGAAAACTGACATGCGAAGTCATACAGAACCAGCTTAAAAAAATAGGCATAGATGTAAAGATAAGGATCCAGGAATGGAGTTCGTTCATACATCAGTACATAGATAAACGGCAGTTCGACGCTATTATCATAGGCTGGTCATTATCTGTGGATCCCGATAACTATTCTATATGGCATTCGTCGCAGCAGAAAGAAGGCCAGTATAATTTTACGGGGTATTCTAACCCGGAAGTCGACAGGCTGCTCCTTGAAGGCAGGAGGGAATTTGACCTGAAAAAGAGAAAAGAGATATACAAGCGGATACATACCATCCTCCACGAAGAGCAGCCTTACCTGTTCCTCTATTTTGCCGATACGAAACAGGTTCTGCACGCGAGGTTCACTAATATCACCCTGGAAAAAGCCGGTATCACGCATAATTTTATCGAATGGAAAGTCCCTGACAAGCTCAGGAGGTACTGATGTCTGTCCATTATCTTCTGGACGGTTATAATCTGATAGAAACACATTCCGGAGATTTCCCAGGTAAGCTCAGAACGGCAAGAGACAGGCTGATAGACCTGATAATAGAAAAACGGCCTGAAGGTTCCGGCAGGAACATGATAACGCTTTTTTTTGACGGTCAGCCCGGTATAGATTCTCCGCGTGAAAAAAGGCTTGATGTAAGGTTCACGAGCGGTAAAGAAGCTGATTGGCACATAAAGAAGTTCGTCGACAACTCGGATAATCCCAGAAGGCTTATAGTCGTTACAAATGATAAAGCTATAATAAAGTATGTCTCTATAAAAGGCGCCAAAACGATGAGCAGCGATGATTTTTTATCAAGGCTTTTTACAGAAAAAAGACCGGCAGGATACAGGACAGTCAGCGGAAAAAACCTGACCAGCGAAGAGATGGAAGATATAAACAGAGATTTTCTCAAGAAAAAAGGACTTTTACGGGAAAAATGACGAGAATACTCTATTCTGCTGTCTTTCTTATTATACTGGGATTGAATGCTTTCCTTTCGGCGTCAGGTATAATCACACCGTTTACAGAGTGTTCATTGCATGATATCGAACCCGGCCGCACCTATTCGTTTACCGAAGAGAAGGATATGCCGCTTAAGATAAAGAATACCGGGAAGAGCAGGTTGACAGTAAAAGTTGATATAAAAAGCCCGGCTGAGAATGAACTTAAAGAAGATTATGAAGTATTACCTGATAAAACATGGATAACAGTGGAAAATAGCATACTAAATATAGAGTCCGGTGAATGGGGCATAACGGATATATTCCTGAAAATCCCTAAAGATAAACAGTATGCAGGCAGGAGTTACCAGGCTTCGCTCTTTTCCCAGACACTCGGGAAAGACGGGAAAATCAAAGCTGCATTAAAGAGCAGGATATATTTTTCGGTTAAAAGAAAAAAAGGTTTTTTCGGGAAGATATTCGGCTGGCTCTAAGAGGAATTGTTTTGAATAGCGGTATCATATATGTCCAAATTAGAAAGTTGTAAATAGCCTAATCATTTCTTTATAATGGTTACGTTGTATAGGCGGAACCGTTCCGACATCGTCGGTAAAGAAGGAGGATTAGGCTAT
>JBDRKX010000108.1:0-7248 GCA_043813605.1 Elusimicrobiota bacterium | reverse complement strand
TGGGTAAGAATGGGACTAATGATGATGAATCTGGACACAGCGATGAAGAGAATATAGCAGACGGATTCAATAGCTGAAAGAATCAGGAAATATACTTTTGGAATTTATAAGAGCAAAAAGTTTTTCAGGAAGCCCTAATTAGATAAATTAAGTTACGGGTTTGTCTGTTCCCCGCAACTCATAAGCCTGTACTATGTGTTGTCTGCCTTTGATCTGTATTTCTGATATTTTCTCTGCCGCTATTCTGCCTCGGACAGCTTCGTAAGATTCCCCGCTTATCAGTATCTGGTCTGAATGGGCGAATTCCTGAAGGCCTTTGGCAACATTGACAGTATCGCCTATTATGGTATATTCCATCATCTTCTCGGAGCCGATATTACCCATTATGACATTCCCGCTGTTTATACCTATGCCCATTCCAAGTGCTGCGAACTTTTCATCTTTAAACTGCTCCCGCAAATCGCCGAAAAGCTGCTGCATTTCAACAGCCGTGCTTATTGCTCTCATGACACTGTCACTATTGTCGGCAGGAGTGTGGTAGTAAGCCATCAGTCCGTCACCGAGATATTTTCCGAAGGTGCCTTTATACTTGAAAATTACTTTGATCAATACGGCGAAGGTATCGTTCAGGAATTCAACTATCGTTTCAGGTGCAAATTGTTCGGAAAAGGCGGTGAAACCCCGGATATCGACAAAAAGAACGGCTGCGTTCTTTTTGTCTCCGCCTAGTTTTAAGTGTTTGTCCGGATTCTGCAGTATGAGGTTATAGATATCATCTGCAACATACCGTGTGAGTATTTTGTTGAGCAGCATGTTCTTGTGATACAGTTCATCGTGCAGGCTCTTTATTCTTAGAAGGGATTTTGTCCTTACGATAAGTTCGCGTTTATCTATCGGTTTAGTAAGGAAGTCGTCCGCCCCCGCTTCTATACCTGCGATCCTGTCTTCTTTCTGACTCAGGCCGGTGATGAGTACAATTGGAATGAACTGGGTTTTCTCGTCTGTTTTTAACGCCTTACAGACTTCCAGCCCATCGAGTTTAGGCATCATGATGTCCATCAGTATTATGTCGGGGAGGCTCTCTCTCGCTTTTTTCAGGGCTTCTTCTCCATCATAAGCAGTATCTATAGTGCAGTTCTGCTCCATATTAAGTATACGTTCGATGAGCAGTACTATATTCGGGTCGTCGTCAACGATAAGAACTTTTTTTTTATTTAAATCATTCATTGAAAATTGGCTTTGTTTGTGTGCATAAAGAATTATAATTGATATTTCTGAAAAAATCCATAATATTTAGATTTAAGGTGTTTAAGATGGGCTATAAAGTTTGATTTAATAATTTGATGATATTAAAATATAGTTGAACCATTAACAGCAGCATTTGATGATTTTCAAAAAAAAGAAAAAGCAGAAGCAGCCTCTTGTGGCAAAACTAATAGCTGATGCAGTTATATTGTCATTATTGCTGTTTATTATCCTTGTAATAGCAGTTGATGATTTTCCGGGGTTACTGTTTAGCCGGTATCATGGAAAAATACAGAAACATACTGTTAGAAACGGAGAGGTACTGGAGCAGATAGCCGGCAATTTCAATACATCTGTCAATAACATTGTGATCATCAATAAAATAGCCGATCCGAACGGGATCGCCGCAGGCAGGGAACTCATAATAACTGACGAGATAAAGAAAGCCGATGTGAATGCATATGCAAAAGCAATTAATACCCAGATCGATAAATATAAAAACAGCATAAAAGACATGGAGAAGGCGATATCGGGTCTTAATGAAAGACTTAAGACGCTGAAAGAAGAAATAGATTATCTGAAAATCGAGATAAAATATCCTAATTCCGGGATTCCTTCGGAAACCACGGTAGAAAAATATAATTCCAGTATTAAGCAGTATAACTCTATACTGGGTGAATGCAAATCTAAACACAGGATATACTCCAAAAAAGTAGACCGCCTGAATAGCATGGTCGACAGATTCAATAAAATATTAAAAGATAACGGTATAAACTGACCGAAAAATCAAGAGAGGCGCAGGACACAGCTTCTGCCTGGATCTGTGAGAATAAGTTTCATGTAGAGCTCTTGTGATAGGATCTCCACGGTAACTGGAGAAAAAAAGGAGATATGAGTCCTGTCTTTTCTGTACCACCAGTCTGAAAAGCCGGATATGTCACCATTGAAAAATCTCGTCATAATTGATAGGCAGCCTTTTTCCGAAAGACAGTCTTTCAGCATCAGGAGAGTTTTTTTTGGAGAAATGAGATGTTCAATAACTTCAGTAAGGCATATCAGGTCATATTTTTTTTTCTGGAATAATTTTTTTTGTGCAAAATACCTGTCGTAAATATCAACATCGAATCCTTTTTTCATCAGCATATTAGCCAGTACGGGATCGGGCCCGCATCCGAAGTCAAGTATATCACCGGGAGTCTTGATGTACGGTTCAATACTATGCTTAATGAATTCTGACAACATGCTGGTATAGCCGCTGTTCTCCGGACTGTTATTATGCATGAGGTACCGGGATTTTTCTTCGTCAGGGTCCGGAACAAAACTGTAGTCTGCAGAAATAAACCGGCACTTACTGCATGAGTAATAAAGCCCCGGCGGCCGATAAGCCCTTATCGCAGATGTCGTATCAGAACAGATCTTGCAAGATGATAATGGCATGCTGAGAGTTTTCTAGTCCTTTTCCTTACCGGCATCCTTCGCCATGACAATTTTCTGTATGCGGCTGGACAGGTGTGATTGGCGTCTTATGTTAAACCGTATTGCCATCTGTACTACTTCATAAGGCATTATCATTATGAGTTTTTCTTTTGCCCGTGTAATAGCGGTATAGAACAGGTTTTTATTGAGTAGGAAATAGCATCCGGCGCGAGTTGATAAAAATATCACGGCCCTGGCCTCACTGCCTTGTGCCTTATGGACGGTCATAGCGTAATTGTGGACGAGATTCTCTGTTTTTTTGTAAGGTATTTCCGTTAGTTTGCCGAAAAAATCCACAGTGATCGTCTTGTTTTCATTGTTGTTGGATATTATAAATCCGATATCTCCGTTGTATATATCAAGGTCATAATCATTTTTTCTCTGCATGATCTTGTCATTAATGCGCCACTCCCGCTCATATATGTAAAAAGAATTCTCTGCTGTAGCAGGATTAAGGTGGTTTCGCAGCCTTACGTTAAGGTTACTGACAGATATATCGCCGCCTCCTTTGTTCAGAGGTGTGAGTATGTTAATATCTCTAGTAGGATGAAATCCTTCTTTTTTGAGTTCATCAATAGAATCGTGCAGAGCTTTTATCATCTCGATCGGCGCACTGACATTTATAAACTTGAAATCATGGGTATTTTCCATGGGGAATTCTTTTTCAAGATTAACAAGACTGGCATTCATGAGTATCCTGGATTCTTTTTTCTGCCTGAAAATATCCGGAAGGACGACCTGAGAAACAGCGTATGAACCGATAAGAGCCTGAAGTGAATTGCCTACTTCTACCGGAGGTATCTGGTGGGGATCTCCGATGAAGACCATGCGGGTACTATGTCCGGCACCTCGAAATACCGCTTCAAGCAGAAGAAGATCTACCATGGAGGCCTCGTCGATTATCAGGTAATCAGCATCCAGCGGCTCCTTTTCGTTTATCCGGTATCCTACCGAAGGAGCATAACGGAGCAGCCGATGGATAGTATGGGCGCTGCGTCCGGTGACAGCATTGAGCTTATTGGCTGCTTTGCCTGTCGGCGCACAGAGGTTATAGGTTAAGCCAAGAATGTCGAGCAGTTCGAGGAGGCCTTTGCATAATGTGGTTTTTCCCGTGCCTGCGGCACCGGATATTATAGTCACTGCATTTTCGGCGGCCACCCTGATCGCTTCTTGCTGTTCTTCGGAAAATTTAATCCCTATCTTTTGCTCTATCGAAGATATTTTCCCTGCGAAATCATCAATGCTTCTGCCGGGCAGTGTTATTTTATCCGATATCAATGAGGCTATGTTGTTTTCTGCATTGTAATAGGGAGTGAGGTAGACACGGTTGTCATCTATTATGAGTTCGGGGTCAGACAGTATCTCTGCTTCCGTATATACCAGCGGGAGTTTAAGCAATCTGCTCACTGTCATCTGAAGGTCCTGCATGTAAAGGAAATTATGCCCTGTTCTTTTCAATGAGGATCTCAGGGAAAAATGAATAGCCGCATGTATGCGCTCTTCGTCCAGTTCATCTATCCCGATCTGGCGCGCTATTATTTCCGCTTTTTTAAAGCCTATACCCTTAAAGTCTCTTATCAGCTTATATGGACTCGATTTTACTATGCGTGCGGCATCCCTGCCGTATTTCAGATATATCCTGCCTGCCCATATAGGAGAAAAACCGAGTAATATAAGTTCTTTTACAACAGTATTTATTTTTTCTGTGCTTTTCCGTATCTTTTCTATGGATTTGGTGCTGATCCCTTCTATTTCAGAGAGTCTCTCCGGTTCATCTTCAAGAATTTCGAGCGTCTTGTCTCCGAACCTGTCGATAATCTGTTCGGCCAAATGCTCGCCTATACCTTCAATCATGGCTGCCATGTATTTCATGGCACCTTCTTTTTGAAACGGCAATATCTTATAGAATTCGTCTATCTGGAGGCATCTGCCGAAAACCGGATGATCAGAGCCTGTGCAGCGAGCGTTAATACGGTCGCCCGCGCCGATATTAGGCAGGTAACCGGTAAGCTTGACGAGTTCACCGGTATTATCCGCAGATACATCAATAACTTTCCAGCCGGTATAGGGATTATCGTAATGAACATGTTTTACGGTACCGGTAACCTCTGCATATGAATGTTCCCTGTCTGCGATGAAATCAAATGACAATTGGCAGGGCTTTTTCATTTTTCTTCCAATTCCGGCCGGCAATCTTTAAATGCAGGACAATTTTTGCAGTGTTGTGCCGGTTTTTTTTTAAATTCCGTATCGTTCTTGATAATATCAATATAAGAATTTATTTCCTTGAGAAAACCGTGATCGAAATAGGTACTTACGCTGACCTTAGAGTTGTCAGTAAGGTAGTATAGGGTAAACCGGAATCTGGTATATCTTCGCCTGTAGAGGTAATATGAAGCGAGTACATAGAATTTCATCTGGATATCTTTTTTAAGTTCTGATTCGGTGAGTTCGTTGCGTCCGGTTTTGTAATCTATTATATGAAGTAAATGCTCATCGTCGGGACCTATTTCAAGGTCGATTCTGTCTATGCGGCCGACAATAGGCACGGACTCGTTTTCCGACAGCGGTATGCGGAAAAATTTTTCCACGCCATATATCTTTTCCGGATCGATTTTTTGTGAAGCAAACCTGTTTAGAAGAATATCTGCTTCAAAAAAAGAAAGGTTTCCTGTTTCTTCAATTGCATCAAAATGCTCTTTGTTTGAAGATGCGATACGGAGAAGAGCAGTTAAGTCCTGTTTAAGCCCGCTTTTAAGAAGTTCTTTTATATAACTCTCAAGGACTGCGTGCACATATGTGCCGAATAGCATCGCCCTGGTCTCCTCTTGTACTACACCTTCCCCGTAACTGTAGTAGTAGCGTCTCGGACACAGGATGTACAGGCGAAGCTTTGATGCCGATATGCTGTTTAATTCAACTTCTTTCATCTGTAAAACACCAATCATATTATAGTAAACTAAATAAAAAAAAACAGAGCCGCCGGCTCTTTCAATTAACGGGAATAATTAATATAATCTATCATGTTACCATTTAATGAAGGTATTTTAAAATGAAAACTAGAACAGATAAAATTATTTATCGGTTAATGTGTTTGTGTCTACTGATGTTTGTTTCATCGGGGACTGCTGTTCCCGGCGGGTTGCAGGAAGTATGGACGGAGATATATGACGGCCCGGACGGTGATGCCGATCAGGGAAACGATATAGTACTGGACAGCAGCGGAAACAAATATATTGTGGGATCCACAAAGAGAAAAAATACCGGGTATGATATACTGGTCAAAAAATACAGCCGGGGCGGCGGTGAAGAGTGGACTGATATTTATACAGGCTCCGGAAGGAGCGAGGACCGCGCAAATGCGGCCGCAATAGACAGGTATTCGAGTATTTATGTCTGCGGGGAATCCGAAGAGGGCATGTGGCTCAGAAAATATTCGGCCGGCGGCCAGGCGATGTGGACAAAACTGGAAAGGGGATACCATAATGCTAAATATGCCGCGACTGATATAGCAGTCGACAGTATCGGCAATGTATATGTTTCCGGTAAGACAAGAAGCGATTATAAAAGGAAGATAAGGATAAAAAAATACAGCTCCCGCGGTGCTGAAATATGGACGGCGGAATACTACTGCGGGGAAAGCAATTTTGATACAGGCATATGCATAGATAAAACCGGAGACTATCTGTATGTTACAAGCGGGTTGTATGTATCTCAGGGGGAATCTGTGTGGCTGGGAAAATATGCGGCTGCAGACGGTACGCTTGTATGGGATGTGAAATTCCATGGGAATGAAGGTTATAATGATTTCAGCAGGCGCATAGCAATAAGCGATAAGTACGCCTATATTATCGGTGAAACGATTAATACTGCGGATATTAAGAGGCAGCAGGGCATATGGGTGGGTAAGTGCAGCCTGGATAACGGGGAGATGTCCGAATCCTGGCCAAAGGTTTTCGGCGGGAGTGATACGGGACGGGATATTGCCGGCGATGTGGCTGTAGATAAGGGGGGTAATGTATACCTGGTGCTGGGAGAATATACGAAAAACGGTTGCGATATAATGTGGCGGGCTTACGATAATGCCGGCAAGATCATCTGGGTAGAAAGGTTTAACGGTCCTTCAGGGGGGCATGATGTAGGATGGGGATTAGCGATAGGAGAAAATGGAAGTGTTTTTACAATCGGTACGATCGAGATCCAGGGCCGTGCCGCCAGCAGTGATATATGGATAGCGGAAAGCGTTATTGTCAAATAAAGCACTAATGGTGTAGCAGGTAAAAAAGTGAAAAGAGCGTTGTATATAATAATGATCTCTGCGACTGTCAGCATCACGGGATGCGGGCATGCGGTTCATACGGATATAGCCGGAGCAGATTTTTGTTGTTGTTATAGAGATAACAATGGCGCTCACTTACCGCAGTATTCTTGAAAGCGCCCAGCTGGGGAGATATGCTGAAGCTCAATTGGGGGATGTTTTTACTCAGCTTTATTTTGTTGTGGTTGTCGAGGGGATCGTGTTTGTTA
>JBDRKX010000107.1:0-2072 GCA_043813605.1 Elusimicrobiota bacterium | reverse complement strand
GCTGGGCAATCATAATGACCTTTAGAAGGTATGCGTCTATAATTCTCGCTCTTACTTTGCTGTCGCCCTTTTTAAGCTTGGAATAAAGCTGTTTTTCTTCCTCTTCGCTCAGAGGTTTTATTTTCTGGACTTCCTTGAAATATAAATCCTTGAAATTCGTCATGTTCTTATTCTATTTTATTTCTTTTATTTTGCCAACATTAAGAGTACAGAAAAAATCCCTTTTTTCAGTCAAAAAATCAGTTTTTCAAGATATTTCTGTTTTCCTCGAACGCCATTGTTTAAACTTGTTTCCCATGTCTTCGAATATCAAATAAACACTGGGAATAACCGCAAGATTAAAGAAAGTTGCCACTGAAAGTCCTCCTATAACCGCAACAGCCATAGGAGACCTCAATTCCGAGCCCTCACCCATACCGATTGCAAGAGGGAGAAGTCCTATTACAGTAGTAAGCGTGGTTACCAGAATAGGCCTCAGTCTTATGCGGGCGGCTTCTATTACGCAGGTCTGAAGGTCCTTACCTTCATTTCTTAACTCGTTGATATAGCTTACCAGAACGATACCGTCATTTACGACAATACCCGCCAGTATTATAAATCCGAGAAGCACTATGACATTCAGCGCAGTCATTGTAATGATAAGACATGCCGTAATACCTATTAAGGTCAGCGGAGTAATCAAAGTTATGATGAACGGCTGGTACAATGACTCAAACTGTGAAGCCATAATCATATATACAAATATCACAGAGAATAATATAACGAAAATCAGCGATTTAAACGACTGCTTTATATTCTGGCTCTCTCCGGATATCTCAAGTCTGACTTTGCCGAATACCGGAGCAGAGGAGCCTTCGCTGACGTTCTGCACTCCGTAAGTCCTCCTGGTATCAGCGCCGTCCGTTTCCGCTTCCAGTTCTTTCACTATCTCGTTTACGTCCGCGAGGATACCGTTCAGGGATCTCCCTGCGATATTCGCAAAAACAGTTATAACTCTCTCTCCATCTTCTCTTTTTATTTCCGACGGCGTTTCCGAAAACTCTATTTTGGCGACCTGCCTGAGAGGTACTTCCATACCGAGCCGGGAGTATAACAATATATCTTCAATCTGCGAGAAATCCTTTCTGTCCTCTTCCCTGAGCTGGACCTTAATATCTATCTTTTCGCCCTCTTCCTTGAACTGAGTAGCAACGAAACCTTTTATTGCCGCAAAAGCTGTAGTAGAAATATCCCGGACAGAAAGACTGTATAAGCCGGCTTTATCCTTGTCTATCTTCACCTTTATTTCTGGTGAAGGCGCTACATAAGAAGATTTTACTCCGTAAATACCCCGTACTTGTGAAATCCTTTCCTTCACTTTTTCCTGCATCCTGACTATATCTTCAATGTTCTTTCCCTTGATCTTTATCTGTATAGGAGCAGATTCGGCTGAAGCTCCTCCGAAAATACTTTCTTCGGTTACATAAGTTATTTCCGCCTGGGTTATATTTAAGGCATCCACTTTATACCTTAACCTCTGAACAACGTCCATAGTCGGAAGGCCTTTCATGAGGTCAACCGCGATTCTTGCCTGATTCGGCCCAAGTGATTCAACCTGCATATCCGTCTTATCAGCCTGGTCCGTGCCAATGCTGGTGGCTATATCCTTGACCTGAGGGTCCTTTGCCAGTACCTGCTCAATCCTTCTTACATTCCTGTCGGTAACCTCAAGAGCGATTCCCGGAAGCATCGTTACGTTCATAAAAAACCTTCTTTTATCTATTTTTGGCATAAACTCTTTGGGCCAGAATATGAGTATAATGACAGACAGCAGAAATAGCAGTACTATTATCATGCAGTTTCTCTCTTTTTTCGCCAAAAATTTCTCAAGGAATGTTCCGAGATTATCGCTTAAGCGCGCAATCTTATCTTCGAAGTTGAAAAAACGGACTTTGATGATTTTATTCTGAGTCGAAGCATATCTCGGCACAAGGAACATCGCCACAAGAAGCGATGCGCATAAAGAAAAAATTACGGTTAATGCAAGCTGTTTGAAAAGCTGTCCGGATACATCACTGACGAATATAAAAGGC
>JBDRKX010000106.1:0-7142 GCA_043813605.1 Elusimicrobiota bacterium | reverse complement strand
TACTATTTGCTTGATAACAATATTCTTTTCTATTTCTACTGCTTTTTCTACATCGTCACCTTTTTCATTCAATACGACTAGAGAGCTGCAATTAGTATTTGGAAGTTCTTTATTGTTATCTTATGGCATCTATAGTCAAAATAATAAGGCCTCCCTAGATTTAAATGATATTGAAAAGTTAAATGACGATGATGTGAATTCATTTGATAGAATTACCATTAGAAATTGGTCTTTAGAAATAAGCAATGTAAGTGACTATGCTGTAGCAGCATATATAATAATGCCCACATTATTATTAACAAAAAAGGAAATTAAGGATAACCTGATAGAAATGACAACATTATACGCAGAAACACTCCTTATAAATAATATTATTAATTCATTAAGTAAAGGATTAATAACAAGAACAAGACCTTACGCATATAATCCTGATGTAAGTATTGGAAAAAAGACTAACAAAAATACGCAAAATTCATTCTTATCAGGACATACATCTAACGCATTCGCATCCGCATTTTTTTTAATAAATACATATAACTCATATTACCCGAATTCAAAAATGGATATATTCCTCTCCAGCACAATTTTATTAGGTGCCGCAGGAATTGCATACCTAAGAGTAGAATCGGGGATGCATTACCCTACAGATGTAATGGCAGGAGCTATTACCGGAAGCATTACTGGCTTTCTAATTCTGTATATTCACAAAACAAAAAATGCCAGAATAAGAATAGCATCCATCTATAATAGCAAAAACACAGGAATAGATATTCAATTTATCTTTTGATATGCTCATATATAATATACTAAATATTGATAATTATCATAGTTTTGTGTAAATTATGAGTATTCCGGGCAACTTCGGCCACCTATCCCGATGAACTTCGGCCACCCATTCCGGCCAACTTCGGCCACCCCCTTAGAGCGATAAAAATCATAAAAAATAAAGCGACTCATTGGCTTCTAAACAGAAGTCTGTAAAATCATTCCTTAGAACAATGAGGAGGTTTTACAGATGATGAAGAAAAAGAAACAAGGCAAGGAGTTGGCTGTGAAAAAGATCAGGGAAATATTAAGACTTACGCTGGAATGCGGCTTGAGCGACCGCCAAACGGCAAAAAGCTGTTATGCCGCGCGCTCAACTGTGCAGAAATACACAAAAATAGTGCGGGAAAGGAATTTATCGTATGAAGAAATTCAAAAAATAGATGACACTGCCCTGACAGTCCTGTTCAAGCCGGACCGTAGAAGCGCGGGAAAACCGCTGCCCGACTGGAATTGGATACATCAGGAGTTCAGGAAAAAATCTGTGACGCTCCAGCTCCTGTGGGAAGAATACAAGGCCGTCTATCCTGACGGATATCAGCTGAGCCAGTTTTACGAGCGCTACAGGGATTGGAGCAAAAAACTGAACGTGAGCATGCGGCAGGTACATAAGGCGGGAGAAAAGATGTTCGTAGATTTCGCCGGCGATACGGTGCCTGTCAATGATCGGCTTACCGGGAAGATCAGAGAGGCCCGGATATTTATCGCAGTGCTCGGAGCCAGTAACTATACATATGCGGAAGCTGTCTGGAGCCAGGACCTGTTCAACTGGGTAGAAGCCCATGCCCGGGCATTCGAATACTTCGGCGGAGTCACTGAGCTGGTAATCCCCGACAACCTGAAAAGTGGAGTTACCGTTCCGTGCCTCTATGAGCCTGAACTCAACGCTACTTACCGGGAAATGGCCATCCACTATGGCACAGCCGTTATCCCGGCGCGGATAAAGAAGCCGAAAGACAAATCTAAGGGCGAGATCGGGGTTTATGTGGTCGAACGCTGGATACTGGCCGCACTGAGGAACCGGACTTTCTTCAGTCTTGAAGAGCTGAACCAGGCCATAAAAGAACTTCTCGAGAAACTTAACAGCAGGAAGTTCAAAAAGATGGACGGCTCAAGGCTGTCCTGGTTCGAATCCATCGAAAAGAGCGCATTGAAGCCATTACCGCGGGAACGCTACGAATTCGCGCAATGGAAGAAAGCGACGGTAAACATTGATTATCATATTGAGATTGAAAAGCACTATTATAGCGTGCCGTACCAGCTCTCTAGTGAAAAAGTCGATGTGCGCTACACGGCTAAAACAGTTGAAGTGTTTTACAGGAACAAACGGGTCGCCTCTCATGTGAAGAGTTTCATTCAGTATCAGGCGACAACGGTCAAAGAACATATGCCTCAAGCGCATCAGAAATACCTGGAATGGACACCATCGAGAATAATCAGTTGGGCCGCAGGCATAGGAGAGTCCTGCGCAACGATGGTGGAAAAGGTAATATCGTCTAAAGAGCATCCCGAACAGGGATACAGATCCTGCCTCGGGATCATACGCATGGGAAAGACCTATTCGAATGAACGGCTTGAAGCAGCCTGCAGCCGGGCGCTGGCTATCAACGGGTGCAGCTACAAAAGCATCAAGTCCATTCTGGAAAACGGCCTTGACCGCCGGGCGCTGCCAGGAATGAACGATATCGGACAGCCGATAATTCATGAGAATATCAGAGGCGGAGACTATTACAACTGAAGGAGGAAAAAATGTTAACACATCCCACCCTGGACAAATTAAGGCAATTGAAACTTTACGGTATGACGAAAGAATTCGAAAAGCAGTCAGGCTGTACGGATTACGACGGCATGGGTTTCGAAGAAAGGCTCGGACTTATTGTCGACATGGAAATGACCGAAAAAGAAAACCGGCGTCTGATAACAAGACTGAGGCAGGCCAGGCTGCGCCAGCAGGCATGCATGGAAAACATTGATTACCATACGCCGAGAAAACTGGATAAAGCGCTCATAAAATCTCTGGGAACGTGCAAGTGGCTCAAGGACAAACTGAACGTCCTGGTTACCGGCTCTACCGGGACAGGGAAATCCTTCATTTCATGCTCTCTGGGTCACAGGGCCTGTTTGAACGGCTACAGAACGTTGTATTTCAGGGCCACGAATCTCTTCTACGATCTATCTATTGCCAAGGGCGATGGCCGTTATGGCAAAATTATGAAATCCATCTCGAAAGCTGATCTCCTGATACTCGACGACTGGGGGCTTGTTAAACTCTCTGAACTGGAACAATTGGACTTACTTGAGATACTCGAAGACCGCTACGGAATTCATTCGACGATAATATCCAGCCAGGTGCCGCATGAACGCTGGCACGAGCTTATGGCTAACCCGACTCTATCCGATGCGATACTCGACCGGTTTATACATAATGCCTATAAAATTAAACTGGATGGACATGGCGAATCTATGAGAAAAAGGAAATCCGAGCCTTTATGATTTTCGACTCGATATCGGTTGACTTGACGTTCTTTAATTTTATATAAATTCAGTAAAGAAGACTTTGCGTCGCTTCGCTCCGAGGGGGTGGCCGAAGTTGGCCGGAATGGGTGGCCGAAGTTACCGGAATACGCAGTAAATTATAAGTTATGAAACGATTACTATTAATTATCCTGCTAATACTTACACATATTAATTTAACTTATGCAATCCCAAAAGAAAACGACATAAGCAATATAGCTATTGCTGAATTTGAGGCTAAGAATGTTTCTGCGATGGATGCTTCTGCGATATCTGATTTTGTAAGAACCGCTTTTGTAAATTCAAAATTATTTAAAGTTTTAGACCGCATAAATATGTCAGCGATACTTGAAGAGCAAAAATTCCAAATGTCAGGATGTACCACACAGGAGTGTGCTGTCAAAATGGGTAAAATATTAAATGTTCAAAAGATAATTATAGGGAATCTAACTAAGCTTGCTGATTTATATTTTATTACTGCTTCCGTAATTGATGTTGAAACTGGGCAAATTCTTATATCTGAAAGAAAACAGACTGCTGCTGCTGAAAATCTTGTAGACATCGCTGAAGAATTAGGTAGAATGCTTGCGTTAAAACTAAAAGACTCCTCGGGATTATCTCTGAAATTGGCGGATGAGAAACCTCGACCCCGTACCACCAGAATTGAAAAGAAAGGAAAGGAAGTGTTCATTAATAGAGGAATTCTAGATAGGGTACAAAAAAAAGATATTTATGATATATATGATGGTGATGATAAAATTGCCAAAATTTTAATAACTAATGTCGATAAATATGAATCAAAAGGGGAAACGATAAAAAGTAAAGCTAATATAGAATCTGATCTTCCTGCTAATTATGTCGGGAGATGGAGAACTAGCTGTATTGGAGTACTTGGCAATATAGTATCGGGTGGAAATAGCTTTTTTCTTGATTATGATATAATTTATGGCTGGGGCATTCAATTAAATACTGGATATTGTAAGACTAATGTAAGAGAAGGAGAATCTATATATAGATATCCATCTATTATAAAACGTAATTTTAATAGTGCTTCACCTGTTTCACAATATATTGGTACAGGTATCTGTCAATCAAAGCATATCTATGGAAGCCATTCATCAAAAAAAATGTTTGACACTATACTTTTTTGTGGAGGACTAAATATTCAATCCTCAGGTTTCTTTCGTTTAATATGTGATGGTAAAATTATCCTTGGAGGAAATTTCGAAGGATACAATACAAATTTACTTTCTATTTCTCTGGGATTGGGCCTTAGCTGGTAACCTCAAAACTACCGGAATAATACCTAAAAATGCATATTATGTTGTTGCTCCTGCTATAAATGAAAAAGAAGCAGAATTTCCAGTAAGAACTAAACACATTGATCTTCTAGTATTCGATCTTAATCTTGGAATCGATGATGGAGTCAGCCTTTCATACGATATTTACAGGATAAATCCTAAAATAAAAACGATTCTGATGACCGGAGGAGATATTAACATATCAGAAAAAGACATAAAGAAATTGGGAATTGATAAATTCATTAAGAAGCCATTCGATATAGGTTCAATAAAAAAGGGTTTTTAAGAAGGATAGCTGACGATATGGAGTCCTGCAATAATAATGCTGGAAGCAGATTGTCAGCGTGTGTAGGATTTCTTGCAGAGTCTGCGAGGCTGTTGAAAATGCCAAGCAGGCGGAGCATTCGGGTTTGCACAGTGCGAGGCAAGCATTGGTGCCGAGCCTGTGAAATGGTGAGGCGCCGAGTTTTCAGGGATTCAAGGGTGGGTTGACCTTTCTTTCATTTGTTGCTGCTTAAATAAGTAATACAGATTCTTTTTTCTCGTCTTGTGAATATCGTTCTTTAATTTCACAGGGAAGGTTTCTTCATGAAGCATTTTCCACAATCCCACTCCAGGTACCATTCCTGGGTATCGAACTGTCTATGCTGAACAGTAAAAAAGGCTATTTTACATTTGTACAGCACCATTTCCACAACTATGAAAGAAGCCGCGGATCAGGGGATTTCGGAATTCGATTTCATAATAGTATCTGCTGATGCGTATGTCGACCATCCTGCTTTTGCGGCGCCGATCATTTGCTCCGGAACATTGTTCGGAAAAAGTACTCAAAATTATGGGTAAACCATCTATAGAAAAATTTCTGAAATTCAGCAAAGCGTATAATAAAAAGAGCGCTGAATCCGGTAAAAAACAGTTTATAATGCCTTATTTTATAATAGGCCATCCCGGCGCTGATGATTCGACCGAAAAAGAACTTCGTGATTTCTTAAGAAAACACAGGATAAAAAATTAAACAGATCCAGGAATTCTATCCCACACCGCTATTATACCGAGGAAGATCCGTTCACAGGCAGAATAGTAAATACTGAAAAGAAACCCGGTATAAAAAAACGATGGGAAAAAGCCATCCTTCGGAAATCCGTTCCTTAAAGCCATTTTCAGCTGGCTTGAGCCGTCTATAATCATAAGCCGCAGACTGTCCCGGGATTTTCTCTGACGCAGTTTAACTAATAAACTTTATATTCTCATTCTTTAGACTTGAAATTATTTCTGGAAGCATCGTGCCTCCCATTTTGCTATTATACCGCTAGGCAGACGGCGGTCCGAAATCTCTTCGCATACAGTCATATCGCCGCATGTCAATTTACCTTTATATCCGCGCATCGTGTCTGCCAGCAGGTTTGCCAGCGCAATAGCGGAAAACCCGGGCGTGTGAGCGCTTAATATTACAAAAAGCGGTTTATCGGCCAGTATCCTGCCGCATAAATTAAGCAGATTAGATATCTCCGATTCAAATTTCCATACTTCTCCGCGGCTTCCACGGCCGTACGATGGCGGATCGAGTATCAGCGCATCATATTTATTGTGTCTTCTAATTTCTCTCGATATGAACTTCGCGGCATCATCGACTATCCATCGTATCGGTTTACCGGTAAGTCCCGACGCCTCCGCATTCTCCCTTGCCCAGCTTACAATTCCTTTCGCTGCATCTAGATGCGTTACTTCTGCACCAGCCGAAGCTCCAGCCAGTGACGCGCCTCCTGTATACGCAAACACATTAAGCAGTTTGACCGGGCAGGAGGCACCGCTTATTTTGTCCCGTATCCATTCCCAGACAGAAGCATGTTCTGGGAACAAACCAAGATGCCCGAAATCAGTCAGTTTTACTTTTATTACAAGACCGTGATATGATATGAACCAGCTTTCAGGAATCTTGTTCCTGTATTTCCAGCTGCCGCTGCCCGAACTGCTGCGTTCATAAAAAGCGTCTGCTTTCTTCCAGATATCAACAGATCTGCCAGGCTTCCATATAGCCTGAGGCGCCGGCCGATCCAGTAAATAACTCCCGACTTTTTCAAGCTTCCTGAAATTTCCGCTGTCTAATAATTTATAAGTTGCACTTGTTTTTGTCATAAACGCCAAAATCCATATTTTTTATTATACAAAATTTCCGGGTATCCAACCTATGCAGATCCCGCGTTTGCGTCCTTCCTTCTTCGGTTACTGTATAATCATCCATAATAATAAGTTTACATATTTTCATTTTTTATATTGTGCTCAATTCTAGTTTATTGTCAATATTATTTAATTCCTATTCTACAAACTATGGAAATGGTGCTGTACAAATGTAAAATAGCCTTTTGGCTCTTCGTGTAACTGAGTGGGTCATTTTATAGCTCTTTCAGCATACAAGTCAGAACTTTGAGCCGAATATACGCGTCATCTCGAAGACCATAAGCCCTCCTCTGTATCACCCGGATTTTATTGTTAAGTCCTTCG
>JBDRKX010000105.1:0-4697 GCA_043813605.1 Elusimicrobiota bacterium | reverse complement strand
ACAATTGCGGGGATGCACCCTTTTTATCATAACACCTTGATTTAATTCTATTTTGTATATATTATAATGAGACGATTAAATACTGGCACGGATAAGGAGGATACAATAATGGGAATAGTTGAATTTGAAGAGTTTAAAGGTAACGCGATGATCGTGTTGAAGAATGATGAAGACGACAGGTATCCGTTCAAGTTCGGTCTCAGCAAAGCAAAAAAGATCATAGATAACTATGAAAAGATCAAAAAATGGGTAGAAGACCAGGATACCCCGCAGCAAGAAGCAGATAACTGAAACGGTAGACATTATTCCCGAACAGGTGGAAGTATATAAACTGTCAGAGTGCCGGGAATACTCTATGTTTTACAAATACTCATTCATCAACAGAGTCAGATGAACAAGTGAATACAGGATTACTATATAAAGTATTCTTGAAGTTATATAGATATAATACAGTGTTTATGGCCGGATAGATGTAAGCCGGGAGGGATATATGCAGAACATGGGCTTATTTCATTACCAGATATTTCATGAGATATTGCAGAGTTCACATCAGATATACAGTTATGACGAACTGTCAAAATATGCCGTAACCAGAGTATCCCGGGCGTTTAATGCGGAGGGCGGGACAATGTTCAAGCTGGAGGAATCCGGGGAACTGTATCCCGTCTGTTTCAGGATATAACAAAAGTATGACCAAAAAAAACAGATTTTACGGGAAAAAAAGCGGGAATAGGAACGGGAACAGGATAACGAAAACAGTATTGTATTATTTTACCGGGACGGGAAATACTCTGAGTGTCGCAAAAAAACTGGCAAATGAACTGGGTAATACCGAAATATGTTCCATAGTCAAAGCATTAAAGAATAACGATTTCAGAAAAGCAGATAGAATAGGCATATTGTCGCCTGTATACGTTTTTGATATCCCAAATATTGTCAGGGATTTTATTGAGACTCTGCCTGCTGATACCGGAGACTACTATTTTGCCGTCTGCACGACAGGGGAAATGCCTGACGGGGTACTGGGCAGGATATCGGAACTCTTCGGCAAAAAAGGCATAAAACTATCGGCCGCATACTATGTCCCAATGCCCGGCAATGCGATAATGACGTATAATGTATGGTCTGAAGACCGCCAGAAGAAACTGTTTGAAGATGCCGGAGACAGGATAAAACAGATTGCGGCTGTTGTCAGGGAGAAAAAGGAAGACAGGATAAATAAAGGTTCATTTTTTACAAACATTATTTCGATCATACCACATTATATATTCACAAAAATTTTCTTTAAAAAATTCGATAAGGATTTCTGGGTTGATGACAAATGCAATAGCTGCGGTATCTGTGAAAAGGTATGCCCGTCCGGTAATCTGAAAATGAAAGACCATAAGCCTTCGTGGCAGAATTCAAAATGCCAGTGGTGTGTCGCCTGCCTGAACTGGTGTCCGCTGCATGCCATACAATACGGAAAGAAAACATCTGATCACGGCAGATATATTAATCCCGGAATAAGAACGAACGAACTCTTCCGGGATTAAGAGATAAATCCTATTTCTTCCAGAACAGCGGCGTAAAAAGAACAAGTACGGTAAACAGTTCAAGCCTGCCTGCCATCATGGCGAAACTCAATGTCCATTTTATGTAATCCGGATAAAAAGCGTAGTTTAGCGCGGGGCCTATCCGTCCGAATCCCGGGCCTATGTTACCCAGCGTGACAAGGGCCGATGAAAACGAAGTTATTATATCATTGCCCCCCGAGGCTACTATAAGTGATACGACCAGTAAAAGCAGGATGTAGAGGAAAAAGAACCCGCATACCATATACATGATATCTTTTTTAATGTTGTTCCCGTCTATCTTTATATTGAAGATACCGCGGGGATGCAGGAGGTATTTCATCTCATTCAAGCCGAGTTTAAAAAGGGTGACGATCCGTATGACTTTAATACCGCCGCCGGTCGAACCCGAACAGCCTCCGATGAACATGAGGCTGAAAAGCGTGACTTTTGCCAGTTGCGGCCAGTTGTCAAAATTATCAGTAGAGAACCCTGTTGTTGTCAGTATTGAAGCGGCCTGGAAACCGGCATACTGAATACTCTCGCCTATAGTCGAAAACGATTTTCCGTATAAACTTAGGGCTATAATAATTGTCGCACTAAAGAAAATGCCAAGGTATACCTTGAGTTCGGTGTTTATCCATATATCCTTCAGTTTGCCCGTGATCAGTTTATAGTAGAGGATGAAGTTCACTCCGGCAAGCAGCATGAATACAGTGATCACATAATGGATAAAGGGAGAGTTGTAATGGCCCACACTGCCGGCTTTTGGCGAGAATCCTCCTGTAGCCATGGTACCGAAAGTATGTGTGCTTGCTTCGAAAAGCGTCATCCCTCCGATCTTAAGCAGAAAGATCTCGAGAAAAGTAAGTATAACATAAGCTCCCCACAGTATCTTTGCCATCTCCGCGGTACGGGGCGTGATCTTGTCGACCGTAGGGCCGGGAGATTCAGCTTTTAAAAGATGGAGGCCTCCGCCGCCCAGAAACTGGAAGATAGCTACTATCAGTACTACTATACCCATACCGCCGAGCCAGTGTGTGAGCGAGCGCCAGAAAAGGATAGGTTTTGACAATGCTTCGATATCCGTAAGTATGGAAGCCCCTGTAGTGGAGAACCCGGACATCGATTCGAAAAAGGCGTCCGTCAGGCTGGGTATCGAACCGGAGATATAGAAGGGGAGCGCTCCGAAAAAAGCCGCCAGTATCCAGCTGGAAGTGACAAGGAGGAATCCGTCCCTTGTTGAAAAAGAATGCTTCCTGTCTTTCCTTGTGAGCCAGAGCATGATCATACCATAAACCAGTATGATCCCGACAGGTATGAGAAAACTCTCTGCAAGGTGCGGTACGCCGGAATAAAAAGACATTACAGCGGGTATCAGCATAAAAACAGCGAGTATCATCAAGAGGATAGCCAGCGTCCTCAGCACATGCCTGATATTCATTTAGAAGACGCTACCATAGTCTCTATTTTTCCGACAGATTCTTTCTGAGCTATTATTATGATGTGGTCACCGGTCTTTATAAGGAGATCACCGTGCGGGATTATATACCTGTTTTCCCTGACAACGGAGATAATAAGCGAATGCGCCGGAAAATTGAGGTCCCTGATCTTTTTTTCCGTTAGATGGCTCACTTTCTCAAGAGAGATCTCCATTATCTCAACATCTCCGCCTGATATACTGTGAATGCTCTTGATATTGCCTTTTCTGATAAACTTCAGGATATGATCGGTAGTACTGTCCCTGGGGCTTACTACGGAATCGATACCCAGTTTTGAGGCCATGTTCATATAGTTCTTCTGGTTTACCATGCTGATCGCTCGGTTAATACCTATTCTCTTGGCGTAAAGCGCAACCAGGATGTTGAGTTCATAGTTGTCCGTCGCGGTAATGCCCAGGTCATAATCCGACAGTCCTTCTTCCTTGAATACCGATTCATCGGAAACATCGGCATTGATTATGAGCGCATCAGGAAAAAGGCTCGAAAGTTCTTTGCATTTCTTATAATCTTCTTCAATGATCTTGAGGCTCCTGATCCTTATATTCTTTGTATCTTTCTCACACAGGTAATTCAGAAAACGGTTTACTATACGTTTTTCTTTCTTCTGTACCTGCATGAGGTGTTGAGCTATATAAATACTGATGTTGCCGCCTCCGACTATAACAACATCCTTGATATCAATAGGGGGCCTGCCGATCATATGGAAGATCTTCTCCAGTTGTTCTTTGGCGGCAAGGAAATAAAGGTTGTCTTCTTCCCTTATGACCGTGCTGCCGGAAGGGATATCGAAGCGGTCTGATTTCTCGATACCGGCTATAAGGAAATCCATCTGCATGTACTGCATGACATCCCTGACGGCCATGTCTTTGAGAAAAGAGTCTTTACTGACGACAACGTTCCTCATCTGAATATCTCCCTGTTCGAAAAGTATGACATCGCTGCTTGCTCCGCTCTCTATACTGTTGATAATATTTTTTGCCGCTTCAACTTCGGGATTAACTATGAAATCTATGCCCAGGAAAGATTTGTCCATTATTTTCGTGTCAAAATAATCTATGTTCTTTACGCGGGCTATCCTGTAAGAAATATTGAAATCCTTGCTGACAAGACCGCACGCAATGATATTAATCTCATCCGATCCGGTTACGGAGATAAAAAAGTCAGCTTTGTTGACCCCGGCCCGTTTCAATGTGTCGGGATTGTTGCCGAGTCCTGTTACGACCTTGCAGTCAAACTACCGTGAAACTGCTTCAGCCGTTTCCGGGTTCTTTTCAATGAGTATCACATCTTTATCCTCGATAATGAGCTGTTTGGCCAGTTCTATACCGACTTTACCGGCTCCGACTATCACTATTTTCATAAAAAAATCACTCCTTAAATACTTTTATCAGTAGTTACATTATATAATCATTTATATAGAAATCAAAACTCAAACTGTTGTATGGTATGTAAAAGGGGATATAATGAAAGATGAAATATGCGGCGTTTTTGGTTATCATTATATTATACCTCAAAAAAGCGTAAAATATGTAAGAAAGAAAGGCAAAAAAAGTTGTAATGTCGTCTGAAATTAGTAAAAATAATAGCAGTAAAAAAGTTAACGCAGAACATTCCCCTCTGGGGTACTTTGTGTGTAATGCCA
>JBDRKX010000104.1:0-38953 GCA_043813605.1 Elusimicrobiota bacterium | reverse complement strand
GCACCCTCAATCAGCTGGAACTGTCAATTCTGCGGGCGGAAATTGAAAAAAGGCGTTTGCGTTACAAGTAATATTTAGCGTCGATAATATGCAATTCGATAATTCTGAAATAGCCTCGCTTCAATAAGCGGAATGTGGGTTTAAAAGAACAGTACCCATTCCTATTGCATATCATTAAATAGAACAGCTCCATTTTTGCCGGCCTGCTTTGATAAAAAAATAACCCGTCATTATGACGGGTTATTTTTGGTACTCTCGTGTTTCTGGATATAATTTAGAATGCGTATCCTAAACTGAGTTTAATAATAGGAAGGGTTGCGGAAATCTCATCACCGGTTTTTGTTGTCCCGCCTACAGTAACATCTATTGAAGGGATAGTGATCATCTGCATTCCAAAACCAAGATCGAACGTAACTCCATTGTTCCATATGCTCTGATAACCGACTAACCCGCCATAATTGATCGAAGATGCAGTTGCATCTGCAGTAATCTCTGTAATAGGTTCTGTATATTCTGCATTAATATTTGTAAACCCCAGAAACGGACTTATATACCACCCGTTCACAGCTTTTTTCGTCCAGTAATATCTTAGCCCGATATTGATATTCAATAAACTGTAATCCCAATCGCTTGAATCATAGGAAGAAAATCCCAAGCCGCCTGTAGCACTCAGATTTTCCTTTAATGCATAATTACCTTCTACATTAATCAATCCCAAGGCAAGAGAGCCCACATTAGTTGTAATTGAATGCTGTTTCTGAACTGCCAATACGCTCTGGCCACATAATGATATGACCAATAATCCAATTAATGCTGCTTTTTTCATCAAAAAACCTCCTTTACTATTCCACTTTACCAATCTCAATTAATTAAAGTATACCTTATCAGGCGAGTTTATTCCAGAACCAGTCCACAGTATGTTTCAGTCCCTGTTTGAAATCCAGTTCTGCCGACCAGCCGAGTTCCCTGGATGCCCTGGAAACATCCAGCCTGCTTATAATGAGTTCTTCCCCCCTGATAGGACAATACTCCGGTTCTTTTTTGTATTCGGTCATCTCTTTGAGTATATTAAAGAGCTCGTTGACCGAATTGGACACGCCGGTACCTATATTATATATGCCGCTGCCCTTTTCCAATGCCGCCACATTTGCCGTGACCACGTCGCCCACATAGACATAATCGCGCAGCTGCTCGCCGTCACCGAATATCTTAACATTCGTGTCTTTCAGCATAGCGCCGGAAAAGATAGCTACGACTCCAGCCTCGCCGTGGGGATCCTGCCGCGGGCCGTAGACATTACCGAACCTTAAAGCGACACATTCAAGGCCGTAGTTTTTCCTGTAGAAATTCAGGTAGTATTCCAGTGCGAGTTTACTGTCACCGTAGGGACAGAGCGGAAACGGGCTCTTTTCTTCAGTCGGAGCAGTTTCAGGACATTCCCCGTACATGACACCGCCTGATGAAGCAAAAATAAACCTTTTTACCCCGTTTTTCACGCAGTTCTGAAGGAGTTTAAGGCCGCCTAATATATTCACATCCGCATCATAAATAGGGTCTTCAACAGATTTCCTCACATCCAGTTGAGCCGCCAGGTGGTATACTGCATCTATATCCCGGTTTACGAAGATATCCGCTGTTTTGGGGTCCCTGATATCCATCTCATGGAATTCGGACTTTTTGTTGACATTCTCCCGGTTCCCGGTAGACAGGTTATCTATAATTATGACTTCATGCCCTTCAGAAATAAGTTTATCCGCTATATGCGACCCGATAAATCCCGCGCCGCCCGTAACAAGTATCTTTTTCATTTTTTATTCTCCAAATCTATCCTGGTATTCTCCTGATGTTCTCTTAATTTTCTCGTAAATTTTTATTCTATATTACATTTTATTTCTTTTAATACAAATGCCCGTACCGCTTTAGGGAAAAGTTTATGTTCTTCTTCAAGCACCCTTTCAGCAAGGGTCTCGGGGGTATCGCCTTCCAGTACAGGTACTTTCTCCTGCATTATGATCGTCCCATGGTCATATTTCTCATCTACGAAATGAACGGTACATCCGGTGTATTTATCACCGCCGGCAAGGACCGCCTCATGCACCCTTAAACCGTACATCCCTTTCCCGCCGTAAGAAGGCAGAAGCGCCGGATGGATATTGATTATCCTGTTCCTGTATGCATTGATTATCTCCGGGGCTATTCTTAATAGATAACCGGCGAGACAGACAAGATCGACTTTTTTGTCATCCAGGGCCTTCAGCATATCTTCAGTAAATGCTGTTTCGTCCTCATAATTCTTTTTTTCAATGACAACCGCATCTATCTTTTCTTTTGCCGCGCGCGCCAGCGCGTATACATCCGGTTTACTGGAGACGACAAGGACAATCTGTCCGGGTATATACCCGGATCTGCATCCGTCTATAAGCGCCTGAAGGTTGCTCCCGCTCCCGGAAACGAGTACCGCTATCCTCATTACCTGACTTTTCCTATTCTACTGCCGGAAACAATAGATAAGAGTTTTTCTTCATCTTCAGGAGAAATTACAAGAAGCATACCCCACCCCACATTGAATACTTTCTTCATCTCTTCTACAGTCATTCCCCTTTTCTCAATGAGTTTGTATATTTCAGGTATTTCAAAATCCGCCATATCGATGCCGATACCGTCGGGAAGAAGCCTTTTTAGCGCTCTTTCTATGCCGCCGCCGGTAACATGGGCCATGCTTTTTATCATATCCATCAGCAGGGGTTCCCCTGTTTCAGAAAATATAAATTCCGAATATATCCTTGTCGGGCGCATAATAGTATCTATATGTTCCGACAGATCCTCTTTGCTGAATAATTTTCTTACAAGCGAGAACCCGTTACTGTGTATGCCATTCGACTCTACACCGATAACAAGATCTCCTGTTTTTATGGTATTTTTGTTAAATTCTTTTCTCACTAACCCGCACGCAAATCCCGCGAGATCATAATCACCGTCTTTATACATATCCGGCATCTCAGCTGTTTCGCCGCCGATAAGCGCGCAATCGCATTTTGACAGCCCGTTCTCTATGCCCTTGAGCACTCTATTAAAGATCTCCTCATCGAGCCTGCCGCACGAAAAATAGTCAAGGAAAAATAGCGGTTGGGCGCCGCCTGCAATAAGATCGTTTATGCTCATTGCCACAAGATCTTCCCCTACGGTTTCGTGCCGGTCGAACTCCACTGCAAGCCTGATCTTAGTGCCGACTCCGTCACAGGTAGCCGCCATTTTATTGTTCCCCACAGGGAACACGCCGGCATACCCTCCTATTGAGGGGAATTTTACAGAAAGTCCCTTTACCAGGTTCTCGGCTTTTTCAACATCTACACCGCTTTTTTTATATTCATTCATTTTTTACACCAGCTGCCCCCGACTGTTCCCGGACAGATCATCTTGCCATCATCACTCTTATCCTGGCCCCGACATTCTCCGCGTGGTCCGCGATACTGCTCAGCAGGAACACCACATGTATAAGATGATATATATTAATCATCTCATCACCGGATGAAAACAGCTTTTTTACAAGATCCCTCTGCATGGTATCGATCTGGGTTTCTTCCATGTGTATGCCTTTTATCTTTTCCTTTATTTCTTTTCTCTCTTTTCCTGATATTGAAGAGATTAATCTGTGGACATCCTGCACAAGCGTCACCAGTTCTTCTACCATATTTATTATTTTATACAGATATTCTTTTATATCCCGTTTTATCTCATCGCTTATCTCACTCTGCCTGAACTGCAGCCAGATAACAGCGTCTTCGCAAGCATCGATAATGGCATCCTGTTCTTTTAAACATGATAGAAAATCTCCTCTGTCAACAGGCATGAATATGTCCTTGTGGAGGTGATTGCGTACATTTGTCTTTATCCTGTCAGCCTCATTTTCAATATTGATCACTTCAGAGGACAACGCTTCAAATTTTTCGAAATCCTTTGCAAGGTATACATCCATCGCCTCTTTGAATTTATTTACACCTATTTTGACTATTCCGGCATGTTCCACCAGCCCGTCAAACGGTGACACCTTCCTGAAAATTTTAAAAAGTATAGATCTCATTATTTTCCTCCTTTTTATCTACAATATATCTGATTCAAAATATTGCCTGTATGATAATGAATATTATCCCGGAAAACACAGCGGCTACCGGCAGCGTAAAAATCCATGCCGATGCGATTTTCCTGATAACACGCAAATCTATTGCTTCCAATCCCCTGGCCAGTCCGATTCCCATAACGGCCCCTACCGCAGAATGCGTTGTGGAGACCGGCAATCCCATCTTACTGGCCACAAGGACAGCGGTCGCTGCAGAAAAACATATCGCAAACCCTCTTGTATTGGTCAGTTCCGTAATGCCGTGCCCGACTGTTTTAATCACCTTGTATCCCCAGGTAAAAATACCGATAGATATACCTACACCGCCGAGAGCCAGGATTATGCCCGGAACTTCGGCTGTCGCTCCTATATCTCCCGTTTTATATATTGAATATATGCCGGCCAGCGGCCCTACGGCATTTGCCACATCATTTGCCCCGTGGGCAAACGCGACATAGCAGGCAGTTAATATCTGGAGCATCCTGAATACTTCTTCGGGTTCAAATGATCTGGCATTTCTGTACATTATAACTGACAGTATAATTGAAAGAAAGAGAGCGGACAGTGAAGCGTACATGAACACCTGAAATATTTCCAGGTCAAGTTTTCTTCCGAACGGTGTTTTAAAAATAAAAGAAAGAACTATTATAAAAAATGTCATAAATACGAATATCGGAAAATATTTTTTGGTCCTTGCTTCTCTGTCTTCAGGCACTATGAAACAGCTGTTGATTATTTTGAACAGAAAAAATGCCATAACGCCGCTGAAGAGCGGTGATATCACCCACGACATCACTATACTTATTACTTTTCCCCACGAAACGACACTTAATCCGCCTGCTACAATGCCGACTCCTATTAAAGCACCGACTATTGAATGAGTTGTTGACACAGGCATCTCTTTCCAGGTAGCTATGAATACCCAGAGTGAGGCACCGACAATTGCAGCAAGCAGTGCAAATGCAAATACTTCCATTGAAGCGAACCCGGCAGGACTTATTATCCCTTTTCTTATAGTCTCTGTCACATGCGAACCGACAAAATATGCGCCAACGAACTCAAGCAACCCCGCTATTATTACAGCCTGCTTAAATGTGATGGCTTTCGAACCCACAGCCGGTGCCATGGAATTAGCCGAATCATTGGCCCCGATGTTCCAGGCCATATAAAATCCCGCTATTATCGCTACTATAAGAAAACTTAGCGGCATACTAAAATCTCAGACTCCGAGCGGACAATATATCGGCTGTTTCTCTGAGCACGTCGCTTAAGTAGGGCACGTCAAACCATTTTCTGCCGGATAATTCATTAGCAAATGCCTGGTAAAGCTGGGCAGTAAGCAGGGCAAGCTTTTCCGGAAGAAGCGGCGGTTCCATTCCTACCTGGTTTTTCCAGTCTGTACGGTTCTTCTTTTTGGCCTCATTGACAGCTTCGTACCAGTCGGTGGCCCTGTAAAATATCCTTGCTATCTCTTTACTTACAGGTACATTCCCGGAAGTAAACCTGCATTCATCCGGTGTGCCTATTACATCTACAATAACGATGTCCCTGTTTTCGTCAAACCCGAGTTCCATCTTGCCGTCATTGTTCATAAGTCCCATTTCCCGCGTCTCTTTTGATATTAGTGTGTTCACCTCCTGCATAACAGACTGGATGTCTTTTATTTCACCCTCGGTAAGACAAGCCATCTTCTGTGCTTCCTTCCAGTTTACATACCTGTCTGTCGCTTCCAGTTTCGTAGATACATCGTAAATAGGTTTTACCAGCTGCTGTCCCGGTCCGGGCAGCCTGTCCAGCCCGAGTTCTTCAAGCGTAACTTCGCCCTGCTGAAGCCTCTTATAAATACTCGATCCGGGAGGCAGATAGTTCCTGTATATGATCTCCAGCGGTATAAGGAAATTATTCTTCTCATCATAGTATGCGGCATAACTGTAAACAGCGCCTGAAAGCATGGGTTCGATAACACGCAGAAGATTCACCTCCATTATGCCGGAAGCTTCCGTGAGATCTTTCAGCTGTTTTGCCTCATCACCTTCCACCAGTCCCCTGTAATGGGTTTTTATACCCATTGAATGCAGTTTTTCGAAAAAATACGCCCCTATGATACACAGGGACTTGCCTTTGTTTTCAATATGCTGAGGCATCTCACCCCAATCGAATACAGAGTATCTATCCGAAAAATTAAATCTTCCCACTCCTGCCGATTCTTTTTGCGGTTCTTTTATTATATTGAGGTCTTTTACGCTTCCCATTATTTATTGAGCTCCTTATCAGATAATTCAAGTTTTTCCCGTGCCGCTTTCTGATAGTCGGCTATTTTACTCGACAGGCCGCTGTCCTTCAATGCCATTATTTTAACTGCTGCGAGCGCCGCCTGTTCCGGGCCGAGGACTGTCATAGGGCATACACCCGACGGCATCCTGAGTGACGAAAGGATATCCAGACCTTTATACTTTTCCGAATAAGGAGGACTGGCTATGACAGGATTCGCAGTACCGGCATCCACAAAACCGCTCAAAGCGTTACTCCTCCCGGCAACAGTTATAAATATGGTATCCCCTGAATATTCTCTTATAATTTCTGAAACCTTATCCGGCGACTTATGCGCCGAAGCTATCCTCATAACCGGTTTTACGCCAAAAGACTCAAGTACCGACTGGATACTCTCACAATGACCCATGTCCGATTTTGAGCCCATGAGTATAACTACTTTCGTCATATCCTTCTCCTTCTATTTTTTCTTTTTTTGTCTGGCCAGTTCCTTCCAGCCTATATCCCGGCGGTAATACATACCGTCAAAACTGATATTCGAAACTGCATTATATACTTTTTCTTTTACGCTTTTTATATCATCTCCCACAGCCGCCACATTCAATACGCGCCCGCCCGAAGTGTAAAGCATCCCGTTTCTTTCCTCTGTCGCGGCATGAAAAACATATACGTCATCAGGAATATCTTTGATAGTTATCTTCTTTCCTTTTTCGTAATGTCCCGGATACCCGCCCGATGCGATCACAATATCCATACATACGCCCTTTTTCCATTCTATCTCTGGTTCGATCCCGCTGTTTAAATCATATATGGCTTCAAGAAGGTCGCTTTTCATCATGGGCAGAACGGCTTCCGTCTCCGGATCTCCGAAACGCACATTAAATTCAAGGACCTTAGGTTCACCGGCGCATATCATCAGTCCCGCATACAGCACCCCGCAATAATCCATACCTTCAGAGGCAAGGCCCTCGAGCACAGGAACTATTATCTGTTTTTTAACTTTATCCAGCATATTGCTGTCTACTAGGGATGCCGGGGCATATGCTCCCATACCGCCGGTATTGGGCCCCGTATCCCCTTCAAAAACCGCTTTATGATCCTGGGACGGTATCAACAGGCTGCAGTTCTTCCCTGATACAAGTGCAAGAATGGACGCTTCTTCTCCTTTAAGTTTTTCTTCTATTACCACTCTTCGGCCGGCATTCCCGAAAATCTTCTCTGTCATGAATTTTTCTATTGTTTCACGGCCTTCATCAAAACTATCCGTAACGACTACACCTTTTCCCGCGCACAATCCGTCAGCTTTAATAACAACTTCCGGCCGGCTTTTCAGATAATCCATAGCTTTAGAGGCATCATCAAAAACGTCGAAACCGGCAGTAGGAATAGCGTGTCTTTTCATGAATTCCTTTGAATAGATCTTAGAACCTTCCAGCCGCGCCGACCCTTTCAGCGGCCCGAATACCGTCACGCCCTCGGAACCCAGATAATCGGCTATGCCGTCTACCAGAGGCGCTTCGGGACCTACTACTACCATATCTATTTTTTTCTCTTCTATTATTTTTTTTAAATCAGCAAATTCAGAAGGGAGTCCAAAGACTTCCGCATCCCCGGAGATGCCGCCGTTTCCCGGAGCGCAGTATATTTTTTCGGCGAATTCCGATTGTTTAAGTTTCCACACAAGGGCATGTTCACGCCCGCCGCCGCCTATGACCAGGACTCTTGATCTTTCTTTATTGTAATTCATTTCTTCCTTTTACCGTTCTTCAGGATATATTCCCCGTTAAAACAGGAGAGACAGTACTCCGTTTTCCTGCACGCCCTGAGCAGCCCGTCAAGCGACAGATAATAAAGACTGTCAACGCCCAGGAATTCTTTTATCTCCTTTACACTATGATTATTGGCTATCAGTTCCTGACTTGTCGGCGTATCTATTCCGTAATAGCACGAATATTTTATCGGAGGCGATGATATCAGCAGGTGTACTTCTTCAGCCCCGGCTTTTCTGATAGATTTGACCAGTTTTTTTGATGTCGTGCCGCGGACTATGGAATCGTCAATAACAATGACCTTTTTTCCCTTCAGGACATTTTTTATCGGCGAAAGTTTTATTTTAACTCTGAGATCCCGTATCTTCTGATGCGGTTCTATAAAAGTCCTTCCTATATAGTGATTTCTGATAAACCCGAATTCCAGCGGTATACCGCTCTTCTGGCTGTATCCCAGAGCCTGCATATTCGCCGAATCAGGTACCGGCATCACCAGATCCGCGTCTATTTTCTTTTCCCTTGCAAGTTCCTTTCCCATATTCAATCTGGCATCATACACGCTCTGGGAAAAGACATAGCTGTCGGGTCTTGCAAAATATATCAATTCGAAAATACACCGCTGATGCTCTCTGTTTTCCAGGAAGAGGCTCTTCATACCGGAACTGTCGATCACCACCATCTCACCCGGCTGAAGATCTCTCTGATATTCAGCATCAACGATATCAAAAGCGCAGCTCTCGGAAGAGAATAAAATGGATTCTCCCTTAGTGCCTATTGAAAGAGGCCTGTAACCGTATGCGTCCCTCACGGCAATAAGTTTATCCGGGAACAGGACAACAAGTGAAAAAGATCCCTCAAGCTTATCAAGCGTTTTTTTCAGCCGTTCTTCCCAGTCTCCGGTTTCCTTTACTATCATCTTGAGTATCAGTTCGCTGTCAGTTTCAGTAGAAAATATCACACCCTCTGATTCAAGTTTTGTTTTCCATTTTCCCGCCGAGGGGATATTCCCGTTATGCGCTATTGCTATTGACTTGTTTTGGTACTCTATAACAAGAGGCTGTATATTGCCGTGACTGGAACTGCCTGTGGTGGAATACCTGACGTGCCCTATTGCCGCATCGCCTTTGAGCCTGTTCAGAGATTCCTGCGGGAAGACTTCACTCACCAGGCCCATGCCCTTCTGTACCAGGAATCCCTTTTTCCTCGCAGTCACTATCCCGGCGCTCTCCTGCCCGCGGTGCTGAAGTGCATAGAGCCCGAGGTATGTCAGCTCTGCTGCATTCTCATTATTCCAGACACCGTATATTCCGCAGAATTCTTTACGCATTTTCTACCATATTCCTGAACAGCAGTCTGCCCCAGGGAATAATTTTCCTGTTCCTTGACGCCGGATGCTGGTACTCCGAGAAGAATCTGTCCGGATGAGGCATCATTCCAAGGACATTCCCTTCTTTGTTTGTAATGCCGGCAATATCCCCTTCCGAGCCGTTCGGATTCTCTAAATATGTCAGGGCTATCTGACCGTTATTCTCGAGGACATCGACCGACCCGTTTTCTGTGATAAACTTGCCCTCGGCATGCGCAATAGGCAATTCTATCTCATCATCCATACCCTTAAACCAGAATTTGCCGCTGTTCACCTTCAAGCCTACCCAGCGGCAGATAAACCGCCCGCTGTCGTTAAAACTCAGCGTAACCCTGTTCTTTGAATCAATATCCGGCAGTAACCCCGATTTAACAAGTACCTGGAACCCGTTACAGATTCCGAGCACAATACGGCCTTCCTTAATAAAATTTTCTATATCTTCTTTCAGATTATACTTCATAAAAATAGAAAAGACCTTTCCCGCTCCCAGATCATCCCCGTATGAGAATCCGCCCGGTATAACCAGTATTGAATAGTCTTTCAGTCTTTTTTTTCCTGATGCCAGTTCATTCACATGCACTATCTCGGCAGCAGCGCCTGATTCGATAAGACCGTGATGTGTCTCATAATCATTATTAGTTCCGGGTGCTTTTAATACTATCGCTTTTTTCATCAGGTTTAATCTTTTTCTACCATTTTATAGAACTTTTCCAGCATTCCTTCAATGTCCCTATTCCGGTATTTATAAGGACTGTTTTATTATTTCCCGAGATCTTCAACACAGGCTCTTCCAGTGTAACCCCGATCCTGTAACACGGGATCCCTTTCATATGTTTTTCAAATTCAGTTTCCCTGCCATTTTCCACTTCAACCACGAATCTTGAATTGCTTTCTGAAAACAGTTTCACAAGATCCGCCGCCATGGAGTCAAGAGGAATCTGATCCTTTGAAACATCTTCCGCAATCTTTATATCTTGAATACATATTCCGGCTCCTGCAGAAGAAAAACACATTTCCGAAAGACAGACAGCAAGTCCTCCTTCCGAAAGATCGTGACAGCTTTTCAGCAGCCTTTTCTCTAATGCAGTCTGAACCTTTTCAAGTGTTATAAACGAAATATCCGGTCTTAATAAAGGCAGGCTCCCGCAGCCCATACCCGATACTTCACTGAATACGGAACATCCCATCTCTTCATACGTATCGCCTACAAGATATATGCTGTTTCCGGGAGACTTAAAATCACTTCCCACAGCCACGCTCACATCGTCTACAGGCGCTACACATGTAATAAGCAGTGTTCCCGGTATATTTATTTTTTTTGTACCCTGGCCGGCCTTGAGTACATAACAATTATTAAGGCTGTCCTTTCCTGAGACAAAAGGTATGCCGAGCATCTTACTTGCGTCATAGCATCCCTTTGAGGCCCTGACCAGGTCACCCAGTATCTTTTCTTCGCCGGTATCTCCCCAGCAGAAATTATCCATAAAAGCGGCTTTACTTATGTTACCTCCGGAAGCGGCAACATTTCTCGCAGCTTCCTCGCAATTCGCAAGTGCCATACAGTAAGTATCCATACTGCCGTAAAGGGGATTCACGCCCAGCCCTACTGCTATTCCGGCAGGTCTGTCGAGAACAGGTTTTGTGACACACCCGTCCTGGGGCGCATCCTGCGTCACGCCGGCAAGCGGCTTGACAACGGATCCTCCCTGCACCTCATGATCGTACTGTCTTGTTACCGATTCTTTAGAGGATATATTAGGATACGTGAGTATTTTTTTCAGTATTTTTTCCGGATAAATTTCTTCCGGGCAAACTTTTCCCGGATAAATTTTTGCCGGAGAAAACCGCGTTTCCCGTTTTTTCTGCCATACCGCTTTCTTTTTTATTCTCGGAACCCCGTCATGTATGAACTCCATCTCAAGATCGGCATGCTTCTCTTCACCGTAATAGACTTCCAGCCTGCCGGTATCAGTAAATTCCCCGAGCACAGCCATTTCGACATCTTCCGCATCGGTCATCTCTTTCAATGCATCTATATTCTTGCCGGGAACACTCAGTATCATCCGCTCCTGGGATTCCGACAGGAATATCTCCCACGGCGCGAGTCCCTCATATTTAAGAACCGCTTTTTCAAGTGTGACTTTTGCTCCGCAATCCTCGCCCATTTCTCCTATAGCGGATGAAAATCCTCCCGCCCCGCAATCCGTTATCGCGTTATATAATCCCATGTCTCTTATCTTTAAAAGAACATCGGTGAATTTTTTTTCTGTTATCGGGTCCCCTATCTGCACACATGCCGCATCTGTCTCTTCGTTAAGACCTATGGAAGAAAAAGTCGCGCCGTGTATCCCGTCCCGGCCGGTTTTGCCGCCGATGACCACTATAAGATCGCCCGGCACTACTTCCTTACTGATATATTTCTTCGGGATTACCCCCACAGTACCGCAGTAGACCAGCGGATTATATATATAATCTTCGTCAAACAATATAGCTCCGCTTGATGTGGGTATGCCCATCCTGTTCCCATAATCCCTCACCCCTTTTACAACTCCCTTGAAAATCCTTCTCGGGTGCAGGACACCTTCGGGGACATCCTGCCGGGGCGTATCCAGCGGGCCGAAACAGAACACGTCAATATTCAGTACAGGTTTGGCCCCTTTGCCGCAGCCGAGTATATCCCTTATTACTCCGCCGATACCGGTTGCCGCGCCGCCGTAAGGTTCTATGGCAGAAGGATGGTTATGCGTTTCCACTTTCATAGCTATGCCGTATTCTTCATCGAGTTCTATAATGCCGGCATTATCTTTAAACACCGAAAGGCAATAGGATCTATCCAGTTCTTTTGTCGCCTTGAACACAGTCTCCCTGAGCAGGTTATCTATGGTTTCTTTATTAAGGATATTACCGTCTTCGTCCAATTCGGTATATTCGATAATACCGGTCATTGTCTTATGAATACAGTGCTCACTCCATGTCTGCGCTATTATCTCCATTTCCATCATGCTCGGAGATCTGCCGCGGCCTTCGAAATATTTCCTGACCGTCCTCATCTCATCAATACTTAGTGAAAGGAGCATACTGGACGAAAGATCCGTCAGTTCGCGGTCTGTCAGTCTATCAAGTATTATACTGTTACTCCGCATCTATCCTGGCCTCTTCTATAACTTTATTGTAGAGCAGTTTCTCCGCTATGAACCTGCATATCCCGCTGTCAGACGCGTTACCGCCTTTTATTATATATTTCCTGGCTGTCCTGACTTTTTTTATGGAATCTATCCCCATTATATGCAGGGCTTCACATACCCTGACAGACTCGATATCGAGCACTCCTTCTTTAAAGAACACTTTGATCTCGGCTCCGTCGGATTCCACCGGTAAAAGTGAATAGGACTCGCATAGCGGATCACTGAGCAGCTCTTTTGCTATTAGATCCTGCTCTTTCCGGGATTCATCAAGTTCACCGTAAAGATAAAATATCCGGCTTGCGGCAACCGCGTCTATTCCGTCTATTCCCAGGTCCCGTACCCCCTCTTCTATTTCCCGGCCTATCGCATCCCTGCCTTTCAGAGATATTTCAAAAAAATATTCTTTTTCCAGGTTACCTGCCATAACACTCTATTCCCATTCTATCGTACCGGGCGGCTTATTTGTAATATCATATACGACCCTGTTTATGCCGGTTATCTCATTGACGATCCTTGTAGATATGTTACTCAGGACTTTATGCGGTATTTCAGCCCAGTTAGCGGTCATTGCATCGACTGATTCGACCAGCCTGAGCGCGATAACGTTCTCGTATGTTCTCATATCTCCCATTACCCCGACAGTTTTAACAGTAAGGAACACCGGGAACGCCTGCCACAGACTGTAATATATGCGGGCTTTTTTCAGCTCTTCTTCTACTATTACATCAGCAGCCCTCAATATATTCACTCTTTTCCTGTTAACTGCTCCGATGATACGGATACCCAGTCCGGGACCGGGAAAAGGATGCTGGTCTATTATCTCCGGCGGGACTTCCAGTTTCCGGCCGATAACACGCACTTCATCTTTATATAATGACCTGAACGGCTCAATAAGCTCCAGTTTCATCGATTTCGGGAGCCCCCCTACATTGTGATGTGTCTTAATAACAGATGATTTT
Organism: Elusimicrobiota bacterium; assembly: GCA_043813605.1. GTDB lineage: Bacteria > CG03 > SLGR01 > SLGR01 > JBDRKX01 > JBDRKX01. Next base: position 25,286 of record JBDRKX010000104.1, on the reverse strand, counting down.
GTACCTGCCCTTGCAGATTCTATTATATCAGGGTAGAGCGTGCCCTGCGCCAGATGAGTTATACCCTTTATCTTCCTTGCTTCCGCCATAAATACGTTGATAAATTCCCTTCCTATTATCTTTCTTTTCTTTTCCGGATCACGGACACCTTTAAGGGCATTCATGAACCTGTCCTCACAATCGATTATCCTGACATTAAGGCCCATCTTTTTTATCAGTACTTCTTTTATCTTTTTTCTGTCTTTCAGGCGTGTCAGCCCGTGGTCGACGAATACCGGGAAGAACCTGTCCCCCATTGCTTCTTTTATGATAACGGAAGCGATACTGGAATCGACGCCGCCGGAAAGGGCCATAATAACCTTGCCGCGGCCGGCCTGTTTTTTAATATCACAGACAGCAGTCTCTATCCATTTATTCAGGTTCCAGTCCTTTTTTGCGCCGCAGATACTGAAGACATAATTGGACAGTATCCTGTTTCCTTCTTCGGTATGCACTACTTCAGGATGAAACTGGATCCCGTATAATCTTCTGGCGGCATCTCCCATGGAAGCCACAGGAATACCTTTTGTGCTGGCCAGCGCTTCGAAACCCGGCGGAAGTTTTTCCACGCTGTCATAATGGCTCATCCATACCGATGAAGACCCGGAAAAACCGGAAAAGATATTGCCTTTTTTGATTATGCGCAGTTTTGCGCGGCCGTATTCTCTCCTGCCTTTTCTGCCGACTTTTCCGCCCAGCATCTCTGCCATAACCTGCATACCGTAGCATATCCCAAGCACGGGCAGCCCGGATTTGAGGATATCTCCGGGCGGTTCGGGATGATCTTTATCAGCAAGCGACGCAGGCGAACCGGAAAGTATTATTCCTGCCGGTTTGATCTTCTTCAGAGATATCTCCGTATTATAGGGGTATATCTCTGATCTTACACCCATATCCCTTATACGCCTGCATATAAGATGTGTATATTGAGACCCGAAATCTATTACTGCTATCATGATTTATTAAATTACTTTTAATCTCCGCTCCGGGCAGCTGCTGCCGCGCGCGATCTTATTCTTTATCTTTTATTTTCGGAAGAGTTATGCCTTTTTGGCCCTGGTATTTGCCTTTTCTGTCAGCATACGAGGTACTGCAGGCTTCATCGCTTTGAAAAAAGAGCACCTGCGCAATACCCTCGTTAGCGTATATTCTGGCCGGGAGCGGTGTTGTATTGGATATTTCCAGCGTAACATGGCCTTCCCACTCCGGCTCAAACGGCGTCACATTAACAATAATGCCGCATCTTGCATAAGTGGATTTGCCGAGACAGATGCAGAGAACATCTCTCGGGATCCTGAAATATTCTATTGTTCTTGCAAGGGCAAATGAATTCGGAGGAATAAGTATATGTTCCGGGGCCTTCACATAGACAAAAGACCCTGTATCAAAGTCTTTCGGGTCAACAATAGCAGAGTTTATATCTGTAAATATTTTAAATTCGTCGCCTACCCTGATATCATAACCGTATGAAGAAAGGCCGTAGGATATTATACCGTTTCCTGCCTGTGATTCGACAAACGGTTCTATCATACCATAACCGATAGCCATTTTTTTTATCCATTTATCTGATTTTATCATAACAGCAGTGCCTTATAATTATTTGCTCATGCCCAGTTTCTGGGCCTTCTGGTATAACTTGCCTTCTGTCTTTATTCCCGGCGCTATAATAAGCTCTGCCTGCTCGTGAAATTCCTTGATATTTTTTGCCCCGCAGCAGCTCATACACAGCCTGAGCGCTCCGACAAAATTCTGTGTCCCGTCATCTGTTTTTGCCGGTCCGTAGAGTATTTCTTCAAGGCTGCCCATAATACCCACCCAGACCCTTGTCCCTCTCGGCAGATACGGATGCGGAAGAGCCATCCCCCAGTGATAACCTTTACCGGGAGCTTCTTTTGCCTTTGCAAAAGTACTTCCGACCATTATCTGATCGGCTCCCGCTGCAAACGCTTTACATATATCCGCGCCCTGTGTCATACCGCCGTCCGTAATAACCGCTACATACCGGCCGGATTTCTTAAAATAATCGTCTCTTGCCGCCGCGCAGTCTTTCGTAGCAGTAACCTGAGGCACTCCCAGTCCCAGCACACCCCTGGTAGTACAGGCCGCGCCGGGACCTACGCCGATAAGTATGGCGCTCGCCCCTACTTCCATAAGGTCCATAGCGACTTCATATGTAACACAATTGCCCAGTATAACAGGTATCTTCATGTCTCTGATAAAACTTTCCAGTTCTACCGGAGTGTGTCTTGTAGATGAATACATGCGGGTAAGCACTGTCGCCTGCATACAGAAAATATCTGCTCCCGCATCCCGGCTTAACTTGCCCAGATGTTCCGCCTTAAGCGGAGTAGACGACACACACGCTTTTACTCCCTTATTCTTAATATCTTCAATAACCTTTTTTACAAGCTTGTCTTTTATGGATTCCTGGTATATATTCTGCATCAGAGGAGTAAACTCTTCGGGTCTTGCTGCGATTATCTCTCCCAGCACATCGGAAGGGTCTTCATACCTGGTGAATATGCCCTCCAGGTTTAATACGGCCATGCCGCCGAGTTTTCCCATGGCCACGGCAAACTTCGTATCGACAACACCGTCCATGGCGCTTGCGAGGAACGGTATTTCTATATCTATCTTGCCTATCTTACTCGAAATATCAACATCCTCGCAATCAAGGGTCTGCCTTCCGGGTACTATTGCTACTTCATCAAATCCATATGCTCTTTCCATCTTTCCTCCTGTATTATAATTTAGAATTTAAACTGAAATAATACTAATTTTCAACAGTTATTTCAAACTTGTTAGGATTTGTTTCCGGCATCCGCATAAAAAACCTGCCGGGCAGTCGGGATCTACCAGGTATAATTACCTTTATGCCGGTCCTTGAGCTCTCCCAGTTTGGACTTATTCCAGTTAGGTATTCTTGAAAAATAACCTACAATACGCGTCAGCCCGTATACCTTAGGAGATCCGCAGTACGGGCAGGTTTCTTTCAGTCCCCGTACCCTGTTCTCGCACTCTTCGCACACCGTGAATTCGGGTGAAATAGTCATCTGTGCGCATTGTGTCTTCTGCCAGGATTTCTTTATCATACTGAAAACCGCTTCTGTAGAAGGTTTATGTTCGCCCACAAAAGCGTGAACTATCGCCCCGCTCTCGATCAGCGGATGAAATTTGCTCTGTTTTTCTATCCTTTCGATAAAATCAACAGGAGCATTTGGCGCAAAATGAATTGAGTTCGTATAGTAGATCTCGTCTTCATCTATACTTCCCTTGACCACTTCCCGTGTTTCTTCGGCAAAAAGTTCCATATCAACCTTCGCCAGGCGCCGTGCCGCACTTTCGGCAGGCGATTCTTCCAGCGAGAATTTCAGTCCGTGTCTTTTTTCAAAATCCTTTACTTTCAAATACATAAAAGATATTATCTTGAGCCCCGTTTCATAGACTTCGTCATTCTCATGCATCTGGTTTCCCGTTAAGAACTGCAGACATTCATTAAGCCCTACAATACCTATGATATATGTAGCATCATCAAGATCAATATAGCGTTTGCCGTCCATCGCGGTCTTACCTACCGACCAGAGCGGGTTTCCCGGTTTCATCATCTCCTTGGTAAATTCTCTCTTTTCCAGGTGCGCATTAACTGCTATCTCGACAGCTTTTTCTATCTCATTAAGAACACCTTCAAGATTCTTGCGGCCGTTTCTCGCCGCTCTGTATGATGCCTGGGGCAGGTTTATCGAGACATTCTGAAACCCGCAGAAACGCATTTTCTCGGGATGTTTCACGATACTCTGATCACTTATCTTTGTCCTGAGACGGCAGCAGGCGGAAAGTGTAACCTCATCCCTGTCAAAAACAAAATAAGGGCTCCCGTTTACAGACGCCACTTCACAGGCGAACTCAAGCAGCTCTTTCTGCATCGGGTCACTGAAGCTCTCTTCTGTTATATGAAGATCGCATTTGGGAAAAGCAAACACATTTCCCCTTGAATCACCGTCGCGCCAGACTTCAAGAAGCGCTTTTAAGAATAACTGCGATTCCCTCTCGTATTCTTTATATGTTTCTCCTGTATATTTACCGCCGGGGCCTATTGCGGGAACATCCCTCAAATAGGATGGGATACCGGTATGCACGTTTGCATCGACGAAAAGCACCTGGCCGCCCCTTGAAAAAGCGCTTTGTGACAGAGAAAAAATAAAATGCTGCGCTTCCTGCTTTATCTCGGAATATTCCATACCTTTCAGGTACGGCGCATAGAATATATTCACATAACCTATACCCAGCGCGCCCGCGTAATAAGCCTGCATACTGGCAAGAAAAGTGTTCAAGTGTCCCGTAAGTGTACGGGCATGCTTCGCGGGTGACGATATTATATCAAGATTATCCATCTTTAATCCGTATTTTTTTATGTATTCCAGTGAATGAGCGCTGCAATAGACACGCGTCGGATAACCAAGATCATGGATATGCACCATGCCTTCTTTATGTGCAAGTGATGTCTGCTGGGTAAAGACCCTGTTCAAAGCGTACTGTTTAAGTACTATCTCTGCAGTAGCAAGGTTCACCGCTTCAGGATTATGCATGGATATGTTCGAATTTTCCTTGGGATTAGAAAATACTATCTTCTCAAGATCGTATGTAGAAATACCGACTTCAGTCTGGCGGGATATAAGTTGTTTATGGCCTGTTGTAAGAAGAGCATTATCTATAAGTTCCCTTATCAGGCTCGTAGATATGTCCTTAAGTCCGCTTGCCAGTATTTTCCTTTCGACTTCTTTAGCTATCTTTCTTGCTTCATTCCTGTTTAACCCTGTCTCCCGTGTCAGCGCCTGTTCTATCTTCTCCCTTTGCCAGGGAGAGGTCATGACATCGCGGCCCCTTGTAACGAGAAGAGAGAAATCAGTCACATCCAGGTCTGATTTCTTTATCACCTTAACCTTCCTCTTTATATCCTGTTTCAACAGGCTGTGACTGTAATACAACCTCGACATAGCCGAATAGCCGTTCTTGCGCAGAACATCGATCACCATATCTTCGATCTTCCGGCTCAGTATCGTCTCTCCCGGTAAAAACGTGTTATTCAGGTTACACATGACTTTATCATGAACAGCTTTTACTTCTATATCAGTTACGCCCGATGCGTTTGCGGCTTCTTTTATTGAGCGGTAAACGTTTTTCGCTATAAAATCTTTTACATCACCATCTTTCTTTTTCACTTTGAAATTTGTCAGCATTCTTAAATTCGAAGGCATGCATTAACTCCTTTTTTATTAATAAGTTCAACTGTCTTCTCTAAGATTTCTTCCGGGTACGGCCGGACATTACGGAAGTATTCGTCACACACGTTGGTATTAGAATACTGCTGAATGGCATATTTTGTTCCGGCTCTCATAAAACTCACATTATAAATGATGTCATCGGGCGAAACGATCTCAGGCACCATTGTCGTCCTGAACTCGAATTCTTTTCCCGAATCAGCCAGGATATTCATGCTTCTTATCACATTATCTACCTGGCCCGGGAGCGCAACCGCTTTCCGGTATCTGTCTTCTGTCAGTTTTGATTTAATATCCATGGCTACATAATCGATAATACCGGTGTCTATCATCTCTTTGAGCCTGGCCGGATAAGACCCGTTTGTATCGAGTTTAACATCATAACCCAGCCGTTTTATCTCTTCCGCCAGAGCTATTATGTCATCAGAAAACAGGGGCTCTCCCCCGCACAGTACGACACCGTCTATCCAGCCCGATTTTTCTTCCAGATATTCAAGTATCTCGTTCTGCCGTATATCTCCGGATACGGAACACAGTTCCCGGTTATGGCAGTACGGACATCTCCAGTTGCAGCCGGACAGGAATATCACTGATGACATCCTGTTTTCCCAGTCGATCATGGATATTCTGTTAAATCCTGCGATTCTTGTATTTGTTTTCAGTAATTTCATCTTAATGAAATCCTGGTAATCACTTCGATTATGCGGTTTATTGATTATCGAAAAGCTCTCTGAAAGAATCTGCGTCAGGGACAATACCATCCCATCTTTTTATTTCCTGCCCATTTTGAAAAACAATAAGAACAGGGAGCTCAAATGCGTTGTAAAACGCAGCCTTTGAAAGACCGTTTACGGTATCAAGATCAAAATATTCCAGGTTCATACTTATATCAGCCTCTCTCATATCTTCAAGAAGTGATTTCACCTGTTTGCACAGCGGGCATTCTTTTTTACCGAAAAAATACACCAGCGCCGCCGGGCCGGAAATATCATCAGGTGTTTTTTTGAATTCATCTGCCAGCTTCTTCTGCTTTTCAGTAACCTTACACATACCGTCATTGCATTTAATATCTTTCATTTTATTATTCCTCCGAATAATCAGAATATTTTAAGTCAGCATTTTAGTAATCTGTTTGCATTATGTCAATCCCGGCCTTTTTATCCTCTTATAATCAGCGGCCGGGATAATACCGCCTCATTAAAACAGGTGTATTTAAGACGATAACTTCAGCATGGGTTTACAAATCATCTTTTATTAGGTAATATAATGAACTGGTATAAAAATACTTTTCCAACACCCCCAAAAAATAACTATTTAATTTTTAAATATTGCGCTTTAAATGACCGGTATCCTGGATTTCATGCTGAAAACGCAGCATTTCAGCAGCTGTTGTTTTTTTCAATGATATTACATGTATAAAAGAATAAAATGCTATAAATAGTTTTTCGAGAAGCCCGCTTGACAAAAGCCGCTTAAGTTTCTAAACTCAAAAGAAAATTCAGGGGCTGTAGCAGGATAATTAGTAGACTAAATCCATATTAAAGGTAATATTCTGAAATATCCGCAACTCAATATAAATAAAGAAAATACGGGGTTCTGTGAACCCCTTTTTTGTATGTACTGTTGAAATCTGCGGGCGCCCGACAGGAGGCTATATGACTGATAAAGTAATAATGAAAAAAGACGAGCTGGCCAGAAAAATAAAAAGACTTGCTTCGGAGATAATAGACGATGCTCAGGGGGAAGAGAACCTGGTCCTTATCGGAATCCACTCAAAGGGCGTCTATCTTGCCAGGCGCCTGAAAGATGAAATAAAGAAATATACGGGAAAAGATGTTCCCATGGGCACGCTTGATATAACACTCTACCGTGATGATTTTTCCCGTAATCCCGTACAGACCAAAATAAAAGAGACCAAGATAGAGTTTGACATAACCGGGAAATATATCGTTCTTGTAGACGATGTGATCTGGTCAGGAAGGACCATCCGGGCGGCATTGGATGAAATAATAGATTTCGGCAGGCCGGACAAAGTGCGCCTTTGCGTTCTGATCGACCGGGGAGGACGGGAACTCCCCATAGAGCCTAATTTTACCGGAATATCGATCAGTATCAAAAAAAACGAACTGATCGAAGTCCATTCCCGTGATACTGACGGGAAAGATGAAGTCATTGTTACCGGCGTTAACAAGAAATAATCCAGGAGGAATCGATGGAGTTTAAAAGAAAAGATTTACTCGGACTTGAGGATCTGGACAAGAAAGAGATCGAACTTATATTAGATACGGCAAAACCCATGAAAGATCTTTTCACACGCACTGTCAAAAAGACACCGGCATTGCGCGGAAAAACGGTTGTAAACCTTTTTTATGAACCATCCACCAGGACAAGAGTTTCTTTTGAACTGGCTGCCAAGCGGCTTAGCGCCGATACTGTAAATATAAGCGCAAGCGGTTCGTCTGTCGTAAAGGGAGAAAGCCTGACGGATACTGCCAAGACAATAGAATCACTGGGAGCTGATATCGTGATAATGAGGCATCCCCATTCCGGCGCGCCGCACCTTATAAGCAAACATATCTCCTGTTCTGTCATCAACGCCGGAGACGGCACGCACGAACATCCGACCCAGGGGCTTCTGGACCTTTTCACAATAAAAGAAAAGAAAGGCTCTATCAGCGGCCTGCGTGTCGGAATTGTAGGAGATATTCTGCATTCAAGGGTGGCAAGGTCAAACATATGGGGGCTGAAAAAACTGGGAGCTGAAGTATATGTTATAGCGCCTGCCACATTAATACCGATGGAAATCGAAGATCTTGGAGTAAAAGTCTCATACAAACTGGCGGAGACTATAAAGAAACTGGATGTTATCAATATCCTGCGTATTCAGAAAGAAAGGCAGCAGGACCAGCTTTTTCCGAGTCTTGGAGAATACAGCGCGGTTTTTGGTGTTAATACGGATATCCTTAACCTGGCTAAAAAAGATCTTCTTATAATGCATCCGGGGCCCATGAACCGCGGCGTAGAAGTATCATCGACAGTAGCGGACTCTCCTAATTCTGTAATAAATGAACAGGTTACAAACGGCATAGCAGTAAGAATGGCAGTTTTATATCTTCTTTCCGGAGGTGAAAATGAAACTAATACTTAAGGGCGGCAGAGTAATAGACCCCGCATCAAAACGGGATGAGAATGCGGATGTTCTGATAGAAGCCGGAAAAATAAGCCGGATAGCTAAGAATATCAGAAACAGCAGGGCCAGGACCGTAAATATAAAGGGAAAGGCTGTTATCCCGGGACTGATCGACATGCATACACACCTGAGAGAACCGGGCAGAGAAGACGAAGAAACAATCATGAGCGGTACAACGGCAGCTGCAAAAGGCGGGTTTACCACCATATGCGCGATGCCCAATACTGATCCCCCTATTGATTCCGTATCTGACGTAAAATACATCTTGACCACATCCGCCCAGGAGGGCAAAATAAGCGTCCTTCCTATAGGCGCCATTACCAGGGGCAGGGAAGGAAGTGCGCTTACTGAGATCGGGAAGATGGCCAAAGCAGGCATAATAGGCATATCCGACGACGGTACTTCGGTAATGGACGCTCTTGTAATGCGGCGAGCCATGGAATACGCCAAGATGTTCGATATTATAGTCATACCCCATTGCGAGGACCTCAACCTGAGCAAGAACGGCATGATGAATGAAGGAAAAGTATCCACTGCAATGGGGCTGAGAGGTATTCCCACACAAGCGGAAGAGATCATGGTAGCAAGAGACATCGCTCTTGCCCAGCTGTCGGGATGCGTTCTGCATCTTGCGCATATTACGACCGGGCGGTCAGTTCAGCTGATCAAAGAAGCAAAAAAAATGAAGATAAGGGTCACCGCAGAAGCCACGCCCCACCACCTGACTTTAACTGAAGAAGATGTTAGAGGATACAACACAAACTGCAAGGTGAATCCCCCGCTCAGAAAAGAGAAAGACAGGATAGCGCTTATACAGGGGCTGAAAGACGGTATCATTGACTGTATTGCCACAGATCACGCGCCGCACCTCGACCAGGAAAAATACAGGGAATTCGACCTGGCGCCCTTTGGCGTCAACGGGCTTGAAACAGCATTTCCCGTACTTTACACGGAACTTGTCCTGAAAGGTATCTTTACACTTTCCCAACTGGTTGAAAAAATGAGTCTAAATCCCGCCGGGATACTTAACAATAAGGATATAGGGAGACTTACTGAAGGCGGTACTGCGGATATTTCTGTCGTAGACCTTAAAGCTGAACAAAAGATAACACCGGGCTTTTTTATTTCCAAAAGCATGAATTCCCCGTATCTCGGCAGGACGTTAACAGGATTTCCGGTAATGACCATATATAGAGGAAGGACCGTCTGGCGAAATGACAAAGTTCTTTCATGAAAAAATAAAGATCACGGGCAGATCCGAAGAAGCTTCCGGTATTTACTGCCTGAAATTCAATTCTGCCGCTATATCTTCCAAAGTCCTGCCGGGACAGTTCCTCCAGCTAAGAATAGAAGGAAAAACTCTCAGGCGCCCTATAAGCATATTTTCATGTCATGGAGAAGAACTGCAGATAGCTTTTAAAGTACGGGGTAAAGGCACGGCTATACTCAGTTCCATGGAACCCGGCGCATATATTGATGTACTGGGACCCCTGGGCTCCCCTTTCCCTCTTGATAACGGCCGGCCGCTTTTTGTTGCGGGAGGCATCGGCGCAGCGCCGCTCAATTTCCTTGCCTCAAAAACAGCTACACGGGGAGTATTCATATACGGGACTGCTGACGGTTCTGAAGCCCTTAAGCTTTCCGGCGTTGAATCCTCGGGACACCGTATTGTCCCCGTATCAGAAAAAACAGATTCAAAACTTGCAACCGATCTCATGTCATCATATATCGCTGACAGCGATATTGTATATGCCGCCGGGCCGAAAGCAATGCTCAAGACCGCAGCAAAGATATGTATGGAAAACTCAAAAAAAGGATATATCTCGTGGGAAGAAAGAATGGGCTGCGGATTCGGCGTATGTCTCTCATGTGCAGTAAAGACAGTGAAAGGATACAAGAGGACATGTATGGAAGGCCCTGTATTCAGTATCGAGGAGCTCGACTGGGATGACTGTTAAGTTTGCCGGTCTGGAACTGAAAAATCCTTTTCTCGCGAGCAGCGGCTGCTGGGGATACGGATGGGAAGGTGAAGAATATTTTCCCGGACTCGGATGGGGCGCTGTAATAAGCAAGACAATCACCGTAGAAAAGCGCGAGGGAAACAGACCGCCGCGCATATTTGAACTGGAAAACGCCGTAATAAACAGGATCGGACTTCAGAACTGCGGCCTGGATGCATTCATAGAAAACGAACTTCCCAAGACAAGATATCTTCCCTATCCTGTTATCATGAGCATCTTCGGGAACAATACCGCTGAATGGATAAAACTGGTCACAGTCCTTTCGGCAGAAGATGTTACGGCTTTTGAACTGAATCTTTCCTGCCCGAATATAAAGGGAGAAAAAATGGTTGAGAACATACCGGAGTGCCTGAAAACGGCGGAAATTCTCAAAGGACTCACTGAAAAACCGATAATTGCAAAGATCAATGCGCTTGATAATCCCGCAGTACTGAGCAGAGATCTCGAAAAAGCCGGTATTGACGGTATTGTATGTTCGAACACCCTTCCTGCGGCATTTTATCATGAAAAGACTTTTTATGAAGGCGGGCTCTCCGGCCCGGCAATAAAGCCTGTGGTATTGAAAGCTATACTCAATATACGCCGGATGACCGGCATAGATATCGCTGCATGCGGCGGTATTGTCTCTTTAGATGATATAGAAGAATACCGCCAGTCCGGCGCTAATGCATTTATGCTCGGTTCGATACTTCTTTCGCAGCCGGAAATACTCAGAGAAATAAACCCATTTTTTGCGATAGGGATGAAGAATAGAGACGGAAAAGATATCATATGATACACAACAAAAAAGGGAGGTAATACTCGTAAGTATTGATGAGCTTTTTTGCGACGTAGAATGTGGCATATTTTTTGTCGAATTCCATTTCTATTGCAAATAATGGGATAAATATAAAGGAGAATAATTGTGGCTGAAATAATCCTTGCACTCGATTATGATGATATCAGGCAGGCCGGAGAAATAGTCTCGGGCCTGAAAAATGACATAACCTATTTCAAAATCGGCCTGCAGCTGTTCAGCAGATACGGGCCCAGGGCCGTAGAGATGGTAAAAGCCGAAGGCAAAGAGGTTTTCCTTGATCTCAAGTATCATGATATTCCAAGAACCTGCCGGGCAGCCTGCATAGCCGCGGCAGATCTGGGCTGCTATTCAGCGACAATACACATACAGGCCGGGCCGGAAGCGCTTGAATCCGCTCAAAAAGCCAGGAAAAACGGGTTTCCGCGGTTATGGGGCGTTACTATCCTTTCAAGCATACAGAGCGGCAACAGTTACGCGGCTGCCGAAACTGCGGATAAAGCGGGTTTACAGGGACTGATCGTATCAGGAAAAGATGTTGCTGATATAAGAAGCGCGTTCCCGGATATGGACATAGTGGTTCCCGGCATAAGGCCTTCCGGCTACCTCAAACAGGATGATCAGAAACGCGTAATGACGCCCTCGGAGGCAGTTGAAAACGGCGCCGATTTTCTGGTTATCGGCAGGCCCATCACGGAAGCAGACGATCCTGTCGAGGCGGCACGGGCGATAAAAGAGGAGATGCAGCTGTCATGATAGAAAAGATACTAAAAGAAACCGGGGCAATGAAAGAAGGCCATTTTCTGCTTGCAAGCGGGTACCATTCAGAGTTCTATTTTCAGGCACAGAGTCTTCTTCAGTACCCGGAATACGCTTCAGACGCCGGTGAACAACTGGCAGCGCTATGGATAGATGAAGAAATAACTACTGCCGTTTCTCTGGCTATAGGAGGAATAGTGCTCGGACAGGAAGTAGCCAGGCACCTGAAAGTACGGCATATTTTTCTTGAAAGAAAACAGCAAACATTTTCACTCGAAAGAGGATTCAGTGTCCGGCCCGGCGAACGGATACTGCTGATAGAAGATGTGGTAACAACCGGCGGAAGCCTCAAAGAAGCCATCCCCGTACTTGAAGAAACGGGAGCATACATCGTGGGTATAACATCTATTGTATCCAGGGGAAACGCGGAATTCAGGTACCCGTTTAAATACCTTCTCAGTATCGACTGGCCGAAATACCGGCCGGAAGAATGTCCTCTCTGCGCCAAGCAGGTTCCGCTTTATGCGCCGGGGACCAAACAGTCAAAAAAAACAGGTTAATTTTCCGGGTTGATTTTCCGGGTTAATTTTCGTAGAGAAATTTTTCTGGATAAATTTTCCTGGATAAATTTCCGAATCAGTTTTTTGGGGTTGGGTATTTTTAGCAGGATATTTTTGGCAGAGTATTTTTAGCAGGGTATTTTCGGGGTTATTCGTATACCTGATCGGCTTCCCTGATAACCGCGTTTTCGATATTAATACCCATAACCTTTGCAGTATTGAGATTCAACGAAACCTTAAGTTTTCTCGGTCTGGATACAGGTATCAGGCCCGGTTGTTTCCCCCCGAGTATTTCAAGTGACAACTCCGCTGTCTGTTCTCCGACATCGGAATAATCGCTATACATTGACATTAAAGCGCCGGCCTTTGCAAAACTGTCTGAAAATCCTATTATCGGCACCTTGTTCCTCAGGCTGAACAGAAGTATATGTTTTAAAATCGCGCCCGAGTAAACAGTAGTATCAGGTATGGCCCATAGTGCATCTACGCCCATTTTAAGCTCTTCCATTGCCGGAATGATCTCTTTACCCGAACTGACCGGCTGTTTCACGAGCTGCAGCCCGGCCGTACCGGCAGCATCAACGGCATCTTCAATAATTCCGGCCGATTTGGATGGATCATATATGACCCCTATCCTTTTTATTCCGGGTAAGAACTGTTTGATTTTCTGAAACTGAAGCAATGGCGGCAGATCGAGACTGACCCCTGAAATATTATTGCCCGAACCGGACATTGAACCGATGAACCCTTCTTCAACAGGATTAAGTACCATAGAGAAAACAACCGGGATCTCACTGAGTGTTTTGCATACCATGGAAGTCGCTTCCATTCCTATTGCGATCACAATAGCGGGATCTGTCTCGAGGATCTTCTTTTTATCTATTACCCAGTCTTGCCCTTCTATTACATATATTTTAGCAGTAAACCCTACGCCTTTTTCCGTCATCAGTTTTTTGAATCCGGAAAGAGCGGTTTCGTAGGGTCCGACTTCTTTCCTTATTAGAATAGCCATGCCCCTGTTCTCCGATAAAAGCGGCAGCGCTGATGACGTCAGTATCACCGAAACGAAAAGCAAAGAAAATATAAAATATTTTTTCATCACATGCTGCCCCCGCCTTTCTTGCGGCAGTTAATCGCATATCTTTAATTCATATTTATAACGCAACTATCCTGCGATGTCAAGTTATTAGCTGTATTATTATGCCGTATACTGCGCTGAAAGTTCTTCTTTTTAAGGTATATAGATTGTTTGTTTTTTTTATTTTTGAAAAATTTATTAAAAAAGACTTGACAAATATGCGTATTTTCATTATTAATATAGTTAATTGTCCGCTATAAGCGGAATTTTCTATATAGGATAAAGATATTGTAAGCGCGTAGAACAGGGCGATTAAAAAAAGGAGGAAGAGACAGGAGTAATGGATTACAGGCAAAAAGGAGAAAATATGAAAAAGTTATCAATGTTTTCGTTAGCCCTTTGTCTTGTGATAGCAGCGGGTTTTGTTCCCGCCGTGTACGGTAAGGATGCCACAACGCTTCTTTTTGAAGAGATACCGATCGTTGAGATCGCTTCAAAAAAAGCAGAGACTATCTCTGAAGCGCCGGCTATAATAACCGTTATCACAGCCAAAGACATAAAACAGATGGGCTATGAAACACTCTATGACATCATCAAGACTGTTCCCGGAGTAACTATAACCGAAAGTTTTTTCGGCTACAGTTCTATCTCAGTCAGGGGCATTAAAGAGAATCACTATAATAACAGGACCGCACTGCTGTTGAACGGGCTCCCGATAAGGGACATAACGGTAGGCTCCAATTATCTTGAAGCCATCCCGGTCAATGTGATCGCTAGGATCGAGATCATAAGGGGACCTGGTTCCGTTGTTTACGGTAACGGCGCGTTCTCGGGCGTTATCAATGTGATCACAAAGAAGAGCGGAGACGAAACATCTGTTAGCGCAGGCGGCGGAAGCAAGAGCGCCGTAAACGGTGACCTGACATTAATAAAGGAAACCGAACAGGTGAATGTCGTAGCTGCCGCTTCCTACAAGAGTGATGCCGGCTACGAAGCGGAAGTAAAAGACATGGCTGGCGTTACCGCTCAGATGGGCGCATACGACGACGATGAAGACGCCATGGAAGACGATTTCTATAACGGTTTTGTAAGCGTTGAAAAGGGCGATCTTAAACTCGATGTCTTCCATTTCAACATGGAAAGGGACAAGTTCGGCATACTTCCGAATCATTTAATGACCGGTGAAGTCCAGATACAGGGTTCCGGCGGCGCTCTCCATTATAAGAAAGCGCTCGGCGAACTTGAACTCAATTCGATGCTTCACTACTCGATGTACAGCTATGACGGCCGGTTGAACGACTTTCAGGCCGGAACGCCCTGGGCCGGCGTAAAACAGCAGATGCAGCATTCAGGCAACAAATACGGACTTGATGTTGACGGTCTCGTACCGGTTTCGGACCAGGTCAGTCTTCTTGCGGGCATCTCGTATGAATATCAGAAAACGGACCCGTACGAATTCATAAAGAACATTGACGGCACTAACAGCGGTCTTGATGCGATGCTGAAGGAATACGACACAACTGATATGTCCGTATACACACAGCTCGAACTGACGCCTGCTGAACCTCTTAAGATAGTAGGCGGTGTCAGGTACAGCAACAACGACATATACGGCGACGCGGTTGTACCAAGAGCCAGCGCGGTATACAAAGCCGGAGAAAAAGTCTTCATCAAAGCGCTCTACGGTTCAGCATACAGGAACCCGACTTTCTTCGAAAAATACGTTAACACGAAGAACGTGCTCTACGGCGACCCGAATCTCACTCCCGAAAAGATAGACACTATCGAACTCGGGATCAATGCCACTCTGGAACAGCTGAAACACAATGCCGTTCTGACAGTGTTCCAGTTAACGACAACCGACATGATCGAACGCAGCGAGAAATATTTTCCGGGAGATACGCCTCCTTCACAGATCGAAGAACAGCGCGTCCCCGACACGAGCCCGACAAAAGCCGCCGGTGTCCCAGGATACGGCAACACCGACGGGCAGGTCGTGCAGGGTGTAGAGCTGGATATGAAAGGTGATCTTATCGAGCAGAAGCTTACGCATAAGCTGAATGTGAGCTTCAAAACCGGTGAGAACTCCGCAGACAAATCAGACATCAATTTCCTTGACAAATTGACCGCGAATTACATACTCACGCTGCTTACCGGCGATTTGACCAATTCTCTGTCAGTTAATTATGTCGGGGAAAGGGCAGGCACAGCAGGCGGGGCCGATGTGACTCTTGATGCTATCGCCCTTCTGAATCTCAAGTCCACATACGATATAAACGAGAACCTCTCGCTTTCACTTACGGTTCTCAATATACTCGGTTCAGAAGTCGCCTATCCTGATATAGTAGGCACATATGTCGCAGAAATACCGGGTGATTCCGGAACGAATGTTTACGGGTCACTTTCGTATAAGTTCTAGTTCATAGGGCATTTTTTACAGGGTAAACTGCCCTCAAAGCGGGTTTTCGTTTTTCAACGGAAACCCGCTTTTTTTTATTATTGAATATTATTGCTATTGCGCGTAATTATAGTGACACAATACTTAATTACCGGGACAATACAGGTATAAATGGAGTTATAAGTTATAAAATAGCTGTAAGCTGTAAGTAATAAGCTGTAAGAAAAAATAGAACAAAAAAAGCTTAAAACTTAAAGCTTATAACTTAAGGCTTATAACTTAAGGCTTATAACTTAAAACTTGATTTTAACTATAGTGACACAATACTTAATTACCGGGACAATACAGGTATAAATGCAGTTATAAGTTGTAAGATATAAGTTGTAAGAAATAAGTTGTAAGAAATAAGTTGTAAGAAAAAAACAGAACAAAAAAAGCTTAAAACTTACAACTTAAGACTTATAACTTAAAACTTTAGTAAAGACTTACAACTTAAGACTTAAAACTTTAGTAAAGACTTATACCTTAAAACTTTAATTAAAGTGACTGTCTCTCTATCTCCTGTATCTTGGTCCTGCAGAGAGCAGTAAGAAGCCCGCAATTGAATCCTCCTGCGAACTCGAGGTAATCATCACTTGAAAGATTGGAACATGCTATTATGGCGTTCCTATACGCTTCCAGTGCGCCGTGCTTATTTCCGCTGAACAGAAGATTACCCAGGTGAAAAAAAGCCATTGGGAAATAAGGACTGAGTTTTATCGCCAGTTCAAGTTCAGCAACAGCTTTTTCCCTGAATCCCAGCTTTTCATATAATATTCCCAACAGATAATGCGCGGGTGCCAGGTCGGCATCGAGATAAATTGCCTTTTTGGCAGCTTTCTCCGCTTCATCATAAACACCCCTTTCAAAATATATTCTGGCAGTCAGTATGTGAGCATCTGAATTCAGCGGATAGTTCTCAATAGCTTCTTTTACCTCTTTTAATGCCCCGTCAAAATCTTCCTTGATAAACAGCTCCAGCGCCTTATTATATGAAGAATCCGGAGACCGCCGCTCGGCCATAGCCTCCTGCTGGATCTCATAGATATAATCGGGCTTTTCTTTGGTAATATCTTTATCCGGTACTAAAGGTTCTTCAGGTTTAACTTCTTTTTTGTAAATAAAAAGATCACCGTACTTTACAGCCTTGAAATCCTGCTTATATGCCGTCAGCATCTCGGAATATCCTACCAGAAAATATCCGCTGTCACGGATCTCCCGGTAAAACTTGGCTATTATCTGCTCTACCAGTTCTTTTTTGAAGTAGATGAGCACATTCCTGCAGAATATGATATCCCAGCGGCCGGTCAGCGGCGACGGGTACATTGCAGTATTGGACAGATTCGAATAATCAAAACTGACCATATCCTTAATATTGTCATTCAGTCTGAACCGGCCGTTATCCTCCTTGAAATATTTTTCTATATATTTTTTATTGGTCAACCTGAGAGAGCGCTGCTTGTATATCCCTTCCTTCGCCCCGGATAGAGCCTGTTTATCTATATCAGTACCCAGTATTTCAATATTCCACGATTTCGTATCATGCAGAATTTCAAGAAGACAGATCGCAATTGAATACGGTTCTTCTCCAGTCGCACAACCCGCACTCCATATCTTTATATTCTTCTCTTGATTGTCTTTCAGTATTTCCGGTATTATGAACTTCTTAAGACCCCTGAACTGTTCCGGGTTTCTAAAAAAAGAGGTTTCATTAATGGTCAGAAGCGTTAAGAGATCTCTGAATTCCGTGGCGCCATTAGGATGAAACCTGATATATTTGTAATACTGGCTGTAATCCTCAAAACCCTTATGCCTTATTCTTGCAAGAAGGCTTATTTTAAGAGACAGTTTTGTACTTTCGTCGAAGTTGAGCCCGCTGTTCTTGCTTATGAATTCCTGGAAAAGCTTAAACTCGGATTCGGTAAGTTCCATATCCGGCTACCCGTTCTCTTTGAGCATTTTGGATACTTTTTCAAGCATGTCTTTTGATGTATAAGGTTTATATATAAAATCAGACGGGCCGCCGGGTTTGAGGATATGATATAATTCATAATCTTTTAACAGGGAGGAATAGAATATTACCGGGACATCCTGCAGCAGAGGATTCTCTCTTATCTTCTTAACTGCCCGCCATCCGCTCAAACCGGGCATGACTATATCTGAGATTATCAGATCAGGATTGATCATGGGGGCCTGTTTTACCAGCATTTTTCCGTCCTCTGCTTCTACTATGTCATACTTCTTTTTCAGCAATACGTTTGCCAGGCATCTTGCTTCAATATCGTCATCTGCTATCAGTATTATTTTTTTAAGTCTCTTTGATTTTTCTTTATAATTCGACCTCCCTGATTCGGGTGTCTGAAAGTCTTCCTTATCCCATTCGTAACCAACTATGTTTTTCCTGACCAATTCGGAAAATTCTATCCATGTAAAAGGCTTTCTCAGATAGTTCAGATTGTTTACCCCTTCTATAGGCATTTCTTCTTCAGCGGTTCCTATGATCATTATAAAGGCAGTCCGGCCTGATATGAATTTTTTAATCTCTGCAGCATATTCTTCTGTAAAGACAACCAGGTCAGGATTATCTGGTTCTATTGTCTCTAGATCTGAAAGCCTGAAATTGAACTTTACCAGGTATTTTTCAAGTATGGACCGTAATTCTCTGTCAACTGCGAGCAGTATATCGGGTTTTGTCATAATTCGATGAGTTTCATCAGATTGTCCCCTATTGAGCTCAAAGGACTGATCATATCAACCACACCCATTTCCACAGTCGCTTTGGGCATTCCATAAACAAGACATGAACTCTCATCCTGGACTAATACGCTGCCGCCGGCTCTTTTTATCTCAGCCGAACCTTCTGCTCCGTCTTTTCCCATGCCCGTGAGTACCACGCCTATGGAATATTCGCCATATTGTTCTGCCACAGAATAAAAAAGAAGATCTGCCGCCGGTTTCAGGCTGTTTACCGGAGGATCATCCGTAAATGAAATAGTATTATCTTTTGTAACTACCATGTGTATACTGCAGGGTGCTATATAAGCCGTTCCCTGCTCTATCTTCTCTCCATTTTGAGCGAGCTTTACTTTGATCTTACACTTACTATCGAGCCACTCGCTCAAACCTTCTACAAAACCTTCTGCAATATGCTGGACTATCAGTATTGATGAACGCGTCTCCAGGGGGATCTTACTCAACATACTCAAGAGAGCCGTCGGCCCGCCGGTCGACGAGGCTACTGCAACTACCTTTAAGGGGGGGGCCTCCGGCGTATCGCTCTTTGAGGTTTTTCTTTTTTTGAGGAGTTTTTTGCCTCCTATATGGGTTATTACGGGAACCTTTGACAGAGTTTTTATATCCTTGATCAATTTTTCACCGATTTTAGGGATATCTTTCCATTCATTCGGATCGGGTTTTTCCAGTATTTCAAGCGCTCCATGCTCCAGCGCCTGGAACACATACGCGTTTCCTTCATTGAAAGCTGACTGGGAGATGATTACAATAGGCGTTGGTATATATGCCATAATATATTTTGTCGCTTCAATTCCGTCCATCACAGGCATTTTAATATCCATTGTTATGAGATCCGGCTTCAGGCGCCTGGTTAATTCTATTGCTTCGCGGCCGTTCCTGGCCTCACCTACGACTTTCACCATAGGATCACTTTCAAGTATACTTGAGATTATCTCCCTTGCCGTAATCGAATCATCTACAACCAATACCCTGAGCGGTTCATTGCTATTGTTACTCATATCTTTTTCCCTTGCTTACAATATACTTTGCGGATTCTAACTTCCGCTTACATTCCGTCAAATCTTTCTTTCTATTAATCTTTTTACAGTTTCGACCAGTTTAACCTGATCAAAATCACTTTTAACAAAATATGCAGTAGCTCCGGCCTCCATGCCTTTTCGGACATCCTCTTCCGCACCCAACCCGGTAACAATAATTATAGGCAGTTCTCCGTACTGCTCGCTCTGCCTCAGTTCTCTTACAAGCTGCAGCCCGTCCATTTCCGGCATCTGTATATCGGTGATAACCAGGTCATATTTACCGGTCTTGATCTTGTCCAGGGCTTCCAGTCCGTCTGAGGCGACTTCAGCATCATAGCCACCTGCTTCAAGTATCTGTCTTTCAAGCTCCCTGGTCGTTACTGCATCATCAACAACCAATACCGAATATTTTCTTCCACCGCTTTTTATTTCCATGTCATCGCTTTTTTTGAATATACCCAGTGTTCCCAAACTTGTTTCGACAGAACTGAACATAAAAGGAATATGCAGTATAAAAACCACGTCCCCGTTAGGCATTATAGTAGCTCCTGATATGCATTTTATCCTTGACAGATAATCTCCGAGATTCTTTATTACGATCTCCCTGCTGCCAATAAACCTTCCGACACTTAACGCCATTCTCTGCTGACCGTATTTCATGACTACTATAGAGAGTTTATTATCTTCGCGGCTCTTTACTTTCATGTCGAGTATATCTGCCAGATCGACCAGAGGCAGTATCTTTTCATTTATCACTACTGCTTTTTTATTTTTAACTACTTTGATCTCTTTAGGATCTACCCTGACAGTAGTATCAATACCGGTGGCCGGGATGGCAAATGTCTGATTACCCATACCCACTAAAAGGACATTGCCTGTGGTTAATGTTATCGGAAGCTGAAGCCTGACAGTCGCCCCCTCTCCTGATACAGATCTGATCCTGACATTTCCTCCTATATCTTCTACCTTGGCTTTGACCACGCCCATACCCACACCTCTTCCTGATAATTCGCTCACTTCGGAAGCAGTACTGAATCCCGATTCAAAGACGAATGATACTATATCATCCTCATCAAGGTGTTTTGCCGCTTTATCACTTAAAAGGCCCCGTTCTATTGCTTCTGCTTTTATTTTATCAATATCAAATCCGCTGCCGTCATCACTTATTTCGATTATCACCGAATCCCCTTCCTGAAAAGCGTCCATCTTTATATTCCCCTCGCCGGTTTTACCCTGTTCTATCCTGATATCGACAGATTCTATTCCATGAGCCACTGAATTATTGATAATATGAAGCAGCGGATCCCTGATTCCGTCAATGATCTTCTTATCAAGTTTTGTTGACTCACCGAATACCTGCAGTTTGACTTTTTTGCCGTAATCCCCGGCTATCTGCTGTATAGTATACGGGAAGAGATCGAATATAACAGAAATAGGCAACATCCTCATATCCATCGACATTGCGTAAAGTTCACGCAGGTAAATGGATATCCGGGCTATATCGTCACCAAAATTCGTCGCAAAATCTGCCGCCGTGACACTTGCCTGCCTGTTCCATAATTCAAAACTAGCCAGTTCGCCGTCAAATTCCTCGCTAAAGGTATTACGGCGGCGCAAAATCTCCATTTCTTCCTTTATGGAATCCCATATTTCGAAATTCTTTCTGATAATCTCGCTTAATATGAGCAGATCTTTTTCTCTTTCTTCAAATTTGATCCTGTTGGTCTCTATCTCACCCGCAAGGTTTATAAGTTCATCCAGCCTGAGTATATCAACTCTTACAGTATCCCCGGGTTCAGGTATAGCGTAACCTTTCCTCCTGTCAATAGCTTTTCTTTTTTCTTTATCTGAGGAATCACTTTCTTCCGCAGATTTTTTCTTTGAAGGGATCCCCCCCTTTTTGTGTTTATCCGGAAGTTTCTGTTTTTTTTTAGGTATCTCGGCCGCTTCCGCGGGTTGACCCGGTGTTTTCGCTGCTTCCAGCTTGGCACATATCTCTTCTATAGATATTTTTTTTTCTTTACCGGTGATATATTCTTCCATCAATAGTCTGACTGTCTCAAGACTATTATAAATCACTTCTTTGAAAGAATCTGAAAACTCGACCTTACCGTCTTTCAGAACCTGCAGCAGATCCTCCATTTTATGGGCTACGGTACCTATTTGCATAAATCCCATCATCTTGGATGAACCTTTCAATGTATGGGCTTCACGGTATATGCTTTCAAGCAGTTCCGTTTTGCCCGGTTCCTGCTCAAGTTCGATCAGAAAATTGGATATATTGAGTACATGTTCGTTTGTCTCATCTTTGAATATGGCTAAAAGTTTCTTATTGTTTAATAATTTTTCTATGTCCATTATTTATATGTGAGTTTGGATATAGCATCTTTAAGCTCAGCTGATAATTCTGTCACTTTCCTCGCGGTAGCAGCAGTTTCATAAGACACATCAGCAGTCTGTTTTGACCCGCTGGCCATTTCACGTACTGTCACCGAGACCTGTTCAGATGCGGTTTTCTGCTGCTGCGTCGAATGCCGTATCTGTTTGGCATAATCCACTGTTTTCTCTACAGTTCCCAGTATCTCTTCCAGCGCTTCTCCTACTTTTTGAGAAAGGATCAGTCCCTGGTTCACGGTATCTTCCATTTTTTCCGAAGACATTACTGAGACATTGATAGAAGACTGTATCTCCTTGATGATCTCCCTTACCTCCCTGACAGATTCCGCCGTACTTTCAGAGAGCCTGCGGATCTCACCCGCCACTACGGAAAATCCTTTTCCAGCCTCTCCCGCTCTCGCAGCTTCAATCGACGCATTGAGAGACAATAGTTTTGTCTGCTCTGATATATTGCTTATTATCTCTATAACTTCGCTTATCTTCTGTGATTTCTCGCCCAGGTCAAATATCCTCTTGGCACTATTCTGGGTCGAAGTCATTATCGCTTCGGTTCCTATATATGCCTTTGCTACAGCGGTTTTGCCCTCCTGTACGCTGTTCAGACTGGTTTCCGCCATCTTTGCCACAAGGTCCGCATTATCAGATATCTGTTTAGCTGCCGCGGTCAATTCTTCTATCGTCGCTGAAACTTCGGCAGTTGAACTGGCTAATTCTGTTGCACTGCTGGACTGTTCCTCAGCTGAAGAAAGGATATCGTTGGAATATGTATCGAGCTTCTGGCTCGCATCATCTATCTGGTGTGCCAGTATTCTGAGGTTTTCGCTCATCAGGTTAAAAGAGACAGCAAGGTCGCCCGAGAACCCCAATACTTCCCTCAGGTCACCCGATGCTATCAATTTGGCCTGCTCTGACAGTCCTGCCAGGTTAGCCTGCATTTCCTTGAATGCCAGGGAAAGTTCTCCGAGTTCGTCGTCACTTGATATTATGTCTATCTTTCTCTGCAGATCTCCCTCTCCAATACCCTGAGCAGCCTGCACAAGCTCCTTTATTGTCTTCATAAGCAGTCTTTTAATCAGAAAATTCAATATTATACTGCTGAAAATAATAACCGCAAGTGTAACAAAAACAGCTACTCCCCGAAGATCTTTTATGACCTTGTTGGCATTGGAAAGTGACATGCCTATCCTTGCCATGCCTATTATTTTACGCGTTTCCGGATTTCCCTGATTACTGTCAATAATAAATTCCGTGTTTTCTGCAGAAGTTGTTATGGGATATGAGATATCAAATATTTTCCTGCCTGACGCGAATATATAATTCTGGACGAGTTCATTTTCTGCCAGAAGAGCGCTCACATTCAAATCACCTGAAATTATTTCTTCTTCCAGCCCCGTAGCGGTCGATGCCATAGGATTCCCCTCAATATCCTGTATCACTATATAAGCCATGTCTATATCTTCCGATAAGCCCTTCACCAGCTTTTCCAGTGATTCCGTGTTAGAAATAAGGACACCGTATTCTGAGTTGTATGCTAGGGTACGCGCAATGGATACACCTTTAGTCTTCAGATTGCTATAGGACAGTTCTTTCTGGCTACTGGTGAAATACAGAGAAAGTATCAGCGCTATGGCGATAATGACTGCCATCATCAATAAGGTCGCTTTAAACTGAAGGCCCCATCTAAATTTGAGCTTGGTTTTATCAATGATCTTAATGGACATATATTTTCTCCTTTTATCCGTTAAAAACCGGTTACTACTGCCAAATAGGCAGTTTTTTTATATCTTTTTCGTTCAGAACATTTCCTAAATCAAGAAAAAATACAAGTTCCCCCCTGATTTTACCGACACTCCAGATAAAATCTAATTTCATACGGTTTTTGATAAAATCCGGTATAGATTCAATATCTTCTACCGTTACCTGCACGAATTCCACCACTGAGTCGACATCAAAACTTAGTGCGCTGTCTTCTATATTAAACACGATAATACTTCTATCCTCGTCGGAATAAGCGCGCTCCATCTCAAGTCGCCGGGAAATATCGATAATCGGGATCCTGGCATCCCTGAAATCGATCCCCGTATCGGAAAAATCTGTTTTTTCAGGGTAGATATCAGTTCCTTTGTACCTTAATACTTCGATAACATCTGCGGCATCCACACCGAAATTCTGTCCGCCAACCGAAAATATCAGTACCTCCAGTTCCTTAACTTCCACCGGGTTTTATAATCTCCTTGGAAGTTATGATCTTTTCCAGGTTAAGCAGACTAATAAGTTTATCATCAAATAGTATTTCACCGTCAAAATAATCTGCTTTTATCTTTTCGATTGTAGCCAGCGCCGGCTGTATTTCACGAACAGGTACGTAAATTATGTCTATCGTGGACTCTACCAGTAAACCGAGTTTACTTCTTTCTCCCACCACAATTATCCTCGAATCAATACCCATAAGAGTCTCGGATATTCCCAGGAACTGTTTTAAATCGATAACAGGGAGTACTTCTCCCTTGAGGTTGATAACTCCGATTACATACGGTGGTGTGGTTGGAGCATTGAATATCTTTCCGGGCACTACTATCTCGTACACATTTAATATATCAATGGCGTATATTTCATCTCCGATCAGGAAACTCAGGATCTCTCTGGTCTCTTCATGCCCGGTTTCTCCCATATTATACTTTTCCTGTACCTGCTGCAGTATCTTGGCGATTTTAGATTTGCTTGATTTTGTCTCTTTCTCCATAATAATTGACTCTCGCGGTTATCCGCGGCAGAAAACACAGGCTATATGCGCCCTGACTCACTCTTTATCTATAAACTCTAACCGTAAAGTATTAAAAAGTCAAGTATTATAATACTATTTATATAGAGATTAAATCAGGATACAGCATTCCTCTAACAGGAGCCCTGAGGAGAAGTATATTGTAAAAAATAAAAACCGCTTGTCATTTCAGGCC
>JBDRKX010000103.1:0-5681 GCA_043813605.1 Elusimicrobiota bacterium | reverse complement strand
CCGGGACGGTGTGGAAGCGGCATACAAAACTGCTAAGACAGAAGCTGATATAATGATAATGTTTGAAACGATGCTCATTGAAACCAGAAGAGCGCTTATGGATACTCCTAATCAGCTGCCTGTATTAAAAGAAGCGGGAGTCGTGGACGCAGGTGCAATGGGTTTCGTATTCATACTTGAAGGGATCCATATGCTTCTTGAAGGCAGGGAACTTCCGGTGATCAGTACAGATGAGAATAAAAGTATATCAGTATTTGAGCCTGTTACTGAAGTTTGCTACGGGTATTGTCTGGAATTCATGCTCTGCAGCCGGCTGATCAGATACGAGAATATAATCGAACAGCTTAAAACAAGGGGAGAATCTCTGGTAACTGCACAATCTGAAAATATGATGAAAATCCATATCCATTCCATGCATCCCGGCAATATCATAGAAGATTGTCTTGAATACGGAACACTCACTGATATAAAGATCGAGAATATGGATAAACAGCATTATGAGGCGGGTATTGCAAAGACAAAGAAGGAGACAGTAATAGTAGCAGTAGGTATCGGCCGGGGTATCACGAAAATATTTGAATCACTTGGATGTGACAGTGTAATACAGGGCGGCCAGACTATGAATCCAAGTGTCGAGGAACTTGATGCAGCGCTCAAAAAATTTGATGCTGAGAATTACATAATCCTTCCCAATAACAGTAACATCATCTTTACAGCGGAGCAGCTTAATGAGCTTAATAAAGGAAAGAATATTTTTGTTGTGCCTACAAAATCCGTTCCTGAAGGTTTTTCGGCCATGATAGCGTATGATAAAAACGCGCCTGTTGAGGAAAACCTGAATAATATCGGATTATCGATAAGAACTGTTAAAACGGGTGAAGTGACCAGGGCTGTGAAGGATTATTCTGCAGGGACGGCTCAGGTCAAGAAAGGCGACATAATCACGATATACCGTGAAAAGATCAGTATGTCCCCGGATACTCATACTGCTGTTGTAGAACTGGTGTCTTCTATGTACGAAGATGAAGATGAGATAATATCGCTTTTCTATGGAGAAGATACACCGGAAGATGAGGCCAGGCGGTTAGGGAAAGAGCTTGAGGATATTTACAGGGAAACCCATATTGAAGTCCATCATGGCGGCCAGCCGCATTATTATTATATTGTTTCAATCGAATAGGTAATAGAATATGAAAAAAATAAAGATACTTACTGACAGTACCAGTGATCTTCCCTTGGAGACGGCCGGAGAATACGGTATTCGGGTTATCCCTCTTAATGTACATTTTGGAGATAAAAATTATAAAGACGGTGTTGATCTGAAACCGGATGATTTCTACCATCTTCTTAAGAACGATCCCGCGCATCCTATGACATCACAACCGACGCATGAGGATTTTAAAGCAGTATATGCTGAGATGACGGCGGATGGAAGCGACGTGGTATCAATACATATATCGTCAAAGATGAGCGGTACTGTAGGTTCTGCCGAGACAGCTGGAAAGGAACTCGATAATGGCCGGATACACATCGTGGATTCCGGACAAGTTTCCATATCGCTCGGGATGATAGCACTGGAATGTGCAAAGGCGGTTTCAAACGGCGCCGATCTGCAAGAGGTTATTTCCCTTACAGAGAAACTCAAGAAGAGAATAAAGTTATATTTCATTGTTGATTCGCTGGAATACCTTGAAAAGGGCGGCAGGATCGGACATGCCGCTGCCATAATAGGAGGCATACTTCATATAAAACCTATATTAATGCTGCATGATGGAACTGTCTGTCCTTTTGAAAAGATCCGCGGGACAAAAAAAGTTTTATTAAGGCTCGAAGAACTGCTGCGTGATTTTATGGATACGCATGGAAAAGATAATGTTAAAGTAGGATTCATTCATGCGGCCTGTAATGATTCTCTGGAGAAATTCAAAGAAAAGATAAGCGGGATATATGATCCCCGGCATACTGTTACAGTCGAAATAGGTCCTGTTGTGGGAACACACGTCGGTCCTGGTGTGCTGGGCGTATCTTTTTATTCATTAACATAATATACGCATGGACTGCCTGATCATTTTTTGAGGAGATTAGCTATGAAAAATTCACCCCAATGGAAAGCGCTTGAAAAGCATTGCAGTGAAATAAAGGATGTGAAACTAAGAGACATTTTCAGTGAAGAACCGGAAAGGTTTAATGACTTTTCTGTCAAAGTCGAAGATCTTTGCATTCTGGTCGATTATTCCAAGAACCTGGTAACTTCAAAGACGCTCCAGCTGCTTTTGGACCTTGCAGAGAAGAGTGAAGTTATAGAATATGCAGAAAGGATGTTCAGGGGGGACAGGATCAACTGGACAGAGAAGCGCGCGGTACTTCATACCGCTTTGAGGAACAGGTCAGACGATACGATACTTGTTGACGGTAAAAATGTCATGCCGGAGATAAAGCGCGTATTAGAGGAAATGAGAATATTTTCTGAAGATATCCGCTCTGGACGTAAAAGAGGAGTTACAGGAAAAAAGATAGAAAATGTAGTTAATATAGGTATTGGAGGATCAGATCTCGGACCTAAGATGGTATGTGACGCCCTGAAACATTATATTGACGGGCCAAAGCCGTATTTTGTTTCAAATGTAGACGGGGCTGATATCTCGGAGGTACTGAAGCAGATTGATCCTGAAACTGTACTTTTTCTTGTAGCTTCAAAGACTTTTACAACACAGGAGACACTAACAAATGCTCATACGGCGAGAAAATGGCTGGTATCTATGCTCGGCGAAGAGGCTGTCCGGGATCATTTTGCAGCACTTTCGACAAACCGCGAAAAAGTCATGGATTTTGGTATCGATCCGGACAATATGTTCGAATTCTGGGAATTCGTAGGCGGGAGATATTCACTCTGGTCGGCAATAGGACTTTCAATAGCGTTGAGTGCAGGTTTTGAGAGATTCGAGCAGCTCCTTGCCGGCGCGCATGACATGGATAATCATTTTCTTAATGCGCCGTTGTCGGAGAATATCCCGGTTATCCTGGCACTCTTGGGGATATGGTATAATAATTTTTTCGGCGCCGAGACACATGCTGTTCTTCCTTACAGCCAGTATCTATCGAGATTCCCTGCTTATCTGCAGCAGGGTGATATGGAAAGCAATGGGAAATCAATTGACCGTGACGGCCGCAGGACGGATTATCAGACGGGCCCGGTGATCTGGGGTGAGCCGGGTACAAACGGCCAGCATTCTTTCTACCAGCTTATACATCAGGGCATGAAGATGATACCGTCGGATTTTATAGGATTTATAAACCCTCCTGCGGAAACGGGAGACCACCATGACAAACTCATGGCCAATTATTTTGCGCAGACAGAAGCGCTTGCATTCGGTCTTGAAGAAAAAACCGTAAAGAAAAATCTTGAAGAACAGGGGTTACCGGAAGAAGATATATCTTTACTGGTGCCGTACCGGACTTTTGACGGTAACAGGCCTACTAACAGCATACTTTTTGATGAGTTGACGCCCCGCACACTGGGGATACTGATCGCTATGTATGAACACAAGATATTCGTTCAGGGTGTTGTCTGGCGTATAAACAGTTTTGACCAGTGGGGAGTGGAACTGGGCAAAAAGCTCGCAGGGATAGTACTGGAAAACCTTGCTGAGAACAATACCGGAGCGCATGATTCATCAACAACCGGGCTGATAAAGGAATACCTGAGTAAAAGGAATTGAATTTTTTGCATGCTGCAGATCAGCTGCTGTTGTCGGGCTGTATACGGATAACCTGTCCTGAGGACCGGGTATGATAATAAGTGCAAGCCGCAGAACAGATATACCCGCATATTATTCTGACTGGCTCATCAACAGGATAAAAGCGGGTTTTGTCCTTATACGGAATCCTTATGATCCGCAGAAGGTCAGCCGTATAAACCTCAAGCCCGAAGATGTTGATATCATTGTGTTCTGGACAAAAAACCCGGGGCCTATGATAAACAAACTCCCGATACTCGATGATATGGGATATGAATATAGCTTTTTGATCACTATAACTCCATACGGCAGTGATATCGAGGCTGAACTTCCTCCCAAGGGTGATCTAGTAGAAACTTTTAAGGTGCTTTCCGGAAAAATAGGCAGGGATAGAACGGTATGGAGGTACGACCCCATACTCCTTGGCGGCGGTATAGATACCGGGTACCATATAGAGAATTTTTCACGTATGGCCCGCGAGCTTAACGGAGTTACCGGAAGATGCATCATCAGTTTTATTGATATGTACAGGAAATGCGAAAGGAATCTCAAGGAGCTTGATGTCAGGGAACCCGTATTTGATGAGATAAGACTTTTGGGAAAAGAACTGGCGCTCGCCGCCGTTTCGAACGGTATGGATATCCAGACATGCGCCGAACAGACAGGACTTTCAGAATTCGGTATAGGGCACGGGAAATGCATAGACGACGTATTGCTCACAAAGATAACCTGCAAAAAAATATCATCTGAAAAAGACTCCGGCCAGCGTGCCGAATGCATGTGTGTCAGAAGTGCCGATATAGGTATGTATAATACGTGTCCTGCAAACTGCCGTTACTGTTATGCTAATTACAGCATGGAAAAGGTCCGGGAGAATGTGGGCCTGCATGATGATTTATCCCCGCTTCTTACGGGCAGATTGACCGGTAAAGAAAGTATTACGCTGCGTACATGATACGGGGACTGAATGAACCCCGGATTTAAGGAGGTTAAACTATGATAGACAACACAACGGTTTTATTCAGGGAAGTACAGAAGTTCAATCAATTCTGGGTCTGGCTCATAGTCGGCCTGGTACTTATTATTGCAGTAAGCCTGATCTGGGCGATGATATTCGGGGGGCTGCCGGTGGAAGTTACCGGTGATCTCGTTAATATTAAATTTCCGCCTTTTATGAGTCCCCGGAAGATATATGCAGATGATATTTCGAGTTTCGAAGCAAGAGCCTATAATCCCATGAAAGAATACGGCGGCTGGGGTGGGGTATACGGGGAGGGCGAAAAAACAGGGCTTACAATGTTTCCGGGAATCGCGGGGTGCAGCTTGTTCTTAACAACGGTAACAGGGTACTCATAGGTTCAGCCAGGCCTGATGAACTGGCACAGGCGATCGGGACCGCAAAAAGACGGTGATAAATGAATTAAAGTCTTTGTTAATGAAGCATTTTTTTTAAGCATTTTTACAGATCACTTGATTTTTACGGCTCTTTTGATCTATTATTATATAAATAGTATGCTGTAAGTGAACACGCATCCGGTTCGTCACTGCAGCAATGGTTTAATAAAGGAGGCATTCATCACATATAAAATAACTATTATTGAAGATGAGCAGGCAGAGCAGAAGACACTGAGATTCATACTTGAGAAAGAAAGGTATATAACCGCCGCTTACACCAGCGGATATAAGGCTATTGAAGCTATAAAAAAAGATCCGCCTGATCTGGTCATACTCGATCTCAAGCTTCCCGATATAGACGGTATAGAAGTTTGCAAGATATTGAAAAAGGATAAAGAGCTGAAAGATATACCGGTGATAATGGTAAGCGGCCGGAGTATGGATGAACAGGCAGGCCTGAAGAGCGGTGCGGAATATTACTTATCCAAACCATATATGCCTGATGAATTGATAAACACGATAAAAGCGATCCTGAATCCTGAGTAATAT